>JANNBH010000071.1:0-12983 GCA_031385245.1 Hyphomicrobiales bacterium | reverse complement strand
CTTTGATAAGCCGGGCAATCCCCTGGCCCATCATCCAACGTGGAAGCATGTGAACTGCCCAACGTGTAATGCAGCAGCCCTTCGCGAAACTGATACGTTCGATACATTCATTGACTCGTCTTGGTATTTTGCCAGGTTCACATCGCCGCGTGATGCTGAGCCAGTTAATGCTGAAGCTGCAAATTATTGGCTTCCGGTTGATCAGTATATAGGTGGTGTGGAACACGCGATTTTGCACCTGCTCTATTCGCGGTTTTATGCGCGCGCCATGCACAAAACCGGCCATCTCAATGCTGATGAACCTTTTGCCAGCTTGTTCACCCAAGGCATGGTGATCCATGAAACCTTTAAAACCCAAAATGGTGAATGGGTTTTGCCGTCTGATGCACTCCACAAAGACGGCAGTTGGATTCACGCCACCACAGGCGAACCCTTGATTGTTGGCGGCGTTGAAAAAATGTCAAAGTCCAAACGCAATGTAGTTGACCCTGATACGATTATTGCCTCATATGGAGCTGACACGGCACGCTGGTTCATGCTGTCGGACACACCACCGGAACGTGATATTGAATGGACTGAAGCGGGTGCTGAAGGCTCTTGGCGTTTCACCCAGCGCATTTGGCGCATGGTGAATGACATTGCTGAGTTGCCAAATACTGAAGCTACGATGAGTGCAGATGGTTTAGCCTTGCGTCGGATTACTCATCGCACTGTGGCGGCAATTACTGACGATCTCAATGGCCTTCGTTTCAACCGCGCCATTTCGCGCATTTATGAGTTGACCAATGCTATCGCCCCTGCCCTGCAAGCGGCTAACAAATCATCGGATTTGGTTGGCGCTTTGCGTGAAGCTGGAAATTTCTTGGTGCTGCTCATGGCCCCGATGATGCCACATTTGGCTGAAGAATGCTGGACATTGCTGGGCAACAGCGATGCCGTGGTGAACACGACTTGGCCTCAAGTTATTGCCGAGCTGATTGCGGTTGATGAAGTGACTTTGGCCATTCAGATCAATGGCAAGCGCCGCGATGAAATTACCGTGCCAAAGAATGCAGATCGCGCTATGTTGGAAGCCAAGGTTCTTGAGTTGGACAATATCAAACGCGCTCTTGAGGGCAAACTTGTGAAGAGAATAATTGTGGTTCCTGACCGTATCGTCAACATTGTTTGTGTGGATGCATGATGAATTTTATACGTTTAGTCCTTTTATCTTCTTTGTTGTTGGTCGCAGCCTGCAACTCATATCGCCCCCTGTATGGCACCAATAGCAATGGCAGCAGTGTTGTTGCTGAACTTGCTGGAATGCGTGTTTCTGAACAGAAAACCCGTGCCGGACAATTGGTGCGAAATGACATTCTCTCGGGCATAACTTCTGATGGCACATCACGCTATGAGTTGCGATTAATGCCAACAGAAAACTCGAGTTCGGTTTCATCGCTGGCAGGCACCAATGTGAAGCGCATGAAATATGCTCTGTCGGTGACTTTTGAATTGGTTGATTTGAACAGTGGTGCAGTTGTGAAGCAAGGCACCAGCTTCTCCAATATCTCTTACGACACCGTGCGCGAGCCCGTGGCAGATTTGCAAGCCGCCAACAATGCGCGTGATCGTGCTGCCAAAGAAATTGGCCAAGATTTACGGCTTCGTTTAGCTGCCGCTCTTTCATCAAAATCTGGTTGATGCTGAATTGTGGCTGTCTTTCGCACAGAGGATTTTGAAAATTTTCTAAAGCGAAAAATTAGCACTATGAATGGTGTTCTGATTCATGGCAGTGATGTAGCCACAATTGCAGCCCTTGCCCGCAAAGCTGCCCAAGTTGTGATGGCAAATGATGAGAGTTCATCTGGCATTTTGCGTTTTGAAATGTCATCCCTCAAAGATGATCCAAGCAGACTCCTTGATGAATTTTATGCTTTGTCGCTGTTGGGTGATCGTCGTGTGTTGTTGATTGATGGTGCTGACGAGTCGGTACTCAAATTTTTAGCCCCGGTGATCGCCAGTGCTTCGGTGGCTAATTTTATAGTTCTAACGGCTGAAAATCTGAGCAAGTCATCCAAGCTGCGCGTGGCTTGTGAAGCAGCAGAGCTATTTGGCAGTGTTGTAATCTATGCCGAAGATGAAGCGGCACAGGCGGCTCGAATCAGAAAATTATTGGCAGGGGATCAACTTTCTTGGAGCGGTGATGCTGAGCAATTATTCCATGCAACTGTAGGCACTGATCGTGCCGCTGTTGATCAAGAAGCCGCCAAGCTTTCTCTGTATTGTTTAGGAAAATCTCACATCACGGAAGAAGACGTCGAAGCAATTTGTGGAGACACCGTAGCCTTTGGCACTGATGAATTGATTGATTCCGTTTTAGCTGGCGACCTTGAGGCGGCAGACCGTATGGGTTCAAGCCTCGATAATGAATCTGCTGGTGCGCGCGGCTTCTTGCCAGTTTTGTTGCTCCATCTCACGAAACTCCAAGCATTGCATATTGAAATGGAGCGTGGTGCCACTATTGATATGGTGGTGCGAAATTCCAAGCCCACGATTTTTTTCAAACGTCAAAACGCGTTTAAATCTCAATTGAAAAAACTTGATCTCGAATCTTTAATCGTGATGCAGCAAAACATTGCGACTGCTATTTTGCAAAGTCGAAAAAATGCTGCCTTGTGGGAAGCCATCACCAACCGAGCGCTGCTATCGTTAGCGCGCTCGGCCAGAAATTAGATTAGCTAGTAACGCCTGTTAAGCGCCGTACAATTTCATCGAGCTGATCAAGATTTTTATAGTGGATGTTAACGGCACCACCAGCCCCGGTGTGCTTAATGGCAACACCCAACCCCAATGCTTCGCTCAGATTTTTTTCAAGCGCTCGCGTGTCGGCATCTTTTTCTGCTTTGGCAGGTTTACCGGCTTTTGGCGGCTGGCCCCGCGCCAAATCTTCGGCCTGACGCACCGTGAGATTAAGCGCAATAATTTTATCAGCCAAATCGGTGGGTGATTCGGTAGCGATCAATGAACGCGCATGACCTGCGGTTAAGCTGCCATCTTCAATTTGTTTTTGAATAGCTTCCGGCAAACTCATCAGCCGCATGGTGTTAGCAATGTGACTGCGGCTTTTGCCAATAGCGTCAGCCAATTGTTGTTGCGTGTAGGCATATTGTTCAAGCAGTTGGCGGTAAGCCCGTGCTTCTTCCAAGGCATTCAAATCACTGCGTTGAATGTTTTCAATCAGCGCAATTTCAAGCGTTTCTTTGTCATCAAGTTCGCGAATCAGAACGGGCACATCATGGATGCCCGCCCTTTGACTGGCCCGCCAGCGCCGTTCACCCGCCACAATTTCAAAGCTGCCATCGGCACGCGGCCGCACCACGAGGGGTTGAAGCAATCCTTTGTCGCGAAGTGACTTTGCCAAGCTTTCCAAATCTTCTTCAGCAAAATGTTTGCGCGGATTATTTGGATTTGGGTGCAACAGTTCAACAGGCACATGGCGCAGGCTGCGAATATCTTGGACTACTGATTCTTCCGAAGTGTCGTCGCCAATCAATGCAGCGAGTCCACGCCCAAGTCTACGTTTTTGTACCTGATTCATGCTTTAGTTCCTATTTATTCTTGGACTCGAAATGATCCGCTTCCGAATCAATTATGCTGCCCGTAATTCGCGCTCACGCCGAATAACTTCCGATGCCAGTTTAATGTAGGCCTGCGACCCAACACAAGTATGATCGTAAAGTAATACAGGTTTTCCGTAAGACGGCGCTTCGGAAATCCGCACATTGCGCGGTATGACCGTGTGATACACTTTTTCGCCCAAAACCCCGCGCACGTCCGCCGCAACCTGCTCGGAAAGACTGTTGCGCTTGTCAAACATGGTGAGCACTACGCCTTGAATGGTGAGGCGCGGATTTAAAGTTGTGCGCACACGTTCCACAGTTTTGAGCAGCTGGCTCAATCCTTCCAGCGCAAAGAACTCACATTGCAACGGCACCAAAATGGCGTCAGCCGCTGTGAGGGAATTGATCGTGAGCAAGTTGAGCGAAGGCGGGCAATCAATGAGGATATAGCTGTATGATTTGTGTGGGCTCATTCGCGCAATGGCGTCCGCCAAACGATGCGTCTTGCGGTCTAAATCAGCGAGCTCAATTTCCGCACCCAAGAGATCAATGGTGGCTGGCGAGCAATCAAGCCGCGGTATGGCCGATTCGATAATGACCTGGGCAAGCTCTGCTTCTCCTATCAACACATGATAGGATGATTTTTGGTTGGCTTTGCGGGTAATACCAAGCCCCGTGCTGGCGTTACCTTGCGGATCGAGATCAATCACCAAAACAGTTTCGCCGACAGCGGCAAGAGCTGTACCCAAGTTGATCGCAGTTGTGGTTTTACCAACGCCGCCTTTTTGATTGGCTATAGCTAAGATGCGGGGGCCTGTTTGGGCATCATGCGACATGGGTAATTTCCTTTACTGCCAAGATAACCGCGAACGGATCTGTCACACTTGGAATGGACTCAAATGTGATGTGCCAATGCTTAGCAGCTTCGGTGAGTTCCGTATCAATATCTTGGCCCTTGTGGAAAAGACCAATCGCACCTGACTGCAAAAAGGGGGCTGCCAAATCAAGGAGCAAAGGCAACGGTGCAAAGGCTCTGGCTGTCACTACTTGGACTGCAGGCATCTTGAGCGGCGCCTTTCGAGGCTCCAGCCGTTCACGGTGAACCACACCAGCGCATTTCATTTGCCGGAGAGCTTCGCTGAGGAAGGCGGCTTTCTTGGAATTGGCTTCATACATATGAACTATGGCAGACTGTGTGGCCGCCAAAATCAACGCGGGCAAACCTGCTCCAGAACCCAGATCTGCAATTGCCTTAACATTTGGTGGAATTAGCGGGAGCAGCTGCAAACTATCAATCACATGCCTTTGCCACACATCGCCAATGGTGGAGGGGGCAATGAGATTGATGTGCTTTTGCCAATCCAGCAACAGCCGCACATAAATTTGAAGCCGATCTAAGGATTCACGTGAAACATTAAAGCGGGCAAGGCTATCGAGAGAAGGTGTTTCCATGGCTCAGGCTACGCGCGCCGCTTTTGGCTTCTTGAGCGAACCGAGCAAACAAGCCAGCCCTGCCGGAGTCATACCGTCAATGCGCTGGGCCTGCCCAAGTGTCTCGGGTTTTACCTTTGCAAGTTTCTGACGCAGTTCCATTGAGAGGCTTGGTATGGCGAAATAATCGATGTCCGTAGGGATGGCATAGGACTCATCACGGCGGAGCGTTTCAATCTCAACATTCTGCCGCTCCATATAACCAGAATAAAGCGCGTCTGCTTCCAAGGCTTCCTGAGCAAAAGAGGGCAAGGCCCCAATTTCAGGCCACAGCTCGATCACTCGCGCTAGGCCCACATCTGGCATAGCTATCAAATCAAGAGCGTTCCGAGACTTGCCATCCTGATTTACCCGTAAGCCCAGCTTTGCAGCAGCCGATGACGTGAGTGAGAGGTCCGTGGCCACTTGGCGGGCACTCTCAAGGATTGTAACTTTCACTTTAAACTTGGATTCACGTGAAACACCAATCAAGCCCAGCTTAATGCCCATCGGTGTCAGTCTCTGATCAGCATTGTCAGCGCGCAAGGCAATGCGATATTCCGCGCGAGACGTAAACATCCGGTAAGGCTCAGCCACGCCGCGCATCACCAGATCATCAATCATCACTCCTAAATAACCATCAGCACGACTAAAAGTGACTTGAGTGGCACCAGAGGCAGCGCGAGCCGCATTCAATCCAGCAACCAATCCTTGAGCTGCCGCTTCTTCATAACCTGTAGTGCCGTTAATTTGCCCAGCCAAATAAAGCCCAGGCAGACGCTTCACTTCTAAACTGTGCGAAAGTTCGCGCGGGTCGACATAGTCATACTCAATGGCATAGCCAGGGCGAATGATCCGAACCTGTTCGAGGCCAGGCATGGAATGGATAAAAGCTTCCTGAACATCTTCAGGAAGGGACGTGGAAATGCCGTTCGGATAAACCGTATCATCATCCAAACCTTCAGGTTCCAGAAAAACCTGATGTGCCGATTTATCTTTGAAGCGATGAATCTTATCTTCTATTGATGGGCAATAGCGCGGCCCGGTTCCCGTGATCTGACCAGAATAAAGCGGCGACCGCAAAATGTTATCAGCGATGATCTGATGGGTTTTAGCTGTGGTAGAGGTAATGAAACACGAAATTTGTGGTGTGGTAATTTTTTCAGTTAGAAAAGAAAACGGCACAGGCGGCTCATCACCCTTCTGCTCTTCCAAAATTTTCCAATTGATCGTCTTGCCATCAAGCCGAGCGGGTGTTCCAGTCTTGAGACGACCCAGCACTATTCCAGCATTACGCATTTGCTCGGAAAGGCCACGCGCCGGAGGCTCGCCCACCCGCCCTGCTGAGATTTGCTTTTCGCCAATGTGAATCAATCCATTCAAGAATGTGCCGGTGGTCAACACAACAGAAACAGCCCGAAGTTCGCGGCCATCCTCGGTGCGAACGCCACACACGCGGTCGTTTTCTATGATCAACGAGAAGGCTGCGCCTTCAACAATTTCAATATTATCTTGTTCAGATAAAACCCGTTGCATCGCATTGCGATAAAGCTTGCGGTCAGCTTGGGCGCGAGGGCCCCGAACGGCAGGGCCTTTCGATCTGTTAAGCAGCCGAAACTGTATTCCGGCTTCATCCCCAACACGCCCCATGAGACCATCTAAAGCATCAATCTCGCGCACCAAATGGCCCTTGCCCAATCCGCCGATAGCAGGATTGCACGACATTTCACCGATGGTGGACTGCTTGTGTGTTAGCAGGGCTGTGTGTGCGCCAAGCCGCGCCGATGCCGATGCCGCCTCGCAGCCTGCATGTCCACCACCCACAACAATCACATCAAACACAATTTTAATCTCTCATTAACACTCAGGCCATTTAGTCCGTCTACGGACGAAGGTCAAAGCCGGATTCGTTTCACGTGAAACATTACTTGCCGATACAGAATTCTGAAAAAATCTTGCCAAGCAAATCTTCTACATCAATGCGCCCCGTGATTGAAGAAATTGTGCGTGTCGCTTTGCGTAAATCTTCGGCAATCAATTCTAATGGTCGTCTCTCATCCTCAAGCGAATCATTGAGCAACCGAATCGTTTCTTTAACTGCAGCTACATGGCGATCCCGCACCACAAGTGCATTGTTTGCCACAGCAGTGCGCGCTTGAATCAAATTCTTCAACGTCTCAGTTAACTGATTCAAACCGTGGCCATACTTTACAGAAACTGCGATAGAAGAATCGTTCCGCATCCGACTCGACTCTAAATCACTTTTGTTGTGAACCATAACATCGGGAATGCGCGCCGGCCCTACTTCGGCAATCAAATCCGGAGCCGTTACCCACACAAGTATGTCAGCATCACGCACTTCAGTTTTGGCGCGGTCAATACCAACAGCCTCAATCATGTCAGACGTGTCAGCGCGAATGCCCGCAGTATCACTCACCAGAACTTGCGCGCCATGAAAATCAATCACACGCTCAACGACGTCGCGGGTAGTTCCGGCGATCGGCGAAACAATCGCCGCCGCGCGTCCCACCAACCAATTCATCAAGGATGATTTTCCAACATTTGGCGGACCAGCAATCACCAGCTTCAAGCCATCGCGAACCGCACCTGCCTTGGCCGACACTTCGACCGCTTGAAGAAGTTCTTCGCGCAGCTTCTCAACATTCGGGCGAACATGATTCCACGCATCTTGCACCACGTCATCTTCATCAACAAAATCGATGGCCGCTTCCAGCAAGGCCAAAGCAGCTGTGAGTTGCCCACGCCAATTCTCATAGATGGCACTGGCTTCACCCATAAATTGTCGCATCGCCAAACGCCGTTGTGATTCAGTTTGCGAGCTTAAAAGATCGGCAAGCCCTTCAACTTCAACCAAATCCAAGCGGCCATTTTCAAAGGCGCGCCGTGTGAAGGCACCCGCTTCAGCAGGAACTACATTTTCAAATTTTGAGAATTCAGCAAACAGTTTTGTAACAACAGCTGGGCTGCCATGAATATGAAACTCGGCCACATCTTCGCCGGTTGCAGTTTCAGGGCTGGGAAACCACAGCACTAAGGCCTGATCAATAAAACCATCGGCTGATTTCAAATTCCGCAGAGATGCAAAGCGTGGGCTAGGAAGCTCACCAGCTAAACCTGAAAGCACCTCCGCTGCCTTCGGACCCGAAACCCGAATGACGGCAATACCAGCCCTACCTTGGCCACTCGAAAGTGCATAGATGGTCGAATTCTCAATCATTTCGGATTCGAATCGATACCATCTGGCACCTTCAAAGTTTAAGCATTCATAGAATCGAAGAAGTCACTATTGCCCTTGGTCTGACGCATTTTATCAACCAAGAACTCAATGGCATCTACAGTGCCCATAGGATTAAGAATGCGGCGCAGCACATAGGTCTTCTTGAGAACATCGGCCTTCACCAACAATTCTTCTTTCCGCGTGCCTGAGCGCAGAATATCAATCGACGGGAACACGCGCTTATCGGCAACCTTACGATCCAAGATAATTTCCGAGTTACCAGTTCCTTTGAACTCTTCGAAAATCACTTCGTCCATCCGGCTGCCCGTATCAATAAGAGCCGTCGCAATAATTGTAAGCGAGCCACCATGTTCAATGTTTCGCGCTGCACCAAAGAAGCGCTTGGGGCGCTGCAAGGCATTAGCATCCACACCGCCCGTTAAAACTTTCCCAGAGGACGGCACAACGGTGTTGTAAGCTCGGCCAAGACGGGTGATTGAATCCAACAAAATAACCACATCACGGCCATGCTCAACCAAGCGCTTTGCCTTTTCAATAACCATTTCCGCAACAGCCACATGGCGTGTTGCGGGCTCGTCAAACGTGGAACTAATAACTTCGCCCTTCACCGAGCGCTGCATATCCGTCACTTCTTCGGGGCGTTCATCAATCAGCAAAACAATCAAATAACATTCAGGATGATTGGTGGTAATTGAATGCGCGATATTTTGTAACAAAACCGTTTTACCAGTGCGCGGCGGGGCCACAATCAAACCACGCTGGCCTTTGCCAATGGGGGCCACAATATCGATAATCCGCGCCGAATAATCTTTGCGCGTTGGATCCGCAATTTCCATTTCTAAGCGTTGATCAGGATAAAGTGGCGTCAAGTTATCGAAGTTAACTTTATGCTTGGCTTTTTCTGGGTCTTCAAAATTTACAGTGTTTGGCTTCACCAAAGCGAAATAACGTTCACCATCCTTAGGCCCTTTGACAGGCCCTTCAATTGTATCACCTGTGCGTAAGGTATATTTACGAATTTGATTGGTGCTGATGTAAATATCATTGGGGCCAGCGAGATAATTCGCATCGGCCGAACGCAGGAAGCCAAAGCCATCTTGCATCACTTCGATTACACCTTCGCCAATGATTTCAACATTCCGCGCGGCTAAGTTTTTGAGAATGGCGAACATCAATTCCTGTTTACGAAGCGCACTGGCGGTTTCAACTTCCAGTTCTTCAGCCAAGCTCAAAAGCTCAGCAGGAGATTTGCGTTTCAGTTCGGAAAGCTTGATCTCTTTGAGATCGGCAAGATCGGTCATATTAAATTCTTTTTATGAATAACAGTCGGGCAGGACGCGCGACCAAAATGCAACAGCCCGGCAAAACCGCGCTTGCGGGATGGCCTTAACACAAAACTCAAACTCTGCAAAGCAGATTTAAACGAAGGGCTTTACGACAACAAAAATAACAATCCAAATGAGCAACACCGTTGGAACTTCGTTCAAAATTCTAAAATAGCGTTCTGATCGCCCGCGCCACCCGCTCGCAAATTTAACGCAATAATTTTCTAACATCCCATGGTAAATCAAAAGTCCAAAAACCCCAAGCAACTTAAAAGAAAGCCATTTGTCGGACCAAGTAAAACCAGATGCGGTCACCAAATAACCACCGGCCAATAATGCCACCACACAGGCTGGCCGCATAATCGCTTTGAGCAAACGCCGTTCCATAATTTTAAACAAAGCATCAGTCTCGGAACCGACGACCTGCGTAGAATGATAAACATAAAGCCGCGGCAGATAAAACAGACCAGCCATCCAAGCGATAACTGCAATGATATGAAGCGCTTTAATCCACAATACCATCACGCGCGTCCTTCATCATAGGCCCGAACAAACTCCACAAGCTTGCCTACCATATCCGGGTTAACTTGCGGCGTAATGCCGTGACCAAGATTAAAAATATGGCGCGCCATAGGGACACCATCCAATACGCGCCCAACAGATGTCTTCAAATCATCAGCACTCCCAAGCAAAGCACCTGGCGTGAGATTACCCTGAACTGCAACACCAGCAGGCAAGGCCGTCAGCACATCCTTCAAATTGCAGTCTTCTTCAAGGCCAATAGCAGTCGCACGTGTGCCAGAAGCAATCAGGCCATGTTGCGTGCCAACGCCACGCGCAAAAACAATAATCGGAAATCCAGGATAAACGGCCCTCACCTCATCAACAATTCGTTTGATAGGGCCAACCACCAAGCGCTGCAAAGAATCCACCGGCAAGTCCCCAGCCCAACTGTCAAAAATCTGCACCACTTCAGCACCAGCTTTAATCTGTCCGAGCAAATAAAGAACCGAAGCCTCAATAACTTTGTCAATGAGAAGACCATACCAATCTGGCGCTTCCAGCGCTACGGCCAGTGCACGTTTGCGATCAGAACTACCACCCTCAATCATATAACTCACAACCGTCCAAGGCGCGCCACAAAACCCAATCAAGGTCTTGTCCTTAGCAAGCCCAACTTTCACCAACTCCACTGTTTGCCAAATTTTAGAAAACTCTTGAAAATCACCAGAGCTTTTCAGGCACTCAACTTCCGCAAGCGATTTTACTGTTTGTAAAACTGGCCCTTCGCCTTCACGAAAATCCAAAGCTAACCCCATAGCCTGAGGAACAACTAAAATATCTGAAAACAAAATTGCCGCATCAAAATCAAAACGACGCAAGGGCTGCAACGTAACCTCGCAAGCTAACTCTGGATTATAACAAAGCTTCAGAAAACTCCCTGCCTTATCTCTTACAGCACGGTACTCGGGCAAATAGCGTCCAGCCTGTCTCATCACCCAAATTGGTCTACGCTTTGGAGCCTGTCCATGTAAAACATTGAGTAAAGGTTTCAAACTTCTCACACCTAATCAAATAAGAGATTTATATAGATTGTAGATTCTGTTGGCCCGTGAATAACGGATTCTAAAGTAAAACCCATGTGACGGATTGGAAAAACTGTGAATAAATTTTAATAAAATCCAAATCACAACAATTATCTTAGGAATTTCAACATGTTGAATGTCATATATAAAATTATAACCCGCCCACAACAAAATTAAATTAGAAACTTACCAAGTTCAATTGTTAATAACTTCTTAATTTGTTAGCTCACAACTATACATCTCCGCTGAAAACTAAAACTTATCCACAATTCATCCCAAAGCTCAGCCTCCAAAAACAATGCCAGCCTTAGAACTCATCCTGGCCTCCACCAGCACCATTCGCCTGCAGCTTCTCAAAAATGCGGGCATTGCCTTCACTTGCCAAAGTCCTACCGTGGATGAAGATGACTATAAATCAAAAAACAACTCTTTAACCCCTCAAGAGCTTGTTCTTGCCTTGGCTCATTTAAAAGCCAAATCCATTAAGCATCCAAATGCACTTGTCATAGGTGCGGATCAAACCTTGTCCTGTAATGGTGTGCTCTTCAATAAAGCTAAAACTCTGGCGGAGGCCAAAACGTGCCTGCAAAAATTACGCGGCCAATCCCACACGCTCCATTCTGCGATTTCAATTTTTCAAGCTGGTCAAACATTGTTTTCAAGTGTGGATTGCGCTGAACTCACAATGCGGAACTTCTCAGATGAATTTCTTGAAGATTACGTAATTGCCTGTGGACCAGACATCCTACATTCGGTTGGCTGTTATCAGCTGGAAAACCAAGGCGTGCAGTTGTTTGAAAAAATTGAGGGCGACTATTTCACTATTCTCGGCTTTCCGCTGTTGCCGTGCCTTGCTTTTTTGCGCCAGATGCAGTTCTTAAAGACATGATAAAAGCATGTGTCATCGGCTGGCCAATTTCTCATTCACGCTCACCCTTGATCCATAATTACTGGCTGGCAAAACTCCAAATCTCTGGAAGCTATGAGCGCGTGGCGGTGGAACCGCAAAATCTCGCAAATTTTCTTAAAAACCTGAGCGCCAACGGTTATGTGGGATGTAATGTCACTCTGCCGCATAAAGAAACCGCAATTGCGGCAGTTGATCATTGCGATGAAAGTGTCAAAGCCATAGGCGCTTTGAACACGATCTATATGAGAAACGCTAAAACTTATGCCACCTCAACGGATGGCGATGGGTTTCTGCAAAACTTACTCACTCATGTTCCAGAATTTAATCCAGTGGGAAAAAACATCATAATTTTAGGGGCGGGTGGTTCTGCCAAAGCCATCATTCATAGGCTGCTTAAAACCGGTGTAAATTCCATTACGGTAGCGAATCGAACTCTGTCACGGACTCAAGATTTACGCGAAAGCTTTGGGCCTAAAATTATCCCCGTTGAAACTCAAAATTTAACTTTGGAAACCTGTGATGTTTTAATCAACACCACATCACAAGGCATGAGCGGTCAACCTGAGTTGGAGATTGATCTCAGCTCCCTGCCCATGAAAGCAATCGTTGTGGATATTGTTTATATACCTCTCAAAACCCAGCTGTTGAAAAATGCTGAAGCCCGTGGCAACCGCATTGTTCCTGGCCTTGGCATGTTGTTGCACCAAGCAGTAACTGGTTTTGAACTATGGTTCGGTGTGAGGCCAGAGGTGATACCAGAACTCTATACACTCATTGCCCGTGACATTGATGCGGATTTTCAACCATGATTATTGGCCTCACGGGTTCCATTGC
>JANNBH010000069.1:0-5807 GCA_031385245.1 Hyphomicrobiales bacterium | reverse complement strand
CGGCCCACACTCGTCACCATGTCCATCGACCGCGCCCGCAGCATTCCACAATTGCAAGGTGATTTGCCCACAGAACCAAACATTGACAGAAAGCAGAAATTTGAACGCCTTATAGCAATGGCTGGAATTGGTGTGAAATTGGTTGGCGAGCAATCGCGTGAATCGTTAGAAAAACGTAGCCGCGAATTCCGTGGCAATGATTGAACACTTTCAATCGAAATCAAGAATTTATTTTGACGCTAATATTTTAATTTATCTTATTGAGCGTGCTGATGCGCTCCAGCAAAAAATTGTACAAGCTCTGGCACTCCTTGAACAAACCGAAGCAGCCCTTCACATTAGTGCTATAGGCGTTGCAGAATGCCTTTATGGCGCACACAAATCCAACAGCGAATTACTCATTCAGCAATACCAAGATATTTTTTACAACAATGGGCTCTTCAATCTAATCCCCGTTGACAGCGAAAGAATTATCAGCGCCGCAAAATTGGGAGCAGAAAAAAATCTAAAGCTCGTCGATGCCACACATTTTCTCGCGGCCATCGAAATGGACTGTGAAGTTTTCCTAACAAATGATCGTCATTTTAAATCGAGCCATGGGATCACCGTGGTGCAGCTTGACGAACTTTAAATTTAAGCCGCCTCTTCCGCCACACTCGGTGCCATGCCCAAGGCTGCCAAATAAACATCAATTAGCGCTTCTTCTTCCTGCCGCTCGCTGGCTTCTTTCTTCCGCAATGAAATTACTTTACGCAGGATTTTAATATCAAATCCCGTGCCCTTGGCTTCGGCATAAACTTCCTTAATATCCGCAGCGATGGTTTTCTTTTCTTCTTCCAAACGCTCAATACGCTCCACAATGGCTTTAAGTTGGCCATGGGCAAAATGCGTTGTTGTCTTGTCAGCCAAGTCTATTCTCCGAATTTAATGTTGGGGTGGTGTTATTTTGACTGTCAGGCCTGATTGATGCTTGGCCTTCCACTCTTCATAGGGCATCCCATAAATAAGCTGGCGCGCTTCATCGCGTGTAACGGCAATGCCCTCAGCTTTGGCTGCATCTTCAAACCAATTCGATAAACAATTGCGGCAAAAGCCCGCCAGGTTCATCAAATCTAAATTCTGCACGTCTTCGCGCTCACGCAAATGCATTATCAAACGGCGAAATGCAGCGGCCTCAAGTTCAGTTCTGGTTTTCTCATCCATATCCATGGCCCTTACATAAGCGCTGAAATGAAAAGCGCCAATGCCGAACTTCTGGTCATCCACAGACCTAAACACTTGTCGTAGGCGCTATAATGCCCTAGTTTCCCCGAGATTTTCGAGGTTGACGGCGCGAACCTTGAAACTAAACATAGATTTGATTCGACTATAGGCGTGGAGGCATTGGCATGATTGGCAAATTCTGGATTGGTGTGGGAGCAGCATTGTTTCTAACCGTGGCCGGAACCCCTGCAAAAGCAGATCTTAAACTCTGCAACAACACCGCCAGCAAAGTGGGCGTTGCCATTGGCTATAAGGATAAAGAGGGCTGGGCCAGCGAAGGCTGGTGGACCGCCGGACCGCAAAAATGCCTAACCCTGCTCAAGGGCGCTTTGATTGCCCGCTATTATTATGTTTATGCTGTTGACCAAGAAAAGGGCGGTTCTTGGGGCGGCAAATCACAGATTTGTATTAAAGATAAAATTTTCACCATTCGCGGCATTGATAATTGCATTGACCGTGGATTTCAAAAACAAGGTTTCTTTGAAGTGGACACCGGCGAAGAAGCCGACTGGACAGTCTCACTTTCTGGCGACAAGACAACTCCCAGCCAATAATTAAAGCGAGACATTAAAGTGCGTAGAAAACGTAAGGTCAAAATCCTAGCAACGTTAGGTCCGGCTTCGGCCAGCCGCGAGATGATTGAGAAGCTCTTTATCGCCGGCGTAGATGTGTTCCGCATTAACATGAGCCACACCAATCATGCTTTACTCAAAGAACTCCATGGCCACATTCGCGCCGTTGAAGAAAAACTCAAACGCCCCATCGGCATTCTGGCCGATTTGCAAGGCCCAAAAATTCGCATTGGCACATTTGCTGATAAAGAAGTGAAGATAAACGCGGGCGAACAATTTGTGTTCGACACTAACCCAGAGCCTGGTGATTCAACCCGCGTGTTCCTGCCTCATCCAGAAATTTTTGCCGGTGCAAAGAAGGGCGATAATCTGCTGCTCAATGATGGCCGCCTGCGTGTGGAAATCACAGATGCAGCACCTACACGTTTAGATACAAAAGTTATTTATGGTGGTGTGCTCTCTAATCGTAAGGGCGTGAACCTGCCAGATACACTGCTGCCAATTCCCGCCCTCACCGATAAAGACCGGGCTGATCTTGAAGCCGCAGCCTCGCTGGGTGTGGATTGGATTGCGCTTTCATTTGTGCAACGCCCTGAAGATGTGGCCGAAGCGCAAAAGCTGGTTAAAGGCCGTGCTGGCGTTATGGCTAAAATTGAAAAGCCATCGGCACTTCCGGTGCTCGATGAAATTCTCAAAATCTCCGATGGCATTATGGTGGCGCGTGGTGATTTGGGTGTGGAACTTCCGCTTGAATCAGTGCCTGCAAAACAAAAGCACATCACGCGTTCAGCCCGCCGCTTTGGCAAGCCCGTTGTGGTGGCCACACAAATGTTGGAATCAATGATCACTGAACCAGTGCCTACACGCGCTGAAGTATCAGACGTGGCAACCGCCGTTTATGAAGGCGCTGATGCTGTGATGCTCTCTGCCGAAAGTGCTTCTGGTGCTTGGCCAGAAAAAGCCGTGCAGACCATGGATAAGATTGCCCAATCTGCTGAAGGCGACGTTTATTACAGCGGCATTGTTCATGCCCAACGCAACGATATTGAATCAACCGCAGCAGATGCCATCGCCTCAGCCACAAGGTCTATTGGCGAAACACTGAATGTGCCAGTGATCGTGTGTTATACAGGCTCAGGTTCGACAGGCTCTCGCGTGGCCCGCCAACGCCCCAACATGCCCATCTTGGCTTTAACACCCGTGATCGAAACCGCCCGCCGCTTAACCCTTACATGGGGTGCTCACCCGGTGTTGGTTGAAGATGCCAAAAGCTTAGATGACATGATGAGCCAAGCTGGCGAAATCGCCTACCGCGAAGAATTCGCCAAACCCGGCGAACGCATCATCATCACCGCAGGTGTCCCCATCGGAGCACCAGGCACCACCAACATGCTGCGGATTGCAACGATTGGACCGGGCGGCAAAGGGTTTTAGGGCATAAGTACAAGTTGCTTCTTGTACCCTCTATGTTCTGCTGCTAAGTTGAGTTTTGAGGAGACAAATATGGCAGAGCAAGGATCAGTTGCGCTCAAACGGGCAGAGGAATTTGAGCAATCACTTGCTCAAATGAACCCCAAAGCTGCGTCTAGTCCAAAACTCAAAGGCAAGATCATCAATGCTGATTGCATCGCAGGAATGGTCAAATTGGCGCCTGAAACAATCCGCATGGTCGTCACCTCACCGCCTTATAATCTTAAAAACAGCACCGGCAACGGCATGAAGGATGGCAGGGGTGGCAAGTGGTCAAATGCCGCTTTAATCAATGGCTATGATGCCCACGAAGATATGATGCCCCACGATCAATATGTGGCTTGGCAGCGCCAATGCCTAGACGGCATGATGCGGGTTTTGCGTGAAGATGGCGCAATTTTTTATAACCACAAGTGGCGCGTGCAAGATGGCAAGCTGCAAGACCGCAGTGACATTGTTGCTGGCTTCCCGGTTCGGCAAATAATCATCTGGCAGCGCAGTGGCGGCATAAACTTCAATCCCGGTTATTTCCTGCCAACCTATGAAGTGATTTACCTGATTGCCAAACCAAAGTTTAAACTTGCTGCAAAAATGAACGCGATGGGCGATGTGTGGTCCATTCCACAAGAACGCAACAATGAACATCCGGCACCTTTCCCCGTGGAACTAGCAAGCCGCTGTATCCAAGCTGTCGGCGGCGGACCCGTGCTCGATCCATTTATGGGCAGCGGCACAACGGCGATCGCTGCTGAACAACTGGGCTTTGAATGGATTGGGTTTGAGAAATCAAAAGTCTATTGTGATATGGCAAAGCTGCGTCTGCGGAATTTGTCGACGTGAATTATGTCACCGACAAAGATTTGTTTGAGCGGTTGAAAGCTCTTCTCAAAGTCGGTGAATACAAGATAGATGATTTTGGTGTCTATCGCGGCACCGGCACTGCGGGTTTTATACTCGAAGAACTTTTAGGATTTGACCCCACAAATAAAGATGGGCCCGACTCAGGAAGGTGGGAAGTTAAATTCCATAGTGGAGGTTCTCCGCTGACGCTTTTACACAAAACACCTGAACCTGAAGGTGTAATGCGAAGTTTGCTTAATGCTTGCGGTTGGATCGGCAAATCTGGGAGACTTAGTTTTAGGCACACAATATGGGGTCAATCCGATAGAGGTTTCACTGTTGGTTCTAAAAACCAAAAGTTGATTGTGAGCCTCAGCAACTTGAACACACTATCACCATTTTGGACCCACGACACAATCATCAATGCCTTTGCCTACAAACTGCGGAGGTTGATCGTTGTGCATGGCAAAGTCAAAAAAGCCAAAGGCACTGTGGTTTTTGAAACAGCACAGTTGCTGCAAGATCCCCGCACAACTGCTTTCATCCAAGCTATTGTCGATGGAGTAATTGCTATCGATTTTGATCTGCGAGCAACTGACACGTCTGCGTTGCGTGATCATGGTACTAAGTTTAGAATCAAGATTGCAGATTTACAAAAAATCTATGAAAAGACCGATGCGTTTTAGGCAAGTGCTCCCAGCGGTAAAGGGTTTTAGCGCCGCTGTCTGATCAGTGCATCTGAGTTATCAAGAAGATTCCGCACGGCAGTGCGCGCTGCTTGTGGTTTCCGCAATCTTATATTTCGCTCAATCTTCTCATGTAAATCTTGGGCGTGATGTAAATCTTTGGCACGGCGTGTGATATGAACAAACAGAATGTTGAGTGCCTGATCGATGATCACGCCAAGTGGCAAAAGCAGCTCATTATTGGAGGCTCGCAACACCGCGAGATGAAAACGCACATCAGCAGACGCACGTTCTGAAAGTGATGGTGCTGTTGCCATATCGCGGCAAGCCTCACTAATCACGTGCATCTGCTCTTCGGTGTGGGTCTCAGCCGCCAAGGCTGCAGCTTCGGGTTCCACAATGTAGCGAAACTGTTGCAGTGAAAACAAAAATTTTTCTCGGTTTGGACCTGAAGCATACCAGGTCAGAATATCGTGATCGAGAAGGCTCCAATTTTCTTTTGGTTCAACGCGACTGCCAATTTTTGGCCGCGAGACCAGCAAGTTTTTTGCCATCAGAATTTTGATGGCTTCGCGCACAGCCGACCGACTAACTTTAAAATCGGCGGCCCACTTTGCTTCATTTGGCAAAATTGTGCCGGGCAAAAATTCGCCTCGCACAATGCGTTTGCCAATGGCTTCAGCAACCGATGAATGCACGCTGCCACTGCCACGTTTAAGCGGAGGCGTAATCGCCACCGTCTTTTTTTGCAACCGTGCGGATCGCCTGCAAATCGGTGCCGCAATCGGGCTCGGTCAAGCCGATGCCGCCGCGCAATTCACCGCTGGCCATGCGCGGCAGATATTTTTCTTTTTGCGCGTCGGTGCCAAAGCGCTCAATGGCTGCGGCCATAATCAGGTGCGAATTGAAAATGCCGGTCGGCGCCATCCAGACGGATGCGATTTTGATGACGATTTTTGCGTAGGTGCTGGCGGGC
>JANNBH010000045.1:0-2004 GCA_031385245.1 Hyphomicrobiales bacterium | reverse complement strand
GTTCCCTGACTCAGTTGCTTTCGCACTTGCCCCAGATACAGGCAATGGCAACCGTGGCAACTGGTTGTGGGCATGGTCGCTTGCAATTCCAGCTGGCACACAAAAAGCCGAAGCTGCTCAGAAGTTCGTAGGCTGGGCAACATCCAAGCATTACACTGAACTCGTTGCATCTAAAGAAGGTTGGTCGAATGTTCCTCCGGGCACACGTACATCGCTTTATGCAAATCCAGAATATCAAAAAGTGCCTTTTGCTAAAATGACACTTGATGCGATTCTGTCAGTGAATTCAGCGCAGCCTTCTTCTCAACCAACGCCTTACAGCGGTGCACAGTGGATTGCTATTCCTGAATTCGCCGATCTTGGTACAACGGTTAGCCAAATTTTCGCAGCCGCACTTTCTGGCGAAAAGACTGTTGATCAAGCTCTTGCTGAAGCACAAGATGCTTCAACACGCGTAATGACTGAAGCTGGTTATATTAAGTAAGAAACTCCCATCGAAAGTGGCTGTCCGGTGTGATAACCGGGCAGTCATTTCGGGACTCTAACGAACTCAAATTTAGAGAGATATCAAGATGGCGACGCAGCAAACGCGCACGCTCGGCCGCTTTGCCGTTGCACCCTCTGTTTTTTCATTGTTTCTCTGGATGATCGTGCCCTTGACCATGACCATCTATTTCTCCTTCCTGCGCTACAATTTGCTTAGGCCAAATGACGCATGCACATTAATGCAGCCAAGCCAAATGTTCGACGCGGCCAACCGTTGTATAGCTGGCTTTGGCAACTATAAATATTTTTTGTCTGATCCTGCGTTCTTTAAGGCCATGGGCAATTCGCTCAAGCTGGTCGCTTGGGTTTTGGGCATTAGTGTCGTTCTGGGCACACTGTTTGCACTTCTGCTTGACCAAGCCTTCTACGGCCGGAGCGTTGTTCGTCTCTTAATGATCGCGCCATTTTTAGTCATGCCCACCGTTTCGGCTTTGGTGTGGAAGAACATGATGCTCAATCCAGTTTCGGGTTTTTTTGCATTTGCATTTAAGTCAGTGGGTCTGCAGCCACTTGATTGGTTTGCTCATTATCCCCTGCCAGCAATAGTAATGATGGTTTCGTGGCAATGGGTGCCTTTTGCAACCTTAATTTTGTTAACGTCGTTGCAATCATTGGATGGCGAACAAAAAGAAGCGGCCCAAATGGACGGAGCTCCGCCGCTTTCTTATTTTTGGTACATTATTTTGCCCCATCTTATTCGACCGATCACTGTAGTTATTCTGATTGAGACAATTTTTCTGCTCAACGTGTTTGCTGAAATTCATGTGTCAGGCACGGGTGGGGTCGCCGCAAACTTGCCATACCTTGTTTACCAATATGGTTTGATTGCCAACAACATTGGTGCTGCATCAGCTGGCGGCATCATCGCAGTAATTCTCGCAAACATTGTTGCCTTCTTCCTGATGCGGATGATTGGCAAGAACTTGGACGCTTAATCATGGCTCGCAAAGATTCCACCCGCCGCAAACTAATCGTGACGTTATTGGCATGGTCAATCGGGTTGCTCATATTTTTCCCAATTTTTTGGACAGTTTTGACTAGCTTCAAAACCGAAGCGGAGGCTATTCAGCTGCCTCCAAAACTTTATGATTTTGAATGGACAACTGAAAACTATGCTATTGTTCAAGAGCGCTCTGATTATCTTCGCTTTGCTATGAACTCGATTTACCTCGCTGTCGGGTCAACTTTGTTCGCGTTATTGATTGCAATTCCTTCAGCATGGGCCATGGCCTTTGCGCCGAGTAAGAAAACCAAAGACCTTTTGATGTGGATGCTCTCAACCAAGATGATGCCACCTGTGGGAGCTCTCATTCCAATTTACCTGATCTTCCGCGATTTAGGTTTGCTTGATACGCGATTTGGCATCATCACAGTTTTAATGCTGCTCAATCTGCCGATTATCATTTGGATGCTCTATACATATTTCAAAGAAATCCCAGGTGAAATTCTTGAAGCCTC
>JANNBH010000044.1:0-76591 GCA_031385245.1 Hyphomicrobiales bacterium | reverse complement strand
AGCGGCGAGATTGCCGCCAAAATTCAGGCACACGTGGTCGTGGCATAGGTGTTGGAATACCGCGGCGCGCCGGATTGACGAAGCGAGGGGTTCGCTGCCGACCCAAATCATCACCTGAAGCAATTTGGATCTGGAGCATCTTCCGCTTCGCAAATGATTCCATTTGCCCGTCCGGTGCACTAGCGAAAAACATCCGTGCTGAGGTAGCGCAGGCCGGAATCCACAATCAGAGTTGCGACGGTGGCACCTGTTCCAAGTCGTTCGGCCACCTTGAGAGCTGCGACAATATTGGCGCCCGTTGAAGTTCCGGCGAAGATCGCTTCCTCCCTTGCCAACCGCCGTGCCATTGCCTTGGCGTCATCGGTTGAGACAGTGAGGATTTCGTTCACTTCCGCCGGGTCCCACAGCGGCGGCAGGAACCCAAGCCCAATGCCCTCGATTTTGTGCGACCCCGGGGGCCTGCCCGACAGGACCGCGGATTCGTCAGGCTCAACCGCGAAGACGAGAAGATCATGCTTCTCGCGCTTGAGCGCCCGGCTCATGCCGTGCAGCGAATGCGCGGTGCTGACAGTGTGAACGAGCGCGTCAATCTTGCCGCCTGTCTGTTTCCATATCTCCTCACCCAGCCCGTAGTAACCCGCTGCGCCATCCTCATTCTTCAGTTGGTCGGCCCACCAGTGGCCCGGCTGTTTGCTGATTTCGCCGGCCTTGGCGATCATCGCCTGGATCAACTCCTTGGTGATCTTCTTGTTGTCACTCGCAACATCGGTGATCCGGGCTCCGAAGGCTTGCATTGTAAAGCGCTTCTCGTCGCTGAAAGCATCGGAGAAAGCAAAATGTGTCTTGTAACCGAGTGCCGCCGCAACGAAGGCAAGCGATATGCCAGTGGTGCCAGCTGTGTATTCGACCACCGTGCCACCTGGGAGGAGCAGTCCTTTCCGGGCGGCGCATGCGATGAGATTTCGCGCCAGCCGGTCCTTCATGCTGCCGGTCGGATTGGCGGATTCAAGCTTGGCAACGATGCGTGCGCTGCCCTTGGGAACGATGTTTCGAAGCTCAACGAGTGGCGTGTTGCCAATTGCATCGAGGATGTGGTTGCGATCATCGGGCATGGTCAATGCACGTGCGGCTTCAAGACATGCAGGGACACATAGGGCACATCGCCAACGACCCAGCTGTCATGGGGCATTGTCGTTATGTAAAATACTGTGCCCGGAACCAGATCGAGATATTGGCCATCCTCATATTGAACGGCGCCATGCCCCGACAATACTGTTCCGGTGTGCGGTGCGTGGCAAAGACGGGTTCCGGCGGTTGGTGCGTTGTGAACAGACCACTTCCATCCCGGCTGATAGGTGGCCCGGCCAAGCGAGACGCCATCAAGGTGGATGATCTCAAAGCGGCCAAACGGAAATTCGCGGACTTCATCAGGTTTCTCGAAGGATTTGAGCAGGGTTTCAGACATCGCCGTCCTCCTTCAATTGTCCATCCCTTCTGAATGAACACGCAAACGCTAACATGCGGGCAAAGTGCAGACAAGACGTGAGACGGCTGCCGCACCGGCAAGGGTGCCGGGGCCGTAGGACAGAGTTTGAATTTACCCTGTCAGCCGCTTGTTGGCGAATGCGGAACCTGCTGCGGCGAGGCGAGCACGAGCCGGAAGCGGTTGTCGAGCCGGACCGAACCATCGCTTCGGGTTGCCGATCGCAGCGCATCTTCAACGGTGAGCTTGACGCGTTTCTCCCCGACATGCGCGATGGCGCGCGCAGAGGCTGACATCACCGCGCGGACCGCCACATCAATACCGGCAAATTCCAGCGGCGCTGAAAACTCCATGGCATCCTTTGGCTTTAGTCCTGCTTGAACCATCACTCCTTCAATCACGCCGTCATTGGCCAACTGCAACGGTTGCGGCGGCGGAGCATCGCGCGGTGCTGGCGGCAGCAGCGCAAAGATTGCGGGCATCACCTTGGTGAGAAGGTCACAATCCTCCCTTTTGCCCCACACCATCATTGCAACCGTCCCGTTCGCTCGGCAGACCCGCCCGGCCTCGGAAAGGGCGCCCGCCAAGTCGCCGGCAAACTGGAATGAATTGATGCCGGTGACAACGTCGAAACTTTCATTTGCGAAAGGCAGCTCTTCCATTTCCCCAATTTCGATCCTGGCCCCCGGCAAGCGGCCAAGGGCGATGGCAACCAATGCCCCCGCAGCATCGAGACCGGAAACTTCCGCCCCGCGTTGCCGGGCAAGAACCAGCGCGCCACCTGCGCCGCAACCGATGTCAAGCACGTGCGACCCGCGACGCACTTTGGCGCCATCCAGAACTGCCTCGAACACCTGACTCCAGGCAGGCTCATTTGCAGCCGCCCAGTCTGGTGCCCGTGCACCCCAATTTTCCCCTTGCTGTTTCGCGGTGCCCATATTGGATTCGTCCCATTTTGCCGATCATCCATTGGCCGTTGTAGCGCCAGTCGACACATTCGTCCAATTCATGATAGTCATATACATCATGAAAAACCTGCATCTCAGGCAGTTCGACTTGAACCTGTTGAAAGCCTTGGACGTGCTGCTCGCCGAGCGCAATGTCACGCGGGCCGCCGAGCGTCTGGGTCTGACCCAGTCGGCCATGAGCCACACGTTGGCCAGGCTGCGCACAGCTTTTGGTGACGCATTGTTCGTGCGTGGTCCCGGCGGGGTCAAGCCGACGCCGAGGGCGGAGGCAATCAGTCATTCCCTTGCCCGGGCGCTATTTGACCTGACCCACATCATTGAACCACCAGGCGCGTTCGATCCCTTCCGCGCCAGGCGCCGGTTCAGCATTGCGACCGACGATTATCTCGAGCGGTTGTTGCTGCCGCGACTTCTGTCGCGGCTTTGGGCCACAGCCCCAAGTATTGATGTCGATGTTGTGCCGGTCAAGGACCGACCGGGAGAAAGCCTGGCCTCTGGCATTCCGGACCTTATTGTCAGTGTAAGCGCACTGAAGAAGCAGATGCCCGGGGCCCACATGGAGCATCTTTTTGACGAACACTTCGTCTGCGTTGTGCGTGAAGGCCATCCGCTGGCCGGGCGCAAACTCACACTCGACAGATTTACCACACTGTCCCATGTACTCGTGGCCCCGCAGGGCAAACCCGGCAGTGTCGTTGACACTGAGTTGGCCAAGAGTGGACGGCGCAGGCGCATAGCCGTGACCGTTCCGCATTTCCTCGCCGCCCTGCATATCGTCCGGGAATGCGATGCGGTCCTCACGATCGGCGAGCGGATTGTTCGGCACGATCCAATCGGCCTGCGGCTGTGCAAGCCGCCTCTCGCCTTGCCGCACTTCTCGGTCGCCGCTTTCTGGCATGACCGCAATCACATGGATAGTGCTCAAGCGTGGTTCCGCGCCCTTGTGGCCGAAACTGCACGAACAATTTGACCAACACCGGAAAATTGAATCAGCTTGCTGACCCTGCCCATGGAATTGCGATTTCGCTTCTGGTCTTGCCTGACGGCACCACTGCTGCAAATTGGGTCCAATGCCGGACCGTCCCGTTACTCTAGAGCAAAAGCCTGTCATTCGGAGTCAAATTCACTTCATCCTCCATCGGCGGGCTTGCCTGTCGGCGGACTTGATCCGCTGAACCCGCCGAACCAGTCTTTCTGAGGCGCTGGGTGGGCGGGTTAATCCCGCCAATGGAGGATATTTGGATTCAATTGACTGCGGCAACGATGCTCGTAGATTCAATATGTAGGCGCAACTCTTCTCTCCCAAATCGTTCCGATTTGATCGTCCGTTGTGCTAGGCGGACCAATTGAAAGCGCCGCCGAAAAAGTGTGTGGGCCGCTGCCTAATGGACCGTCGTTTTATAATTCACGCCCGGAAACGACAAGGCGTCGGGCATTAGCGCTGCCTTGCCTTCCGCATCGCCCTTGAGGATGTCGAGAAAGAACGCAGTGGCCAATGCTGTTGCGGCTTTGAACTGCGGCAGCCGTGTAAACAAAAACATTCCATGTTTGCCATCATCGAACACGGCCAAAGATTTGCGTTGACTGGTGATGCCATCATACGCCCATAAAGCGTTGAGTTTCGGGGAAACGATTTCATCGTTGGCCGCGACTATGATCAGTGTCGGCACCTTGACCGCCGCAATGCCGGTGTCACCAAACGCGTGTAGTTCACCACCTGGAGCGCCAGTGACGAGTGCGGAAACGCGGTGATCCCAAATGGCGGGCATGGGTGCCGCAAACGGATTGGCAGCGCCGTAATATGTGGCAACCGCTTGCTCGGCGCCGACGAATTGGCACGTCTCACCAGTTTGTGGTTCCCGCTTATGTTCAGCGCACCACGCATCGAGTTCTTTGAAGTCGATCTGTGCGCCACCCGCTTGGAACACAGTCGTTCCGCCGGTTGAATGTCCCCAGACTCCAATGTGGGACGTATCGATGACGCCTGCGAGTTTTCCGCCCATGGCAGTCAGCGTATCGGCGTACTCAATCACCTTTACCACATCGGCGGGGCGATTGTAGAGAAGCCCGATCGCGTTGCGCTCAACATAGGTGACGCCCTCTCCCGGCGCTTTTTCGAGTAATCCATCGTAGTTAGCAGCGGCGACGACAAAACCATGCGATGCAAGGTGGCTACCCAATGTAATGTACATAGCGCCCACGCCATCCGCACCGTGGATCACGAGTACCAAGGGATAGGGACCGCCCTTAGCCGGAAGCGCATTCGTCACCACTTTCAAAGTGCCTTCAGCGGGATCGGGTGCCGGGCCAATGGCGGGATACCAGAAGGTGGTTGCCATGGGGTGCTCGCCCGTTATGTCGGAGATCTTTAACTTTTGCTCACCGACCGCAAACGGCCCCGGCTTGGTGAAATCTGCAGCAATTGCGTTTGCAGCGAAGGCCGCAAACCAAACAACAAGGCCAGTTAACAGAGGTCGAAAGCAAGCCATAATCTCACCTCGCAGCGGGTTGGTGGATGGCTTATACGCTCTGCCTATAACGGCAACTTGTCAAATCAAATTGCGCTGTAGCGTCTTCAGCCGTGATATGTATTGACTAACAATTGGTGCGGGCGGCCGGACTCGAACCGGCACTTCCTTTCGAAAAACGGATTTTAAGTCCGTTGCGGCTACCATTACGCCACGCCCGCACAATCAGGCGCTCCTGATAGGGGGCCGCCGCGCACTTGACAAGCTTTGCGTGATTGCATGAAGTTTTTTTTTAGCTAAACTAGGTTTAGTATGAACAACATTTTTGAAATCGCAGAATTACCTTCGGTGCTCACATATCTCATTGTTGCGCTGTTTTTGGTATTTAATGCCGTTCAAATTGTGAACATCATCCGCGAAAGACTAAATGCCAGATTGCCTGAGAAAGACGCGAACCTGCTGCGACAATCTTTTGAAGGCTTGAGCGATGGCCAAATTGCCCATTTACTAAAAGCTGCCGATTGGCAAAACTTTGCCGCAGGTGATATTCTAACCCGACAAGACGCTCCGCTTGATGCGCTGTATTTCCTTTGCACCGGGCGGGCTGCTGTTGAAATCAACGGCTCATTGGTCACTCATCTTGAACGCGGCTCGTTCATCGGCGAAATTGCTTATCTCACGGGAAATCCCGCAACAGCCCGCGTTACGATTGAAGAACCAAGCCGCATCCTCGTATTTTCCAAAATGCGAATGGCAAAAGTTATGGCAAAAGACAATCAAGTATCAGGCATACTCTACCAGCTCTTAGGCCGAGATTTGGCGATGAAAATGCGCCGCACCAACACACGCAAAGTGTTTGATGATGAAATTATATGGTGAGCGCCAAATAAGTTAACACAACATAAGTAAGCTGATGCACAGTTTGATCGGCACTTAAAGCCCACCAGAATTTTGCATCCGCAGTTGTCCAGCCTGCCCGCTTCACAATGTTTTCTTTGGTGTAATCAGTGTGATAATGCACAAGGAAATCTAGCAGTGCTAAGCCAAGCGCGATTGTGCTTGCTGGCAACCACAGTAACAATACCACCGCAGTACCAATACCATGTATCCCAGCATGGACCAGCCCCATTGCATCACCATACTTGGATTTAGAATCCACCATCGACTTGGTTTGCAAAGGTCCATCACAAATAAAGTGTTTGATCTGAAAAGCAGCAACCAAAGCGAGAACGCCTAAAATCTGAGTACTATCCATCATTTAACTGCTTTTAGAGAGGGAATTGGCAGTTGCCAACCGGAAAATATCTGGCTAAGCTAAAAAATAAGGGGGTTTGTTTAGTCGGAGTTTCGAACGTGATTAGAAATCTTTTCGGATTCGTCCTCTTCCTCGTACTGCCATGTGTCAGTGTAACCCAAGCACAATCAGCAGAATCAATTGCCAAGGTGGTGGCTCTCAGTGGTTCACCAACAGCAGGTGGCCGCACCCTCACCGTGGGCAGCGCCATATTTGAACACGATAAAATTTCAACAGGAGGTGGCAATGTCCAAATTCTGTTTGTTGATAATACAAAACTGGTCTTGGGACCAAGCTCAAGTTTGGTCGTCGAAAAGTTTCTAATGCGGGGTTCGGGCACCGCACAAAAATTCTCGATCAATGCCCTTCGTGGCACATTCCGTTTCATAACGGGCAACAGTGCCAAAAGCGCCTATAATATCAAAACTGCCAACGCCACCATTGGCATTCGCGGAACTGGCTTCGATTTTTGGGTTAAAGGCGACACTGGCGTTGCTGTGCATAAGGGTAATGTGAAGCTATGCAACCTCACTCACAGCTGCGTGGATTTGAGCTCTGGCTGTGATTTAGGTTTGGCAAAATCAAATGAAGCTACAGAATTGAATGGCCAAAGCAAATCAAACGGCCTTACCCGCAAGCTCCCTTATACAATTAATCAAAGGCCCTTGAATAACGCATTCCACTTGAACACCGGTGCTTGTCAAAAATACGTCTTAGTGGATTCTGGCGGCCAAGGAGCTCAAGAACCACCACAAAAACTCAGAGGTAAGGATCAACTCCCACCTCCTCAAGAAAGCCCCCCACTTCCTTCAACTCACTGCGATGGTAAGCCCAGTTGTGGCAAGGGAAACCACGGCAATGGAACTGATAACGAAGGACATAAATAGCGGTTTCTATGGTGATGATCGGTGCGACTGATGTTTGATGCGAAAGTCGAATAGTTTAATTGGCCTAGTGGTTGGCTTAATTGTTGCAGCATCTGCGCTTGCAGTGCGTATCAATGATTCAGGGATAGTCGTCACTCTGCGCGGTGCAGGCTTTGATACTTTGCAAAGTATCTGGCCGCGCAGTACCTCTCCCGCCCAGCCCGTACGCATTATTGATATTGATGAGGCTTCTCTCAAATCCATCGGCCAATGGCCATGGCCACGCAACGAGCTTGCAACACTTGTTACAAATCTCACGAAGCTTGGCGCATCGGCAATCACTTTTGATATTATTTTTGCCGAACCCGATCGTATGTCCCAAGGAATGCAAATCGATAATGATAAGCTTCTGGCTGATTCTATTGCGGCAGGTCCGGTGGTCAATGCTTTTGCGTCAACAAAGGGCCAGCAAACAACCCTACCCCTAAGCAAAGCAAGCTTTGCCCAAACAGGAAATGACGCAATTAACGCAACTTTCCATTTGGCAAAAATCGTCACCAACATTCCAATGCTCGACGCTGCAGCGAGGGGCCTAGGCAGCATGAATATCGATCTTGCCGGCGATCAAGGCATAGCGCGCCAAGTGCCTCTTCTGTGGAGTGATGGAAAAACCTTTTATCCCAGCCTCATTCTTGAGTCTTTACGCATTGCTCAAGGAGTCGATAGTTTCGTGGTCAACGGCTCAAGCGACGCAGAAAACACCATCGAGTCGGTGCGCGTTGGCGATATTGAAATTCCAACATCTGAGGCAGGCTTGTTGCAGGTGAATTTCAGCAGGAACGACCCCGCTCTCTATATCTCCGCAGAAAAGCTTCTGCGCCAAAATAATATAGAGGATTTGCGCCCCTTCATCGAAGGCCATATTGTTTTAATCGGAACTTCGGCGGTGGGCCTGCTTGACATACGAACTTCAACTCTCGGCGAATCTATTCCCGGCGTTTCCGTCCATGCCCAAGCTTTAGCGCAAATCCTATCAGGTGAATTTCTAACGCGGCCTGATTGGGTGGTAGGTGGTGAATTTGCTTCAGCGCTATTGCTGGGATTGCTCATTTCAATTCTTGCACATTATTTACGCCCCGCAACCACTATCGCAACAACAGCTCTTTCCCTCTCCGCCCTTGCCGCTATGACCGCAATTGCCTTTCGCAACTTTGGTTTGCTGGTTGATTTCACATTTCCAGCGACATCTCTATTGCTCACGTTCATTGCAACCACTGCTTACAAACTTCTCATCACAGACAAACAGGGCCGCCAATTGCGGCGCAGCTTTGCTCATTATGTGGCTCCCTCCGTTCTTGCTGAGATTGAACGCAACCCACAAGATTTAAAACTTGGTGGCGAAATTCGTGATGTAACAGTGATGTTTGTTGATATTAAAAACTTCACCCCGCTCAGCGAGAAACTCCCCCCACAAGAACTCGTAAAAATCATCAACGGCGTGCTTGATGCCTGCAGCAAAGCAATTCTCTCGGAGGGAGGCACCATTGATAAATATATCGGTGATGCGGTTATGGCGTTTTGGAATGCGCCTGTGGCAACCCCCGACCACCAATATCACGCCCTGCTCGCTTCTCTCAAAATCAAACAACAGCTTGAAATTTTTAATGAACAAACTGCTGCAAAATCCACCCTGCAAGCCATAGCAAGTTGGCCAATTGCAGTCCGTATTGGCACGGCTACTGGCCCAGCCTGTATTGGTAACATGGGGTCAGAACAGCGTTTCAACTATACGGTGCTGGGCGATGCCGTGAACACCGCCGCCCGTGCCGAAGTCGCGTGCAAAACCATTGGCCATGATTGCCTCTTTGCTGGTGAAGTTGAAGGCCGCTCTCACACTTTGGCACTTATCTCAGCGGGTTCAGTGCCGATGAAAGGAAAAGCTAGTGATACGCCTGTTCATGCTATTATGGGCAATGCCGATGTTGCGAATTCAGAAGAGTTTTCAAATTTCAAATTTCGTTATGCCGAAGCTCAAAAACAAAAATCGTTGGCCCCGGCGCTTGCCAAAGCTTTTCCAAACCATGCGGCCTTCATTAGGCTCTCATTAACCACATAGATTACGCCGTGGCCCGTTCGCCAATTGGCGGTGCAAATTGCAAACCCATATCCCATGGCAAATAAATCCATGTGTCTTGGCTCACTTCAGTCACAAACGTATCTACCAATGGCCTTCCCTGCGGTTTAGCATAAACCGTGGCAAAATGGGCCTTGGGCAGCATTTCACGAACCACCTTTGCCGTGGCTCCAGTGTCCACCAAATCATCCACAATCAAAACGCCAGCGCCTTTGTTGGCACCAATAATAACTGGAGAAACGGGTTTAAGAACTGTAATTTCGCCTTGTTTATCATAGTCATAAGACGCAACACACACGGATTCAATCACTCGAATGCCAAGCTCTCTCGCAACAATTGCGGCGGGCACAAGGCCGCCACGCGTGATGGCAACAACTGCTGAAAATGGACCTGCCGCAGACAGCCGCCAAGCCAAGGCCCGTGCATCCCGGTGGAACTGATCCCAAGAGACCGGAAAGCTTTTTTGCCATTTTTCGTCCATAAAACCCACTCCAATTCTAACTGCCGCACTTAAAATGTGATAATTTCAATGCAATCGAACCAATTGATCAACACTTGTTTCATACTTTACCGCGACAATGGCTGAAAACCAACCACCTCGTAAAGCGGGTTAAACATGATTGATGCACTGGTAACGGCCTTCGAACTTGCCAATATAGAAATGCTTGTTGTTTCAATGCCAGAAGCCATTGTGCGAGATGCTTCAAGCGCAATTTTACGAAAATGGACCTGCCAGCGTGAAGATGTAATCGGCAAACCATTGATGAAATTTGGCACCGGCAGCCTTTCTGCTCGCTTTGTGACCGAGTCAATTGACCCATCAGAACAACAATCAATCGAAGTAACTTACACACCGCCATTGGGCACAATGGTAAAATCAGTGTTCCGCACCCAAGCATGGAACCAGGATGGCAACCGCAACATGGTTCTGGTTGGCCAACACGCTAGCTTAGAACAGGCCGAAGCTGCCATGAGCAATGAAAAGCGCTTGAATTTAGCACTTCGCTCCGGCGGTTATGCGTTGTGGGATTTCAACTATGAGACGGGAGCAACCTATAACTCGCCTGAAATGTATGAAATTTTTGGCAAACAATCTGGCGATACTGAACTGAATTTCCACAGCTTCAATGATCTTATTCACCCAGAAGATTTGGATAAAACGCTTGATGAGAAAATTCGTACCGCCCCCTTTGGCACCGAAATTTTTCAAACACGTTACCGTGTAAAGGCTCAATCCGGCGGCTATATTTGGATTGAATCAGCAGCAGGTGTAATCCGCGATCCAGCAACAGGCAAACCGGTCAAAGCCGTTGGTCTGTGCCGCAACATCAATGATCAGATGTCAACGCTTGAGCGATTGAAAACTTCCGAGCTTGCATTGAAGCGAACCCAAGCTGTGTCCCATCTTGGCAGTTTCAAACTGCGCGTGGCCAGTGGCGTTTCGCGCCTAACGGCAGAGTTGGCGGCCCTCATTGGTATGGCCGATGCGATGGTGCATCCAAATCTCAACGCCTTCATTAAAATGATTGAACCCGGCGACCGCGAAAAATTCTGCGAGGCCATTGAGCTTGCCAAACTTGGCAAGCAGATCAAAAATCTCGAAATCGCTGTTAAAAGCAAAACCGGCGAAATTGAACATTTCCAAGTGACCCTTGAACCAGAGCAAGATTCTTCCGGCCAAATTGAATCTATTTTTGGCGCTTGCCAATGCGTAACAGAACGCAAAGCCTTGGAACGCAAATTCCACCAAGCGCAAAAAATGGAAGCCGTGGGCCAGCTCACCGGCGGCATCGCGCACGATTTCAACAATTTGTTGATGGTGGTGATGGGCAATCTACAGCTTGTCGAACAAATCGTCAAAAATGATGAGCGTGCTTTGAAGCGCATCCGCGCCGCAATTGAAGCTGCCGATAAAGGCTCCGATCTTACCAAGCGTATGCTCGCTTTCTCACGCCAGCAAACATTACAAAATAAAGAATTGGATGTGAATGATCTGCTCTTCCGCATGGAAGATATGTTGAAGCAAGCAATTTCCGCCACCGTTGAACTTAAAATTATGCCCGCAACTGGTCTGTGGCCCATTAAAGCCGACCAGACCATGCTGGAAACCGCAATCCTCAATCTTGCTATCAATGCGCGTGACGCAATGAAGCCAAAGGGCGGCAACTTGATAATCGAAAGTGCCAACCGCACTTTGGATAAGGAATATTGCGAAGCCAATGAAGAAGTGACGGCGGGTGATTATGTTGAAATCGCTGTAACTGATACAGGTGCGGGAATTGCGCCTGAAAATATCGAAAAAGTATTCCAACCTTTCTTCACCACCAAGGGGCCAGAAGCAGGCTCGGGCCTTGGCCTATCGATGATTTACGGCTTTGTGAAACAATCAGGCGGTCATGTAAAAATTTATTCTGAAGTGGGCCATGGCACTGCGGTAAAACTCTATCTGCCAAAGATGAAGGCCTCGGAAAATTCCATTCCCGTGCAACGCCCTGCCGAATTGCAACAGCATTTACAGCGTGAGCTCGGCGCAACCATCGCTGTTGTTGCAGCAGCAGCCGAACCCGCCAAAAAGCTAAAAGTGCTGGTGGTTGAAGACAATGACTCCGTTCGCGAAGTGGCTGCAGCTATGATTGAAGAAATGGGTTTCGCAATCATCACTGCCACCAATGGCCATGAAGGCCTGAAAATGATTGATGAGAACCGCGATATTGATTTGGTGCTCTCAGATGTGATTATGGCTGGCGGAATGAACGGCCCAGAGCTTGCGGCCAAGGCTATCAAGCTTCGCCCAGATCTTCGCATTCTCTTCATGTCAGGTTATGCACCAGGCTCGGTTCGCCAAATGCAAGATTTGCCAGACACCATTGAACTTGTGAACAAGCCTTTCACGCGCAATGACTTGACCGAAAAAGTGAAGAAAGCGCTGGCGGCTTAGGCCAGCGTCCAACCCCGCGCCTTACCTTCCTTCACCAACTGCTCAGCTGCAGCGCAAACAGCCTTGACAGCTTGGTCAAGCTTAGCGGCATTGCGTGAACGCAACACTAAATTAGTCGCAAAGCCTTGCGGTGATTCAAATGGATAAGAACCAATTGTCACCTCGGCAAAGCGCTCTTGAATTTCTTTCAGCGGCTTAGCCACATCGCCCTCGCCGCCTTGAAACACAATGGTACGCGATTGCACAATTGCACCCTTCACAAGTTGTGGTGCAATTTTATCCATCATGGCTTGCATAATTTTTGGCACACCTGCCATCACAAACACATTCTCCATCCGAAAGCCCGGGGCTTTTGAAACCGGGTTTTCAACCAATGTTGCCCCATCAGGCACCCGCGCCATACGCATACGCGCCTCATTTGGTTCGCGGCCATTTTCCTTGAAGTAAGCCATGAGAATTTCAACTGCTTCAGGATGGTGAGATATGCCCACGCCAAATGCCTTGGCGATGCAATCCGCTGTAATATCATCATGTGTGGGGCCAATGCCGCCTGTGGTGAAAACATAAGAATAACGCGCCCGAAGCGCATTCACCGCTGCAACAATATCACCTTCATCATCAGCCACCACTCGCGCTTCGAGCAAATCAATGCCAAGTGCTGCTAAATAATCTGCAATAAATCCCAAATTCTTGTCCTTGGTGCGGCCAGACAGAACTTCATTGCCTATAAGCAAAACAGCGGCGGTGGGGGCATTTGACATCGTGATTCCTTTTTTCCCATATTACACGATCGCATTGACCATTCGCAAAAGCCCTGACAAAATGGCGGCCATGACAAAAACAGCACATGCATCCACCATAAAACGCCACAAGCTTGAAGATTTTGAGCCCATGCGAAAAGCTGGCCGCTTTACAGCCATGGCCCTTGATGAAGTGACCCCGCTCATCAAGGAAGGCACGACCACCCTCGCCATCGATAAATTCTTTATGGACTTTGCGGCCGACCACAAAATTTTGCCGGCCACGCTCAACTATCGTGGTTACCGCCATGCCTGCTGCACATCCATCAACCATGTGGTCTGCCACGGCATTCCCAATGACAAGCCATTGAGGAATGGCGAAATTGTCAACATTGATGTCACTTTTATCGTTGATGGCTGGCACGGCGATTCCAGCCGCATGTATGGCGTAGGCGAAATTCCACGCGCTGCTGAGCGCCTCATTGAAGTGACTTACGAAAGCCTAATGCGCGGCATTGCCATGGTAAAACCAGGCGCTCACCTGGGCGATATTGGCTTTGCCATTCAAACCTATGCTGAGCGCGAACGGTGTTCAGTGGTGCGCGATTTTTGTGGCCATGGCATAGGTCAAGTTTTTCATGATCTTCCGAACGTGTTGCATTATGGCAGAATGGGCGATGGCCCTGAATTAAAACCAGGCATGTTCTTCACCATCGAACCCATGATCAATCTGGGCAAACCCCATGTGAAAGTGTTGAGCGACGGCTGGACTGCTGTAACCCGCGACCGCTCACTCTCAGCGCAGTTTGAACATATGGTCGGCGTCACCGAAACCGGCTGCGAGATATTCACGCTTTCTCCCAAGGGCCTGCACAGCCCGCCCTACAAGATTTGAAGATGAGCAAAGACGGGCTTTCTGATATTGGTTTAGAACTAGGACATCTTGGTCACCGCGAGCGTTTGCGCGAGCGCTTTGTTGAAGGTGGCCCTTCCGCCCTGCCCGATTATGAGTTGCTGGAAATGGTTTTATTCCGCGCCATTAAACGCGGTGACACCAAGCCAATTGCCAAAGCGCTTATGGCCCGTTTCGGCAGTTTTGCTGAAGTGATCAGCGCCGAGCCTGAACGCTTGATGGAGGTTAAGGGTGTGGGCCCTGCTGTCGCCACCGAACTGAAACTTATCCAAGCTGCAGCTTTGCGTTTAACCAAAGGCCTAATTATCAATAAGCCCGTTCTTAGCTCGTGGAATGCTATTGTTGATTACTGCCGTGCCGCCATGGCCTTCAATGAAGTGGAAAGTTTTCGTTTGCTTTTCATCGACAAGAAAAATCAATTGATTGCTGATGAAGTGCAGCAAACCGGCACTGTGGACCACACTCCCGTCTATGCCCGTGAGGTGATCAAGCGCGCGCTGGAACTTTCCGCAACTGCAATTGTGATGGTGCATAATCATCCATCAGGTGACCCCACACCCTCCATGGCTGATATAGATATGACCAAGAAAATTATTCAAGCCGGAATGCCGCTTGGCATTCTCGTTCAAGATCACCTTATCATTGGCCGCAAGGGCAATGTGAGTTTCAGGAACTTGCAATTGATCTGATCACCGCCAAAGCTTCTGGCGTATCAGCATCCAGCACCACGCTTTGATTTTCGATTGGCACTTCGACGGCTTCATCCTTAAATGTCTCCAGCAATCCACGCGCACCTCGGTCGCCTTCACAGGCCAAAAGCGCTGCAAAATGTTCGGCCCCCCACAATACTGGATTTCCAAACTTGCGTTCAAAAACCGGCACCACAATGCTGCGATGGTCGCTTGGGCTAAAAGCCTCAATCATGCGGTTTATGTCACGCGGATCAATGAGCGGCATATCGCCAAGGCAAACCAAAATAGCATCGCAAGAATTTTGTAACGAAGCCACGCCAACCCGCAGTGAACTGGCCAAACCATCGGCAAAATTTGGATTATGGATTTTTTGTATTTTAAAATCTTCTAAAGCAGTTTCAATTTTCTCGGCTTGATAGCCAGTCACCACCGTAACACTCTCAACACCAGATGCTGCAACACGCCGCACTGTTTGAGCAATCATTGCAGCACCATTGAGATCAGCCAGAAGTTTATTGCTACCCATGCGGGTTGATGAACCTGCAGCCAAGATCAAAGCGGCCACACGCGGCGCAGCAGTGGAAGACTGCTTTTGTTCACGCGGGCTTGGGCGCGACGGAATTTCAGCCAGCAATCCACCAACCCCCATATCCATTATGTCTGAGGGCAAAACCGCAATGCCCGCCATCACCCGCGCCAAAACCCAATCAAAACCATTGGTCTTGGGCGAACGCGCACAAGATGGCACACCGATCACAGGTGTTTCATCGAGGTGGCCCAACATCAAAAGATTTCCAGGATCAACGGGCATACCCATATGGATAATTTCGCCACCTGCAGCAACCAGCGCCGCCGGAATAACATCGCCACGGTCCACAATAGCCGAAGCGCCGAAGACCAAAATCACATCTGTCTTCATTTTTGAAATTTCACTTTGCACCGTTACTTCAGTGTGATCGCAAACAACAACCACAGAAAGCTCTGCCCCCATTGCCGCAACACGCGCACCAATGGCTTGCTCTGATTTCTCAATCAACTGCAATTTTGTCTGCGGCAGTTTGGTGATGATCAAGCCAGCGCGTTTGAATTTAAATGGCATGACTGAAATGAGCGGCTGATCACCAATAATTTTCAAAGCCGCATCTAAAACACATTGCGGAACCGCAAAGGGAATAACCTTAACTGTGCCAACCATGGTGCGCGCTTCAACACGCGCATAATTCGGCAAAGTTGCGATCGTTAGACTTTCGTGAATATGGTTGATGGCGCGCACGCGAACCTCATCAACCACCACAAGACCAGCCACATCAGAATAAAAATTTGCCCTGCCTGTGAAGGCCTCCTGCGCGGTCGTGTTATCACCACAAGCCGCAACCGCCACAGCACGCGCGGCAATGTCTTCGGCCACGTCATCAGGAGAAAGTTTTGCAGCAATAATTTCTACAATGCCTGATGAACGAAGCATTGCAATATCGTTTGCTGATAACACACGTCCCTTTTTAAGCGCCATAGAGTCAACGCGAATTGCATGAGCAAGGATTGCACCTTCCGCTTCAGATAGTTTCAATGACCCAAACTTCACTCCGCAACTCCCAAGCGCAAACACTTGGTCATTTCAGCCATCACCGAAATTGCAATTTCCACAGCACCTACTGAACCAATGCTCAAACCAATCGGCCCATGAATGCGCGCTAATGCGGCTTCATCAAAACCCGCTGCCAATAATCGCTCACGCCGCGAGCCTTGGGTTTTCTTGGAGCCTAAGGCACCAACATAAAAAACCTCAGATTTAAGAGCCAGTTCCAGCGCCGGATCATCAATTTTAGGATCATGGGTCAAAGCCATAAATCCAGTGCGCGTATCAAGCCCTAATTTTGGTAAAACATCTTGCGGCCACTCTTCATAAAGCGCCACATTTGGAAACCGCGCACCCGTGGCAAAGGCACCGCGCGGGTCAACCACGCTGATGTCATAACCAGCCGCTTGAGCAATGGGAATGATGCTCTGTGCGATATGAACTGCACCAATAATCACCAGTCGCAGCGGCGGATTATGAATGGCCACAAACTCATCGCCCACCACACCAGACCTATCAAAGCGAAACGCCTCTTCAAATTCAGCGCCACGCGGAGCAACACGTTGTGCGCCAGATGCCAAGTTTGTAATCACGGCAATGGCACGGCGTTCAGCCCGCGCTTGCAAAATTTCTTTAAGGGTTTCTGCCTTCACGCCACAGGCTCCACATAGATCCGAATTTTTCCACCACAGGCTAAGCCCACTTTCCAAGCGGTTTCATCCGCCACGCCAAAACTTAAAATCTTTGGCACACCAGTTCCTAAAGCTTCAAGCGCCTCGGTGATCACTTCACCTTCCACGCAGCCACCAGAAACCGCCCCCATAAAATTGCCTTCGGCATCAACCACCAATTGCGAACCGACAGGTTGTGGGGCTGACCCCCAAGTGTCAATCACCGTGGCCAATGCCACTTTGCGGCCTTCGCCAAGCCATGTAGAAGCAATGCCTAACACCGAATGATCATTCATGTTAAAAATCCAATTTCAGAAATCATGCGTAACATAAGACAGATTTATGGAGGTTGCTATGATACGATTTCTCGCAGGCCTTTTTTTCTCACTCGCACTTATCGCGCCAAGTTGGGCTGGTGAGCCAAGCTCTGCTGAGAAGCAAGCCTTTGAACAGGTCATTTCTGGCCAGCTTGAAGCCTTTAAGGCCAATGATGGCCCATTAGCATATTCATTCGCGGCCCCCATCGTCACCAAAATTTTCCCAAATGTGGATATTTTCATGGCTATGGTGAAACGCGGCTATCAAGCCGTTTACACCAACAGCAAATATAAGTTCGGTGAATTAACCACCGACATTCTGGGCCGCCCAGCCCAACATGTCACCATCACCGCAGGCGATGGCAAACGCTATGAAGCGGTTTATTCTATGGAAAAGCAACCAGATGGAAATTGGAAAATTGCTGGCGTGCAGATGGTAGAAATTCCAGGGCTGAACGCGTAAAGAGGAATTTAGTCCTTTACAGAGAAAGGCAACCGTGCTAGTGCTACAGAATGATAATAAGTATAACCATCTGCTGTCTATTCCTCGCACTTAGTTGCGCCGCTATGCTGCCACCTGTTCGCGGGTTTCTTTCCGCACCGAAGTTTCGAACACCCACGCGGCGCGGGGGCGTGACAGGGGTTTCAAACTACAAGTCTTGTTGCCCAACTCTACCAATATTTTCCGCATGGCGTCAGTGTCGAGAATATATAGTTCAGGCTTATCATTCTGGGGCATGTCTGCACCTTAAAAATCGGCTCCAGCCTTGGAGAGACCATCCCCAAGGCTTGTTGGTATTTATAGGCTATCGCTTTATGCAGCAGCGCGACTTTCCAGTCTCTTCTTGATTTCGCCAATACTTGTCGGCGATTCAGTTTTTTCTATTTTCGCCACAATTTCAGTTTCGCGATGCATCCATTCTGGGGCTGTTGCCTCATCTTCTTGTGCAATCATTTCACAAGCGCGTTGCCAGTGAGTTTCAGCCAAGCCCTCTGGCCTGCCTTCATCCGCCCACAATTGATGGGCAGCGGCGCGAATGCGATCTTCAAGACTAAGCGGAGTTGATTCTACAGAGGTTTGAGTTTTGTCCATGTCAGTAATCCTTCTCGTATGAACAAGGGATTTGACGCAGCGCCCACCACCATCACACCAAGCGACTCACCTGTGGACGTGTTCGGATTGTCCGCTTAATTGTGTCCAATTGCAAGGGATTCATCACATTAAATCAGGGGTTTAAAATGAGGTCATTAACCACTTGTTAAGGAGTTCATGTGCCCCAGCGCACTAGCAGATTCAGCCCTTTTTGGCCTCAGAATAAAATCCGTTTTTTCCGGCTTTTCTCAAACTCAGTTCCACATCACAAGGTTGGTTCAAGACAGTCCAACTTGTGTTGTTCAACACCATTTCGCAGCGCGCTAAGGATTTGCCTTGGGCCGACGAAATACAAGCAATTTCGCCTTGCTTCACATCGCCCCCGATGAATTTGCAAGTACAACCGTTTTCACCGGCCGTCGCCGGAACGGTCGCGAGAAGAGATAGCGCCAAGGCCCATTCCATTCGCATTCCCAATCTCACTCTCATCAGTTCAAACTGTCAATGATTTACACATGTTTTTCTTCTAACACCAACGAATGACCAAACAATTCACCATCGGCACATTCCTCCCCGCAGCCCTCATTATGGCAGTCGCTGCACTTATTGAGCGCCTGAATGGGCGGATTTATATTTGCAAATGTGGCTTTGTGAAACTGTGGGAGGGTGCAGTTAACAGCCCCGGTAATTCCCAACATATTGCTGACTGGTATTTCCTATCGCACATCATCCACGGGTTTATATTTTACGGATTGACCCATGTGATTGGGCAGCGCTGGTCAATGACTATGCGGTTAGCCATCGCCACAGTGATAGAATGCGGTTGGGAGATTTTGGAAAATTCTAGCTTCATCATCAATCGCTACCGTGAAGCCACTATCTCGCTCGACTATTTCGGCGATTCAATTTTGAATTCTATGTGCGATGTGCTTGCAATGATCATTGGATTTTATCTTGCAAGTCGCCTGCCCACCCGCCTCACCATCGCCGCCGCCATCGCAATGGAGTTGCTGGCGCTTTATGTGATCCGCGATAATCTCGTGCTGAATGTGGTTATGCTTGTGCACCCGATTGAGGCGATCAAGGCTTGGCAAGCCGCGCTATAAAAAAGGCGGACCCGAAAGCCCGCCCTTCTCAATATGTTAAGTGTTTAATTGTTTTCGCAGGTGATCGACTTGAACGAATAGCAGGTCAAATCCGCACATTGTTTGCCACTGCCAATATAACGTGTTGGCTTTGATGGCCCCATTGGGGTGGACTGCACGAAATCTGCGGCTTCGTCGTAATCTTCTTGATCACAGAACGCATCAGCTGCTTTTTGACCGCAGCCTTTGCCCTTCTTGAAGCAATAGTTCACACGCACGCCGTCAATTTTCGGCTTCTTAAAGACTTCAGTGTCGCTGTCATCAGGTATCGGCACCGGCAACACTGGCAGAGGCAATGGCAGTGGAAACAACGGTAAATCGGGTTTTACGCAGGTGATATATGTAAAGCCATCACAATCAGGTCCATTACAGATTTGGCCTGTCGCTTGCACAATAGTTGGTGTCAGCGAACCTATGTTTGTGGCTTGTTCAAAATCACTAGAATTCGTAAATGACTTGGACTTGCAAAAACGATCAGCAGCCGGTTGACCACAAAGAGCTGCCCATTGATAACACCAATCAACCCGGTAAGGGCCTTGTTTTGGTTTGGCAAAAGTTTGCTCAGCAGCTTGGGCTGCACCAAATGTAAACATAAAGCCGATGAAGGCTGCTATTAGTATTTGTTTTAGTTTCATTTGAAACTCCTGAAGAATGGCCCCACTCTGCAAATCACATTAACAGAAATTGCAAGCTGAGGCCAGAGTCGCAAATCTACAGGCCACAGGCGCATTTATCTCGCCAAAACGCCAATCTAAGCTCTATCCTCATAGCAAGGAGAACATCATGCAGCCAAAAGTTATCATCACCGCAGCTATCACCGGATCAGGCGATACTGTGGGCAAACACCCCGCCATTCCCGTAACACCGCAACAAATCGCTGACTCGGCGCTTGAGGCGGCAGTGGCAGGTGCCACTATTGTGCATTGCCATGTCCGCAATGTGGTAACTGGAAAAGGCACGCGCGATGTTGATCTCTACCGTGATGTGATGGAAAAAATTCGGGCAAAGAATAAAGACATCATCATCAATTTCACCGCAGGCATGGGCGGCGATCTCGATGTTGGCCCTGGTGAAGAGCCAATGAAATGGGGGCCAGGCACCGATCTGGTCGGCCCACATACGCGATACCTTCACATTAAAGAATTGCGCCCCGAAATTTGCACCATTGATTGTGGCACCATGAACTTTGGCGATAGCAACAACATTATGGTGCAAACGCCGCTGCAACTCCGCGAGCAAGCCAAACTCATTCAGTCCTATGGTGTGAAGGCCGAAATGGAGGTGTTCGATTCCGGCCATGTGTGGTTTGCATCCAAAATGTGTGAAGAGGGATTGATGGATGAGTTGCCATTGTTCCAACTCTGCCTCGGGATCCCGTGGGGAGCACCCTACAACACCGAGACGATGGCTTATATGAAAAGCCAACTGCCCAAGAACGCGATTTGGGCCGCCTTCGGTATTGGCCGCTATGAATTTCCAGCGGTCGCACAAGCCGTGCTGCTCGGTGGCCATGTGCGTGTGGGGTTGGAAGATAATCTCTATCTCGATAAAGGCGTGTTCGCGAGCAACGCCACGCTGGTAGAACGCGCTGTGAAGATCATCGAAATTTTGGGAACGAGAGTGGCGACACCAGATGATGGCCGCAAGATTTTGGGATTAAAAAAATGAAACCAAAAACCATCGGCATTGCGGGCACAGGTCTCATCGGTGCTGGCTGGGCGGCACGCGCACTCATTCGCGGCATCAACGTGATTGCCTATGATGTTTCGCCAACAGCAGAAGCAAAGCTAAAAGCGCAGATCAAAACCGCTTGGCCAAGCATGGAAAAACTATTGGGCAAGCCAAAGAAGAAGGGCAAGCTCACCTTCACCACTGATCTCAAGGAAATGGCATCCAAAGCCGAATTCATCCATGAAGCAGCCCCAGAGCGCGAAGCGCTCAAAATCAAATTATTCAAAGATATTGATGCGATTGCCAAACCTGAGGTGATCATCTCATCATCCTCTTCAGGCTTCCTGCCCACGCGCCTGCAATCCGAATGCGCCCATCATCCTGAACGCGTCATCATCGGCCATCCGTTTAATCCAGTTTATCTTTTGCCACTGGTCGAAATTGTTCCCGGCACCAAAACCAGCGAAGCAAGCATGGCCAGCGCCAAGGTCTATTTCGAGTCCATCGGAATGCAAGTGTTACGTCTCAAAAAAGAAATCGATGGCTACATCTGCGACCGCTTGCAAGAAGCCCTGTGGCGTGAAGCACTTCACATCCTCGATAAGGATGTGGGCAGCACCGAAGATATTGATGACTCGATCATTTATTCCGCCGGAATGCGTTGGGCCTTCATGGGCTCATTCCAAACCTATCACCTTGCAGGTGGCCCCGGCGGGATGCGCGATTTTATGAAACAGTTTGATCCCACATTAGAGTTGCCGTGGACCGACCTTAAATTTCCTAAATGGAATGACGCGCTTGAAACGCGTCTCATCGAAGGCTGTGAAGCGCAAAGCAATGGCAAAACCGTGGCCCAATTGGAAGCCAAACGCAATGCGATTTTGGTCGATATGATGAAGCTGTTCAAGAAGCATAAGATTGGTGCTGGGCTGGTGTTGGATAGAGAGATGAAAGCAAGGAAGAAGAAGGCGAAGTAACATGCAACAGCGCGTTATGATCACTGCCGCAGCCACTGGTATTGGCCGCGCAATCGCTAAGGCTTTCTATGATGAAGGGGCCAAGGTCCACATTTGCGATGTGAATGAACAAGCTCTCGAAATCTTCCGCGAAGACTTCCCTGAAATCGCGGCCACCCATGTGAATGTCCGAAGCGAAGGCGAGGTTGATGCATGGTTTGATGAGGCGTTGGATGATCTCGGTGGCCTTGATGTGATGGTGAACAATGCGGGTATCAAAGGCCCCACCGCCCCCGTCGATGATATTGATTATGCTGACTGGCGCGAAACCATCGAAATCTGCCTCGACTCGCAATTCTTGTGTGCCCGCCGTGCTGCTCCCGTGATGAAAGCCCAAGGTTCAGGCCTCATCATCAACATGTCGTCCAATGCTGGTCAATTTGGCTTCGGCAATCGCACACCCTATGCTGCCGCCAAATGGGCAGTGATCGGCTTAACCAAATCATTGGCCATCGAACTCGGCCCTCACGGCGTGCGCTGCAATGCCATTTGCCCGGGTGCGGTGAATGGCCCACGCATCATGCGCGTGGCCGAAGGCGAAGCCGCCCTTCGCGGTGTGTCCGTTGATGTTGTAGCCGCCGAACTGGTGAGCCAGCAATCGCTTTCACGATTCACTGAGCCGGAAGAAATTGCCGGCCTCTGCCTCTATCTCGCAAGCCCAGCAGCCTTTATGGTCAATGGCCAAGACATCGCCATTGATGGTCACGTAGAAACTTTTCACATCAGGTAAACCATGGATTTCGCACTTTCGGACGAACAACAAATGATCATTAAGACGACGAAAGATTTCGTCGCCAATGAACTTTATCCCCATGAAAAGGAAGTTGAGGAGACTGGCAAATTGCGGCCGGAACTGCGTGACGAGCTGAAAGCAAAAGCGATTGCCGCTGGACTATTCGCCGCCAACATTCCCGAAGAAGGCGGCGGTGCCGGCCTCGATACTTTAACATGGTGCCTTTACGAAAAAGAATTGGGCCGTGCCAATTATGCCCTGCATTGGACCTGCGTGGGCCGCCCTTCAAATATATTGATGGCCTGCAACACCGAGCAGCGCGAACGCTATCTATTCCCCGCCGTGCGTGGCGAAAAGGCCGATTGCTTGGCCCTCACCGAACCCGGTGTTGGTTCTGATCTGCGCGGCATGAAAACCTTTGCCAAACAAGATGGCGACGATTTTGTGATCAATGGAGTGAAGCATTTCATCAGCCATGGCGATGAAGCGCATTTCACGGTGCTGTTTGCAGCGACCGGCGAGGAAGAAACACCACGCGGCAAAAAGAAATTGATTACTGCGTTTCTCATCGACAAAGGCATCAAAGGTTTCACGGTGCGCGACGGTTATAAGAATGTCTCGCATCGCGGCTACCCAAACAACATTTTAGAATTTCAAGATTGCCGCGTGCATAAATCGCAAATTTTAGGTGAGCTGCACAAGGGTTTTGAAGTGGCAAATTCTTGGCTGGGTGCCACGCGGCTGCAAGTGGCCTCCACCTGCTTGGGCCGCGCTGAACGCGCCATGGAACACGCCCTGCAATATGCCGTGGACCGCGAACAATTTGGCCAGCAAATCGGCAAATTCCAAGGCATCTCATTCAAGCTTGCTGATATGGCAGTGGAACTCAAAGCCGCCGAACTTCTCACCAGAGAAGCAGCATGGAAATATGATCAAGGCACCGTCACTGAAATGGACATGGCCATGGCCAAATTAAAATCCACCGAAGTGTTGGCCTTCATCGCCGATGAAGCCATCCAGATTCACGGCGGCATGGGCCTGATGAGTGACTTGCCCCTAGAGCGCATCTGGCGCGATGCAAGGGTTGAGCGCATTTGGGAAGGCACAAGTGAAATTCAACGCCACATCATCAGCCGTGCCCTGCTCCGGCCATTGGGCGGTTGAGATGCAACCTGATCATTTCGCTGGTAAAGCTGCGGTGAACTATGATGAAGGTGTCGCATCAAGTTTCGCCCCAGAAAACTTGGAACCAACTTTGCAAAGGCTTGTCGAACTCGCAAGCGACGGCGATTGCCTTGAATTTGCAATCGGCACAGGCCGCATTGCGCTGCCATTGCAAGCGGCGGGTCTACGCGTTGATGGCATCGAATTTTCACCTGATATGATTGGAGAATTAAAGAAGAAACCCGGCGGCAGTGCTCTCGATGTGCGTCAAGGTGATATGACCACAACTGAAATGGGCCGCAGCTACTCGCTGGTTTATCTCGTGTTCAACACCATTATGAATCTCACAACGCAAACAGCACAAGTGCAGTGCTTCCGCAATGCGTCGAAGCATTTGAAGAAGGGTGGAAAATTTGTTGTAGAAGTTATGGTGCCAGCTTTGCGTCTCTATCCGCCGGGCGCAATTGCAGTTCCATCAGATGTGTCGAGCAGCCATATTGGGTTCGACACTTATGAAACCGCGTCGCAAAAATTAACATCGCATCATGTTTATATCGCCGCTGATGGCACCAGCCACTCCAACTCCATTCCCTTCCGTTATGTGTGGCCCTCAGAATTGGATTTAATGGCCGAGCTTGCGGGCATGAAGTTACATTCACGCTACGCTGATTGGAACAACAATCTATTTGACGATAGCAGCAAAGCCCATGTTTCCGTTTGGGAAAAGATTTGAATTTCACATGACACTCACCCGCCTCCTCAACCCAAAATCCATCGCATTCATTGGTGGCAATGAATGTGCCATCGCCATCACGCGCACGCGTGAATTGGGCTTCACTGGTAAAATTTGGGCAGTCCATCCCAAGCGCGAAGAACTGGGCGGCATTGCCACGGTGAAAACAGTTGATGAGATCACTGGCGAATTCGACGCGGCCTTCATCGCCGTGAAGCGTGAACCCACTGTTGAAATCGTGCGCCAGCTGCGTGCCAAAAATTGCGGGGGTGCTGTCATTTATGCCGCTGGCTTTGCTGAGGCCGGAGCAACCGAACTTCAATCCGAACTTCTCAGCGCTGCAAATGGAATGCCCCTGCTCGGCCCCAATTGTTATGGCTTTGTGAACACGCTTTCACGCTGCGCGCTGTGGCCCGATGAGCATGGATTAAAAATCCGTGGATCAGGCGTGGCCATCATCACCCAATCCGGAAACATCGCCTGCAATTTCGGCATGAGCAACCGCGCCCTGCCCTTGGCTTCATTATTCGCCATCGGCAATCAAGCCGATGTGGATATGGCCCGCATGTTGGAAGCCTTGGCGCAGGATGATCGCATCACGGCCATTGGCCTGCACATTGAGGGCCTGAAAGATATTCCCGCCTTCGCCCGCGCCGCCGAAATCGCCCGCCAACATAAGAAGCCAGTTGTAGCCTTAAAAACAGGACGCTCCGAACAAGGTGCCAAAGTTACTATGAGCCACACCTCGTCGCTCTCAGGTGCTGATAATCTCTATGACGCACTGTTTGAGCGCCACGGCATTGCCCGTATGAAATCGGTGACAGCTTTTGCTGAGACGTTAAAGTTTTTGCATCATGGCGGCCCCTTGAATGACAGTCGCTTGGTGTCGATGAGCTGCTCTGGCGGTGAGGCCGCTTTGGTGGCGGATATGGCGTTGGAGAAAAAAGTCTCCTTCCCGCCTTTTAACGCTGAAACAAAATCACGCGTTTCGGCAACGCTTAATGAGTTCGTGTCGATTGATAATCCGCTCGACTATCACACTTTCATTTGGGGTGACGAGGCCAAACTCGAAGCCACTTTCACCGCCACACTTTCGGGTGGCTATGATGTGGGCATGTTAATTTTGGATGTGCCCACCCACCCTCACATGAACCCAGCCGCGTGGTATAAAACGTCTCGTGCATTCACCGCCGCAGCCAAGGCCAACAATTCCCGTGCAGTCATTGTAGCGAGCCTGCCGGAGTCGATGCCTCTAGAAATGGCGGTCCAATTGAGCGCCGAAAACATCACACCGATGATGGGACTGGATGATGCGCTGACGGCATTTGAAGCGGCGGGGTTTATTGGAAATAATTGGAATCATACCACTCTCTTAAACCGTCATCCCCGCGAAAGCGGGGACCCAGCTAAGCTGCAAACTACCAGTCCAGTACAAAGCTGGGTCCCTGCTTTCGCAGGGATGACGGAGTTGGGGGTGATGACGGAATATGAGGGGAAACAGCTTCTCAAAACTTTTGGTCTGACAATTCCAAGTGGTCAAATTTGTTTGCCAGCCGATGCAGTAAAAACCGCCAACCAACTCGGCTACCCCGTCGCCGTTAAAATCTCCTCCACCACCATTCTGCATAAAACCGAAATGGGTGGTGTTGCCCTCAACCTCAAAACCGCAACCGAAGTTGAAGCCGCCACCACGCGCATGGCCAAGTTGGGCAATGAACTCCTCATCGAAAAAATGGTGCGAGGGGCCATAGCCGAACTCATCATCGGAATTACGCGTGATCCACAATTCGGCCTTGCACTGGTGATTGGTGCAGGCGGCATTTTCACGGAACTCCTCAAAGACTCTATCACCCTCCTCCTGCCCACCACCCAAGATGAAATCATCCGTGGACTGAAGAGTTTGAAAGTGTGGAAACTTATTGATGGCTTCCGTGGAAAATCCGGCGATCAACAAGCCACCATCGCTGCCATCGAGTCCGTATGTGCCTTCGCTGCCGCTTATAAAGACCATATCGAAGAACTCGATATCAATCCCCTCTTCGTCCTGCCCCAAGGCGCCATCGCCGCTGATGCGCTCATAAAAATGAGGAAGCCATGACCAATCCCATTCACACCACCCGTCGCGGCCCAGTTCTTGAAGTCACCATAGATCGCCCCAGGGCCAATGCCATTGATGCAGCAACCTCGCGCATCATGGGCGATATTTTTGCCAACTTCCGTGACGATCCTGAATTGCGCGTGGCCATCCTCACCTCCACTGGCGATAAATTCTTCTGCCCCGGCTGGGATTTAAAAGCCGCTGCACTCGGCGAAGCACCAGACTCTGACTATGGCGTGGGCGGCTTTGGCGGTTTGCAGGAATTGCCCGGCCTCAACAAGCCGGTGATCTGTGCTGTCAACGGCCTTGCCTTTGGTGGTGGGTTTGAAATTATGATTTCTTGCGACATTATCATCGCTGTGGAACACGCAACCTTCGCCCTGCCCGAAATCAATTCCGGCACCGTGGCCGATGCCGCCACCATAAAGCTGCCACGCCGCATTCCTTATCATGTGGCCATGGAGCTGCTGTTCACAGGCCGCCGCATTGATACAACTGAGGCTAAACATTGGGGCCTTATCAATGAAGTGGTGAAGCCTGAAAACCTGATGGCCCGTGCGCGCGAATTGGCCGATCAATTGGCGAATGGCCCTCCGCTCGTCTTCGCTGCCATCAAACAAATAGCCAGAGAGACGGCCCACCTGCCCGTGCAACAAGCCTTTGATCTCGTGACCAAGCGCAAACTGGCAACCGTCGACAAGCTCTATTCCAGCGAAGATCAGCTCGAAGGGGCCAAGGCCTTTGCTGAAAAGCGCAAACCTGTGTGGAAGGGCAAATAAAAAAACCGCCTGCGTTTAGAAGCAGGCGGTTGAGTTTATCACCGAGGGTAAACTTGGAATATATTAAACCATCCAACCGCGCGAAGAACCACGGATGGCTTCATTGTTGGAATAGATTGCCACTGCCGTTGCATCAACGCGCGTGGCACGGGCCACTGCTGAGCGCAAACGCTCAAAGCTTGGCAACGCAAAACTGCGGGCTTCAATGTGGGAAAGGGCAAGGTTGATGGCGCGGGTCATAATTCTTAACTTTCATTAACTTTTGTTGATAATTGATATATAGACCGTTGTATTTTAGCAGTAAAACGACTAATTTTCATATGATCATCAAATTAAATTTGAAGATGAGCACATTTAAACCATGATTGAACACTTCCCCGGCCTTCGCTCTCTGCGCGCCTTTGATGCCGCCGCAAATCATTTGAGTTTCACCAAAGCCGCCGATGAAATGGGTGTAACGCCCGCCGCCATCAGCCATCAGATTAAAGAGTTGGAAGACCAGCTTCGCATCACGCTGTTTATTCGCACCAGCCGCACCATGCGCCTCACGCGTGAGGGTGAAATTTTATACACCGCGGCCCATGAATCAATTGAAGTGCTCACGCGCGCATTGCACCGCATCAAACGCTTGGAGAACCGCAATCAAATTCGCGTCACGTCAACGCCATCAGTGGCAGCTAAATGGTTGGTGCCGCGCTTGGATGGTTTTCTTGCCGCTTTCCCCGGCGCAGATGTTCGCATCGATGTGTCCAGCGCATTGGTAGATTTTAACCGAGACGATATTGACGTAGCCATCCGCTTTGGTGCCGGAAAATATGAGGGCTTGCGTTCAGATTTGCTGTTCCGCGATACTTTATCGCCGGTCTGCCACCCTGCCCTCATCACCAAAGAAAAGCCCTTACGCACACCACGCGATTTATTGCGCCACACATTGATTCATTTGGATTGGGATGCAGGCTCACTGTGGCCCAATTGGCGCATGTGGATGCAAGCCGCCGGCATTATGGATTTCGATGATAAACGCGGATTGCATTTCAGCCAAACCTCACTCGGCATTCAAGCCGCATTGGATGGACAGGGCGTGGCACTTGGCGATTCTAATTTGGTGGCTGATGATTTGGCGGCGGGCCGTTTAGTCAAACCTTTTGAACTTTCATTAAAAGCCCCCAGCGCATTTTCCTATCATCTCATCACAAGGCTGGATACGAAAGATGCGCCCATCGTAAACGCCTTTCGTGATTGGTGTTTGGCCGAAGCGCAAACTGGCCGCGATTCCGCCACAGCATCGCTCTAGGGCAGCAATATGATCAATAGACGAAAAGTTTTGCAATGGTTGGGCGGCCTTTCGCTGGGAGGCCTCAGCACTTTCACTTATGCGGCAATTATCGAACCAGGCTTCCGCCTGCGGACCGTCACTTATAAATTCACGCCACCGCGCTGGACAGAAGGATTAAAGCTGCGCGTGGTGATGCTGGCGGATCCGCATTTGGTTGAACCCCACATGCCGCTCAGCCGTTGGCAAAACATTATCAAAACGGCGAACGCGATTGAACCAGATTTGCATTTGCTTATGGGTGATTATGTTGCTGGGCATTTCTTTCGCACAGGCACAGTGCCCGTGCAACATGCTGCCAATGCCGCCAAAGAATTGCGCTCATCGCTGGGAACATTCGCAATCTGTGGCAACCATGATTGGTGGGATGATCTTAACGCGCAAAAACTGGGCCATGGACCAACAATCGCACAAAAGGTCTTTGAAGATGCGGGCATTCCTGTGCTCGAAAACAAAGCCGTACAACTTGTGAAAGATGGAGCTCCTTTCTGGCTGTCAGGAACGGCTTCATCCGTTGCCATCAGAAAGCCAAACTGGCGCTTTGAAAGCCGTGCTGATTTGCCGGCCACCTTAGCTCAAGTCACCGACGATGCTCCCATCATCCATTTGGCCCATGAGCCTGATCTTTTCACCGAAATACCTGAACGTGTTTCGCTCACATTAAGCGGCCACACCCATGGCGGGCAGATTAGATTGTTCGGCAAAGCCTTGGTCGTGCCATCGCAATATGGCAATCGTTTCGCCTATGGCCATATTGTTGAGGATGGCAGACACTTGGTTGTCTCAGGTGGTTTAGGATGCAGCATCATGCCCATCCGCTTCGGCAGCCCGCCAGAGATTGTGGTGCTGGAGCTGGGATAGTGAACTAATACATTGACGTCTTATATCCCGCTTCAAGTCCTTCATCCATTTTACGCATCTCATCACTATCGCTTGGCACCCCTGTTGTCTGGTCCAGAAGGATATTCATCAGCGACGGGAACTCACTGCGATCTTGAAAGTGATCAGGGCTCCATAGATGTGAGCGGCGAAATGCTTTGGCACAATGCAGAAAAGCTTCAGTCACTTTGACCACAATAGCGATTTTTGGAACACGCTCATTGATACTCATGCGTTTCAGAATTTCAGGATCAGTCACCAAACTGGCTTGTCCATTCACGCGCAAAGTGTCGTCGAATCCTGGAATAATGAACAACAACCCAACACAGGGGTTGGCGATAATGTTAGCAAGCGTATCCAGGCGGTTATTGCCGGGTCGATCAGGGATCGCCAACGTGTGTTGATCAAGAATTTGCACAAAGCCAACCGGATCGCCACGCGGGCTCACATCAGCTCTGCCATCCAAATTCTGAGTGCCTATGCACAGGAAGGGTGAACGCTTGATGAAGGATTGCGCGTGCTTGTCGAGTAACGGTTGTGACTTTATTGCAGCCAGATCATGCGTCGCTTCAAACAAGCCTCGAAGCGCTTTTTCATCTGTAATGGCAAATTCAGGATTGACCTCATATTCCATCACCATACTACCTCTCAAACTCACTGCAATTTGAGTGTAATCGTGATTTAATTCGGAAGTCAAATTAAATAGAAAGAAGCCAATTACTCTGGGCTTAGAGCTGGGTGAACATCAAAAGCACCCACCGGCATTTGCTCATAATCAATAACTGCCCCGTTCATCATGGCCGCAGACGGAGACACCAAATAAGCCATAAGCCCCGCCACATCATCTGGCTCAATCAAGCGGCCAGCAGGCATACGTTTGCCAATCATCTCATGCCAATTTTCTGGAAGTTTATGAAACTCAGTTTGTAGCGCGTGTTCACCTTCAGTATTCACCCAGCCAAGATTGACGCAAAAAGCCCGAACCCCATCGCGCTTAAAGGTATTGGCTGCATGTTTTGTCAACGCCACCAATGCCGCTTTTGAAGCGCTATAAGTTGCCAAATTCGGCGGGCCACCATAAGCAATCATGGAAGCCACGTTGATAATCACACCAGTCTTGGCTGCCACCATATGCTTGGCGGCCTCCTGCATCAGAAACAGCGGCGCTTTAACATTCACATCAAACAAAGTGTGAAATGATTCCAGAGTTGTATCGGCAATGCCACCGCGAACCGTGCTACCAGCCGCATTGACCAACACATCTAATTTGCCAAATTTTTCAATCGCAAAAGCCACTGCTTTGGTAGGTGTTGCAACATCGCGCAAATCAGCAGTTAAGGTTTCTACGCGCCCCAGTTTTTGCAAAGCCTGCGCTTGAGAGTGAAGTAGTTCTGCATTGCGATCAAGCAACACAACGCCAGCAAACCCATCTTTCAAAAACTGCTTCGCAGTGGCGGCCCCAATGCCTTGAGCACCGCCGGTTATGAGTGCAACGCGGGTCATTTAATCCGTCAAAGTTATCCGCGTACGAGATGCACCATAGCGCTGCACCATTGCGAAAAATGCCGCCGCATTTGAAGGGTGCAGACGCACACAACCATGCGATGCTGGTCTTCCCAAATTCTTGATGTGCCCCGTGCCATGAATGGCATAGCCACCATAAAAGAACACTGAGTTTGGCATCGGTGAATTGTCATACTTCTTTGAGAAATAAACCTTAGCTGTCCGCGTAACGCGGTAAGATCCGCGCGGTGTATGATAACCTGCGCGCGCCGTAGAAACTTTCCAATAAGCTGTTGGCCAACCATTCACCCGAACACTCATGGTTTGTGAAGAAATATCAATGTTAGCTATAACAACTGGGGGCGGCGCAGGCTTGCGAACAACACGATGTTTTGCATGAGAAGATTTGGCATAACTAGGTGCAGAAACAAAGCCTGCAATCAAAAAGACGCTGAGAAGCATCAAAATTATTTTCTTCACGAATATCCTCCAACCGAATTAGCCCCCGCTAAACAGTGTCTGCTTTTATTACAGTAAAATCAGATTCGTGCAATTGTCATACTTTTAAAGCAAAAACTCGCGGCCCACTTTCACACGTTTAACACCGTTATAAGCAATGATGTCAGCTGTTGCATAAGTCTCGGTTAATGTCGCGGGCAAGAAACTGCCTGTGCCCACCATATCAATCGGGGCCTTCGCCGCCGCCATAATCTGACATTTCTGTGGATCAAACCCAGATGACCCAACAATCATAGCGGCTCTATATCCAGCTTCATCCAATGCCAAGCGCGCATGAATGATAGAGGCAACCGAAACACCTTTACCAAACAATATGCGCCGCACTTTATCGACAAGAATGTTGCCGGGGTCCATTTGAAACGCACGGCCCCCAAGCACTGTTTCCACGATGCTATATTCGCCCAGCACCTTCAGCCAGTGGCCCACAACTTCGACGGATTTTTCATAATCCAAACCCTCGGCAAAACGCCCGCCATGCGTATCCAGCCTGATGCCAAAAGTTTTGCCCTGCCCGCCAAGTTTAGCTTCGTCATAAAACCACTTGGCACAGCGCAGTGAATCTTTAATTTCCTCACCCGTGTAATCAACAAGTGCAATCAGCGATTTTGCGTCCGGCAAAGTTTCAGCAAACATCTTCAAGGCCGACAAAACATCCCCATCCGCATAGCCAACCAAGGCATGTGGCATGGTGCCCATACCATGCTCTGAACCAAAAAATGGGGATGTTAAATCCTGTGATGAACCAATAAAACCTTTAACAGATGCATCTGCTTTTTTCGCAGCATGGCTGCCCACCATGGCACCATAGGCGGCCAGTATGTTCATCTCCGCACCCGATCCATGGCGCGCGTGCATATCCATAAATCCAGCAGAAGGAATAGCCCTGCACATCTCGTAAGCGTTGTTAGCACTCACGCAAGGGAACCCCACTTTTTGCAAAAGTAGCGTTTCAATTTCTGAAAGCTTCTTCATGCTGCCAGTCACTTCCATCAGTTTATGTTCGGAAGGAACCACTTCGCCCTCTTCCACAAAACGCGTAATTTTTGCATCAGGCACAAAGCGGCTGATCAAGCGAATAGCGGGCTCTAATGCCGCCACCACACGCCTTCGCATAAACACGGCGAATGTTACTCTCAGGTCGCCATGGGCATCCACAATACGCGCTGTGTTGGTAAAGTATTTATCCGTCTGCGCAGAGATTGGTCCAGCCGCATGAACCATATCAATCAAGCGATCAAGAATGGCCGCATGTGCTGGATCAAGTTTGCTCACTTCACACCTTTAAGGGCCGCTTCAGCACCTTGACGTAGCAAGTCAACATCAACCACTGCGGTCAAGAATTTAAAGCCGCGTTCGATATACTCATTCATCACATCTGGCGTTCCCGCAAATGCGCCAGCCACCAAACCATTTTTTTTACAGGCAGCAGCCACTTTATCCATGGCATTCAACACATCAGGAGCAGTCTTGTTAATTCCGGCTCCATTAGAAAGCGCTATCGATAAATCGCTGGGCCCCACGAACAACCCATCAAGCCCGGGCACTGCTGCAATCTCATCCACTAAATCAAGCGCCTCACGCGTTTCGATCATCGCAAAAATCATTGTGGTGGAATTTGCCATTTTAAGATATTCGCCCGGTGTCATTTTGGCCACCTGCACCATGGTGTAGCCACCCCAACTGCGCTGGCCCATCGGTGGATATTTTGCAGCCTTCACCAAAGCTTTTGCCTGCTCAACACTATTGATCATCGGCGCAATCACTATAGAGGCACCTGCATCCAAAACCTGCCCTATCAAGCCAGGGTCATTCCACAAAACCCGTACAATAGGTGTTTTACCCACATTAGCTACAGCAGCAATCATTGGCACCGCATCGCCAAAACCCATCATGCCATGTTGCATATCAAGGCACACGCCATCAAAAGGCAGGCGAGCAATCTGACCAGCCATTTGTGCGCCAGCCATGCTCAACCATGTGAACAAAAACGGCTTGCCGTCATGTAGTCTTTCCCGCAAGCTACTCATAATTTAGCCTGCTTTTATCTGATCAACGGCTGTTGCCATCAGTTTATCCAGCGCCGAACGAATCTCTTGATCCGACACATTCACTTTGCCAGCTGCGAAATCAGCCACAACTTTGCGAATAACATCTTCGTCGCCGGCTTCTTCAAAATCAGCCATCACAACATCTTTGGCATAAGCTGTGGCAGCATCTCCTGAAAGACCAAGTTTCTCGGCAGCCCAAGCCCCCAAAAGCTTGTTGCGGCGCGCTGTTGCTTTAAACAGATTTGCTTCATCCAAAGCAAACTTGCTCTCAAAACCCTGCTCACGCTTATCAAATGTCGACATTTTGCAAACTCCAAATCAAAATTAGTGAGTCTCAGATAGCCATGCGCCCGTAGCAAATCAACTCATTCAACACTACATAAAGCATTGTGCAGCGCAATATATCGCGCTATGACGCACCAAATTATCCACAACGGCAGCAAGTTCCTCTAGGGGAATTGGGCCTCCGTGCTAAATAGGTTTCAGAGTTAGGGTGTCGATGAGGATTCTCTCCATGAATAGCAAGCGAACCCGCATATATGAAGGCAAGGCCAAGATTCTCTATGAGGGTCCAGAGCCAGGAACGGTTATTGTCCATTTTAAGGATGATGCCACCGCCTTCAATGCGGAAAAAAAAGCCGTGATCGAAGGCAAAGGTGTTTTAAATCAACGCATCAGTGAGTATCTGTTCTCGCGCCTGAACGAAATCGGCATTCCCACGCATTTTATGCGAAGCCTCAATATGCGTGAACAACTGGTGCGCGAAGTTGAAATCATCCCGCTTGAGGTGGTGGTGAGAAATGTGGCCGCTGGTTCATTGGCCAAAAAACTTGGCCTCGACGAAGGCTTCCCGCTGCCCCGCTCCATCATTGAGTTCTATTACAAGAACGATGCACTGGGCGATCCGATGGTGAGCGAAGAACACATCACGTCGTTCGGTTGGGCAACGCCAATGGAAATTGATGATATGATGCACATGGCCATCCGCATCAATGATTTCCTCACCGGATTGTTCTTAGGCATCGGCATTAAGCTGGTCGATTTCAAAATCGAGTTCGGCAGATTGTTTGAAAACGAAATGATGCGCGTGGTGCTGGCCGATGAAATCAGCCCAGACTCCTGTCGCCTCTGGGATACCAAGACGCTGGACAAGATGGACAAAGACCGCTTCCGCCGCGATATGGGTGGCTTGGTTGAAGCCTATCACGAAGTGGCACGGCGTTTAGGCATTATCCAACCCAACGAACAACCAGAACGCAGCAAACCAAAACTGGTTAAGACTGACTAACACGTGTTATCCTTCTCCCCTAGCGGGAGAAGGTGGCGCGAATGCTAAGCATTTTCTTCGAAAATGCCTAGGATGAGGGGGCTGCTGGCAGCAGGACTCGCATCCACCAACCCCTCACCCGCCCTTCGGGCACCCTCTCCCGCAAGGGGAGAGGGAAGACAGAAGACACGGACGAATAAACATGAAAGCCAAAATCAAAGTCACCCTCAAAAACGGCGTGTTAGATCCCCAAGGCAAAGCCATCGAAGGCGCATTGGGTTCGCTCGGCTTTGCTGGCGTAAACGGCGTGCGCCAAGGCAAATATTTTGAAATTGATGTAGCAGAAACGGACAGGACAAAAGCCGAAGCCGCCATCAAACAAATGTGCGAAAAGCTGATTGCCAATACGGTTATTGAAAACTACGACATCGAATTGAGTTAAACCTCATGCTGAGGTGCTCGTCGAAGACGAGCCTCGAAGCTATTGCCAACCCCGAAGGCCCTTCGAGGCCCCGCCTAAGGCGGAGCACCTCAGGGTGAGGAATAAGAAATGAAATCAGCCGTCATCACCTTCCCCGGCATCAACCGCGAACGCGATATGATGTTAGCCCTCGAAGCCACCACGGGCGTGAAGCCCCTTTCTGTATGGCACACTGAGGCAACTCTGCCGGATGTTGATCTTGTGGTCGTTCCAGGTGGTTTTTCTTACGGCGATTATTTGCGCTGCGGGGCGATTGCAGCACGCTCACCCATTATGCAAGATATTCGTGCCAAGACCTTGAAAGGACTCAAAGTTCTGGGTGTTTGCAATGGCTTTCAAATAATCACCGAAGCAGGCCTGCTGCCCGGCGTTCTGGCCCGCAACGCAGCACTGAAATTCGTCTGCCGCGAAGTGAAATTAACGATCGAAAATAACCAGACTTTCTTTACCAATAAAATGGCCAAAGGCCAAATCGTCTCCTGCCCAGTAGCCCATGGCGAAGGCAATTACCTTTGCGACGCCGAAACGCTCAAGGCCCTCGAAGGCGAAGGCCGTGTAGTTTTCCGCTATGCTGAAGGCACCAACCCAAATGGCGCCACCAATGATATTGCCGGAATCGTCTCAGCTTCGGGAAACGTCATCGGCATGATGCCGCATCCCGAAAACATGATCGAGCCGATCCACGGTAAAATGGATTGCCGTCCACTGTTTGAAGGATTGTTGGCCGCTTAAACTTTAGGCCACGGCATCAATAAACTTCTGCGAATCCGAAATCCAACCGAACAACACTTCAATCGTCAGCAAAGATGCCTCGTGGTTGCTACGCGAATTGCCATAGCCAATAGGCTCAGCAGTACAATCCTCTAACAACACACAATGATAATCGCGGTACATTGCATCGCGAATGGTGGACTCCACACAGATGCTTGTCGTGCAACCTGTGAATATCAAATGTTTAGCGTCTAGACTTTGCAATATAGTATTCAGCTCAGTCTCATAAAACCCACTGAAGCGGTGCTTCGGCACGACATAGTCACCAGCCTCAGGCGCTAGTGCATCTAAAATTTGTGTGCCCCACTCACCAGCTATCAGTATGCGATTTTCTTTCCCATCCGGCGCGATCATCTTTTCGCCAACTGAGAGGCGCGCATGACGCAGGCGATGGGGTGAATCCGCTGCCCCCATATCTGCCATGTCAGGGCGATGTTGCATTTGCAAATAGACTACGGGAATTTTCGCAGCCCGTGCAGCTTTCAATACTTTTGAAGTGGGATCAACCGCCGCTACGATCGGCGCTATATCAATGCCCGCTCGCTCAAACATGCCGCCTACTGAACCAAAATCATTCTGCATATCAACAACGATGACCGCACATTGGCTCGAATCCAAATTTATCGAGTTCGGGCGTGCCGCAATTGTTTTGGTAACATCGTTCATGAAAACTCCTTGTAGGTCGCCCACTCAAAAGAGTCTCAATTGATGCGGATGTCAAGCAATGCCAAAGAAAGTTCAACCACAGTGTTATGCAAATTCTGATCCTAACCGAGCAAATCCACCAGCCTGCCACCAAAGGTGCCATAGCCACCAACAATCAAACTTTTCATGAAAAACCTGTGTGAATGATTTTACGCAAACTAGCTTAAACACTGCGCCATTGCAGTAACCAGCGATTCAGCCTGCCGATCGTTAACACTAGATTAACGCTGAATTTTGCCGCTGAATGACACTGCCCGCACCTTCCGAGTGCGGGCAGATGTAACACATTCTGCAAAGAGAGACCTCAAAATGTTCACAGCATTCAAAAGCATATTCAAAGCAGAGCCAGAATATGATCCCACTCTCGAGTCTGCCAATGCGGCATTGAACGAGCGTGTGGCTCACATGTTCTGGAAGCCCGGTATAGAGCCATCTGCTGCGGCAATGGAATTGAAACGCATTAACCTAGTTAAAAATGACCTAGCAAGTCATCGCGCAATTGCTGCTTGACGTTGTGCAATTCAAAACCAAGTTTCCACTCCGTGAAAAGTGCTTGCAGATCTTAACAGATTTGCAAGCAGACTCTCCATAAAATTGCAATCAAGTGCGGGGGCGCGAGTTAAAGACGGAGAGAACTTGTGCCAAAGAACCAATTTGAAACGACGTTTCAAAACGAGCAACGCGCCAAGGCGCTGCGAAAATTGAACGATGCATTGAAGCACCGTTCAAGCGATGAAAATTTGAGCAGCTCGGCAGCATCAGTAAAATTAGCTGAGGCAATTTTGCGGTCTCAAAAATCTGAATAAAGTTTGTGAATCGAGCACAATAAAGCTAAACGGCGGGCATGATGAAACATGTTGCCGAACCAACTATCACTCCTGACATCGTCAAAGCCCATGGCTTGAAGCCTGATGAATATCTGCGCTTCCTCGACCTCTTGGGCCGCACCCCCACAATGACGGAACTGGGTATTTGTTCAGCCATGTGGAACGAGCATTGTTCTTATAAGTCATCAAAGAAGCATCTCAAAAAGCTGCACACAACAGGCAAGCGCGTGTTGATCGGCCCCGGCGAAAACGCTGGCGTGATTGATATTGATGATGGCCAAGCCATTATTTTCAAAATGGAAAGCCACAATCACCCATCTTTCATTGAACCCTATCAGGGTTCAGCAACCGGTGTGGGCGGCATTTTGCGCGATGTGTTCACCATGGGTGCAAGGCCCATCGCGGCGTTAAATGCATTGCGCTTTGGCGCACCCGATCACCCCAAAACCCGCCACCTGGTTTCAGGCGTGGTGGCTGGCGTGGGCGGGTACGGCAATTCATTCGGAGTGCCCACCATCGGCGGTGAAGTCAACTTCCACGAGAGTTACAATGGCAATATCCTCGTCAACGCCATGGCTGTAGGCATTGCAGATGCTGATAAACTCTTCCTATCTAAAGCCAAGGGCGTGGGCCTGCCCGTAGTTTATCTCGGAGCTAAGACGGGCCGCGATGGCATACACGGTGCCACCATGGCTTCGGCCGAATTTGACGATAAGGCCGACGAAAAACGCCCCACCGTGCAAGTGGGCGACCCCTTCACCGAAAAATGCCTGCTTGAAGCTTGCCTCGAATTGATGGCCTCGGGTGCCGTTATCGCCATTCAGGATATGGGGGCAGCTGGGCTCACCTCATCAGCCGTTGAAATGGGTGCCAAGGGTGATCTCGGCATTGAGCTTGATCTCGATAAAGTGCCCTGCCGCGAAGAGAACATGACAGCCTATGAAATGATGCTGTCCGAATCCCAAGAGCGGATGCTGATGGTTTTGCGTCCTGAACTTGAAAAGCAGGCCGAAGCCATTTTCCATAAATGGGGCTTGGATTTCGCCATAATCGGCAAGACAACCAATACCTTGCGCTTTATTATTAAACATCAAGGTGAAGTGAAAGCTGATCTTCCGATCAAGCAAATGGGTGACGAAGCGCCAGAATATGATAGGCCTTGGGTGGAGCCTAAAAAGCTGCCCCTTCTCACCAATGTGCCAGCGCCTGCTGATCTCAAAGCTGCCATCCTCAAAATCATCGGCAGCCCCGATATGTGTTCACGCCGCTGGGTGTGGGAGCAATATGACTCGTTAATTGGCAGCAACACAGCACAAATTCCCGGCGGTGAAGCGGGCGTGGTGCGCGTTGGCCCCAACAAAGCCATCGCCGTTTGCACCGATGTAACGCCACGCTATGTTCAAGCAGACCCATTCGAAGGCGGCAAGCAAGCCGTGGCTGAAACCTGGCGCAACTTAACCTGCGTTGGTGCCACACCTGTCGCCATTACCGATAATCTCAATTTCGGCAACCCCGAAAAACCCGAAATCATGGGCCAGATTGTGTTTGCCCTCAAAGGCATTGATGCCGCCTGCCGTGCGCTGGATTATCCGGTCGTGTCCGGCAACGTCTCGCTTTACAATGAAACCAATGGTCAAGCCATTCTACCAACCCCCGCCATCGGTGGCGTGGGCTTGTTGAGTGATCTCAGCAAAATGACCACGCTGCATTTCAAAGCAGCCGACGATGCCATTCTGCTGGTCGGCGGCCACGGCACCCATTTGGGCCAGTCGATCTACCTGCGCGAAATCCATGGCCGCGAAGAAGGCGCACCGCCTCCTGTTGATTTGGCCCTCGAAAAGAAGCACGGCGACTTCGTGCGAAATCTCATCAATCACCGTCAAGTGACTGCTGTGCATGACATTTCCGACGGCGGATTGGTAACCGCAGTCATCGAAATGGCCCTGCCCACCAGCTTAGGGGCAAGCCTTGATGCCATGACCCACGAGCATCTCTTCAGCGAAGACCAATCACGTTATGTGCTCACCTGCAAAGCAGACGAAGCCACAAAAATCTTGGACCAAGCCCAAACTGCTGGTGTAAACGTGATCCGCATTGGCTCCGTAACGGCAAAACCCACAATGAAAATCGGCAAAACCGAAATCAAAATCGCCGAGCTAAAAGTAGCCCACGAAGGCTGGTTTCCAAATTATATGGCCAGCTAAGGACGGGGCCTCACCCCAGCATCACCACACGCGTTCCCACCTGCACTTGTGAATACAAATGCGCCACATCCACATTCAACATGCTGATGCATCCTGCTGTGGCCTTTTTGCCAATCCACTCCAGCTTGGCTCCCCCATGGATGCGGTTGATAGTGTCCACCTCGCCTTTGTAAAGATAAAGCGCCCTAGCCCCCAGTGGATTATCTGGCCCGCCCGGCATTCCGTCAGGAAGCCATTTTGCAAGTTCTGGCTTATGCTCCAAATGATAGGGAGCAGGTTTCCACACGGGCCATTCTGTCATTTTTTTAATGACCACTTCACCCGTCCAAGCTTTTGCCGATTTGCCCAGTGAAACGCCATAACGCATAGCCATGCCGTCGCCCAACACATGATAAAGAAAACACTTGCGCGGATCCACAACGATGGTGCCAGCAGGTTCGGCTGTTTCAAATTCCATCTCGCGCATCCGAAATTTATAGTCGAGGGCGCTACCTTCTTTCATATTTATGGGGAAAAGTTCTTTTGCCTGCACATTCACTTTGCCAGCACAAAGCAGGGCTGAGGACAGAAACAGGCGGCGAGAAATTGTCATCTTCTAATCCAATCAGAAACTATGTCGAATTTTGCTGCTAGCTTGAGTGACACTTGGCAATGATTTTAAGGCTCTTACTTTTTGACCAATTTCATAGGCATATACAGCCAGACCGAACGCGATAATAAGTTCTTTGAACTCCGTGTCATCCCATCTTCGCACCATAAGTGACCCAAAACTCAAATCAATAAATTGCACAACAATAAGTGTAATGAACGCCACGCTAAATAATACGAAATCAGCATTTCTACCACGGTGCAAAGCATTCCGGCCTAATAAAAAAATTATGGCCAATCCTAAAAAATAGGCAACCTGAATCCAAAGTATATTCCACATCTCATATGAAAACACTGTTGTTAGAGCACCCAACACCACAATATATCTGCTTGGCACCAAGAAAGCGGCGGCATTAAAATGCTTCCAGATTGGCGAACTATAAGACGCAAATGGATAAAGGGCGAGCAACACAAAACTACCCGCATAAAACAAATTCTCGGTGCTGGCTGTTGCCACATTGTGAAGATTAAGTTCGTATTGATAATTGTTTTCTTGAAGCCAGCTTGGCGTTGCCACATCAAAAATTCTCTGCATCCAAGAAAGCTCTTCCATGCCGATGAGAAAAAAAACAAATGCCAAACCCAATATCAAAACGCTGCGAACACTCCAACGTTGCAGCTTTGGTGTTGAAATAAAAACTAACGCAATCAAATAACCACTGCTCAACAATAACAACGCCGCAGTAATATCTTCAAACACCGAGTCTTCCAGTGAAAGTGCATTAAATAGGGGTGGAGTGAAAACAATCATAAACCCAGAAATCAAAACACACAAAACTGCGATCCAAGCAGCGACAATTCTAAATTTTGCGTCGCCATCAGATGTGAGATCAAGAACAGAACTCTCGCGGCATTGATTAAAGAAAATTACGCTGACCAGCGCAAGCCCCAAAGAAAAGGCCGATCGTGCCACAAAATACCAACTGTAGAGCGGGGCCCCTTCAGTAAGAAAATTCATATTTTGAAAAGTGCTGTCTAATAAAATCCAACAATAGAATATGCCAAGCACTAAACCGCCAAATCCAATATATTCCTTGGTTCGAGACATAACCCATCAGCCCTAAATTTGAAGATAAATCCGATTGACATAAATCTATGAACATCGATTTTCCACATTAAAGTCAAGTGGTCAACGCGCGTTTGGTGTTGAAATGACTTGCAGAACTGCATGTGCTCAAACTCACCACTGGTAATTTCAAGAGTGCGGCCCTATTTAAGCAGCAAAGGAATCCACAGCCCATGGCCATGACTGCCCCTGAAATTGAAAAATTCATAACCGATGCCATGCCCGATGCGGTGGTCGAAATTAAAGACCTTGCTGGCGATGGCAACCATTATTCCGCCACCGTGGCCTCTGCCGCCTTCAAAGGTAAAAGCCGTGTGCAGCAGCACCAAATGGTCTATGCTGCGCTCAAAGGCAACATGGGCGGCGTGTTACACGCGCTGGCGCTCACCACAACTATTCTGGAGAATTAAAATGACCGACATTCACACCCAAATCGATACCACCGTAAAATCCAATGACGTTGTTCTTTTCATGAAGGGCAATGTGGATATGCCACAATGTGGCTTCTCGGGGCGCTCGGTGCAAATTCTGCAGCACCTTGGCGTGCCGTTTAAAGATGTAAACGTGCTGGCTGATGATGCGATTCGCCAAGGCATTAAAGATTACACCAACTGGCCCACCGTGCCGCAGCTTTATGTAAAGGGAGAATTTGTGGGCGGTGCTGATATTATGATGGAAATGTTCCAGTCCGGCGAATTGAAGCAGCTGATGGAAGAAAAGGGTGTGGTTGCTTAATGCTAACACTCTATTACGCACCAAACACCTGCTCCTTGGCGCCTTACATCGCGCTGGAAGAAGCAGGTGCAGAGTTCACGCCATTCCGTGTGAACTTCGCCGAAGGTGAGCAGAACAGCGCAGGCTATAAAAAGCTGAACCCCAAAGGCCGTGTGCCAACATTGATCACTGACCAAGGTGTGATCACTGAGAATGTTGCCATTCTCAGTTTCATTGCCGAAATTTATCCAAAGATGAGATTGTCGCGCAAAGACCCCTTCGCCTTCGCGCAAATGCAAGCCTTCAATGCTTATCTCTCTTCTACTGTACACCCGCATCACGCGCATAATCGGCGTGGCTCGCGTTGGTCAGATGACCCAGCAGTGGTTGAAGCCCTGAAAATTAAAGTGCCCCAAAACATGATGGATTGCTTTGCTATCATTGAAGCTGAATATCTCCGGGGACCGTGGGTGATGGGCGATCACTACACCGTGGCCGATGCCTATCTGCTCACCATTTCAAACTGGCTTGAAAGCGATGGTGTGGACGTGACCAAGATTCCAAAAACCATGGCCCACCGCAAAGCCATGATGGCAAGGCCCGCTGTGGCAAAGGCCGTCGCAGCGCATAACAGCTAAGTCGTTCGCGCAATTGTGCTGGCCATGTGTCATGCTATTAAGCCCGCATGTCCAACACCACCCGCGCCATCATTGCCCTCGTCTTCACTATTTTAGTGTGGGGTGTTGCCCCTGCCTTTGTGCGTTCATTCTCGCTTGCCACTGGCCCTTCCGATGCCATGGTCATTCGCATGTGCTTTACTGCGCTTGCCGCATTGCCACTTTTCTTGCTGTCAGGCTTTCACATTGAGAGGGCAGATTTTGGCAGGCTCTTCGTGGTGGCCGTGATCGGCATGTTTGGCTATTTTCTAGGCTCCATTTTTGGCTACACTTATGTGCCAACCGCCTTCGGCAGCATGATCATTGCAGTACAGCCCTTGTTGATTGCGCTAATCGCGGCGGCAAATGGTACCGATAGACTAACGTCAGCCAGCATCATTGGTCTCATCATTTCATTTGCCGGAACGTTGTTTCTATTTGGTGGCAACATGGGTTCCAATATGAATTTTGGTGATATGATGTCAGGCGGCATTCTCCTGCTTTGTTGCGATATTGCTTGGGCCATCTATGTGATCTTCAGCAAACCGCTCATCCGCAAATATGGCACCTTTAAAATAACCGCGTGGACCCTGCTGCTCTGCGCGCCACCATCGCTTGCATTCCTCTCGGCCAGCACATTGCAAACAGCTTTGGCGTTGGATGGCCAAGCCTTTTTCTCGCTATTCTTTCTGTCGGTGATTGGCACAGTGATTTGCGTGGTCACTTGGAATTTCGCGGTGCCGCATTTAAGCTCCACCACCATGGGGGCATCGCTCTATCTCATTCCAGTGCTGGCCGTGCTCTCAGGCTGGGCCGTGCTTCATGAAACAATCACAACATCAACACTCGTTGCAGGTGCAATCATCCTCGCGGGTGTGGCCGTGGCCGAATTTGGCAGTTCAAAAAAAGCAGCGTAAGGTAAATTCATGGAAAACACCGCAAAACAAGCCCCTTGGTATTTCACGCCTGTCGTCATCCTCGTTGCAGGTTGCATAGTCGCCATCATAAATTTTGGCGTGCGCTCCACCTTCGGGCAATTCACGCTACCCATATCCGAAGCCCATGGCTGGCCGCGCGAAACTTATTCATTGGCCATCGCCTTGCAAAACCTGCTCTGGGGCATTGGCACACCGATGGCTGGCGCCTTGGCAGATCGTTATGGTTCGGCCCGCGTGCTCATGGTGGGGGCCGTGCTTTATGCCATAGGCATTGTGATAATGAACGTGGCTGGCACGCCATTTATTTTTCATCTGGGCGGCGGCGTTATTGTGGGCCTTGGCATTGCCATGTCATCTTTTGGCATCGTCATGGCCGCCCTTGGTCGCATCGTGCCCCCAGAAAAACGCTCTTGGGCATTTGGGTTGGCCACCGCGTCAGGGTCTCTCGGCCAATTTATCTTCTCGCCATTGGTGGGCGCGTTAATCGCCGCTTATGATTGGCACACCGCTCTCTTGGTGTTGGCCGCTTCAACATTGCTAATCATTCCATTCGCTGCACCTCTGCTGGTGCAAAACACCAGTGCTACCAAAGGTGGCGCTGATGAAACAAATCTTTCGATGGGCAAGGCCATTACCACAGCCTTCGGCCATGGCTCCTATAAATTGCTGGTTGCTGGCTTTTTTGTTTGCGGCTTTCAAATCGCCTTCATAACCGTGCATCTGCCACCATACTTAGCTGAACATGGCCTGACCAAGGAATTCGCAGGCATCGCCATGGCGCTCATCGGTCTGTTCAATGTGGTAGGCTCATACACATCCGGCATCATCGGCGGGCGTGGTGATAAACGCGTGCCTCTCAGCGCAATCTATTTGCTCCGCTCCATCGCTATTGCAGGCTTTGTCTTATTGCCCATAACCCAAACCTCCACATTGATTTTCACAGCTGCCATGGGCTTTCTGTGGCTCTCCACGGTGCCGCTCACCATGGGGTTGGTGATTGTCATGTTCGGCACACGCTATATGGCCACACTTTATGGCTTCGTGTTCCTCAGCCACCAAATCGGCTCGTTCCTTGGCGCGTGGCTCGGCGGTAAGCTTTATGACCTATATGGATCCTACGACATTGTGTGGTGGATGAGTGTTGCTCTTGGCGTGTTTGCGGCAGTTGTCAATTTGCCTATTGTCGAAAAACGCGCCGCTTCATTCGCGAACGTATGAGTTTCCCAGGCCATAGATTCGCACTGACACTATTCGCAAGTGTGATTGGGCTTTGGCTCATTGCCATGGCAGCCATCATGCGCGAAGGCCGTTTGCCTGCCGAAGCCAGCGGCACCATGTTAGCCGTGTTCAACCCCGGTACGCCTCAAGACCAAATTTTTGCATCACTGGTGAATGCCGGAGCCAAGCCAATCCGCGAAACCAGCTTTGGATTTATCTGGGTTGTGGCGGGCGATGAAACCGGATTGTCTGGCCGCCTCCACGCGCAAGGTTCGATAGGCAATTATAGAAACTTGCCCCTCAGCCCAACGATCGCAGGATGCTTTGCTTATGCCGATGCGAAGGTGGCGCAGGCGTTTCAATAATGCGGTGGCGGTCTATCAACTGCTGTCCCACCATCCATCGTCTGAATCTCCTCACCCAACCTTCGCAACTGAAATTCAATCGCTTCCATCTTGCGCCATTGCGCTGTGATCACATCATTCAACTCGCTAATGGTTTTCTCTTGGTGAGCCACGCGCGTCTCAAGGTCTTCGATGCGGATTGATAAGTCGCTCATTGTTCATAACCTATTTTGTCATTGCCGGACTTGTTCCGGCAAACCATCTCGCAACATACTCTTTATCAACCATGGGTCGCCGGAATAAATCCGGCGATGACAAATAAAGTGGGCAAATAAAAACGGCGAGGTTTCCCCCGCCGTCCAAATTCGATTTTGTGATTCGCGAATTAACGCGAATAGAATTCCACAACCAAAGCAGGTTGCATTTGCACAGGGTATGGAACGTCGGTGAGTGATGGAACGCGGGTCAACTTCACGCTGCCGGCCTTCACGTCGAATTCAACGTAATCAGGAATGTCGCGTTCGGCAGTGGCTTGCGCTTCTTGCACGGCAACCATTTCCTTGCCCTTGGGTGTCAGTTCAACCACATCGCCAACTTTGAGGCGCATGGATGGAATGGTGCAACGCTTGCCGTTCACACGCAAATGGCCATGTGAAACCAATTGGCGCGCAGCAAACACAGTGATGGCAAATTTGCCACGATACACCAGCGCATCCACGCGGCGTTCGAGCAAACCAATCAAGTTTTCAGAGCTATCGCCCTTCATGCGCAAAGCTTCAGCATAAGAGGCGCGGAATTGCTTTTCGCTGATGTTGCCATAATAGGCCTTCAGCTTTTGCTTGGCGCGCAGCTGCGTGCCGAAATCAGAAATCTTGCCCTTGCGGCGTTGACCGTGTTGGCCGGGACCATATTCACGCTTGTTAACAGGAGACTTGGGACGGCCCCAAATGTTCTCGCCCATGCGGCGGTCAATTTTATACTTAGCTTCTAAACGCTTTGTCATTTGCTCTATCCATTTTACGGTTGCCGCAGAATTGACCAGAAAAGTCGAACGACTTTTCCATAATTCCCCAGCGAATAAACCCACCTTCCTAGCCACCAGTTTCCCAGCCGACAGACACGATGAACGCGTCACAGGTAAGCAAAAACAGGGCATAGGCCCTGTTGATGAGGCGGGTGATAGGGGAAGTGGGGGGGGATGTCAAACACTACAAAGCATGAAATTTGACATTCGTAACGTTATACGTTACAAACTCCAATGATCCAAAGTTTTCTTGATCGTGAAACTGAACTTGTCTGGCAAGGCATTCGATCGCGGCGCTTGCCAGAAGATGTTCAGAAGATTGGTTTGCGTAAGTTGCTTTATCTAAATCGCGCCGTCTTCATTAGCGATTTACGCGAACCGCCGGGCAATAGACTGGAGCAATTGCGCGGCAAACGCGCAGGCCAATGGTCCATTCGGATTAACGATCAATGGCGCATATGTTTTAATTGGGAAGAAGGAGAAGCGAGAAATGTTGAAATTGTCGACTACCACTAAAGCAAGCAAGGCCGACCTATTGCCAATCCCCACCCCTGGCGAAATTCTGCTGGAAGATTTTTTGAAACCATCCGGCCAATCGCAGAACGCACTGGCCAGAGCCATTGGAGTTTCGCCACGGCGCATCAATGAAATCGTGTTGGGCAAACGTGCCATAACAGCCGACACAGATTTGCGCCTCGCTCGTTATTACAAAATTTCCGAAGGTATATTTCTTGGTCTGCAAACCGATTATGAGTTGCGAGTCGAGCGCCGCAAGTTGGGCGATAAACTGGATTTTATTGTTCCAAGGGCAGCTTGATGCATTGGTCTCTGAAAAGCAGATGGTAACACAAATCAATCATTTGAAACCAAGCGCCACCCATCATCATATTTGCGAAACTTCGCTGAATGTAGGTTGATTTGGTCATCGCTTATTCCAAATACTGCTTTCCCAAGTTCTGTTTGTTTTTTGATGGTCGTAAACTCAACAATCCGCTCAAAGTTGGCATCTGAGGCTTGCGTAATGCCTTCAATACTGTTGAAAGAATCATAACCGCTAATGATCCCACAAGTTTCATCACCGCAATTTAATTCTGAATTCTTAAGGCTTGGATTCAAAGCTAAAGAAATTTTAATCATAGAACTCTGGGCGTCACAGCTGCCAATTCCAACAACCCTTAACAATTGTTGTGCCATCAAGTTGGATTGGACAGAATATAATTTCTTACCGTCTACTGTACCCTTCGCATTAGCTATATATGAAACGGCCTCGCCCTCGCTTTTTAAACCGTTGGGGCAAATATTGTAAACCAGTATTGAGGATTTAAACGAGACGACATTGCTTGGAAGTACTTCTGAGTTGTACAATTTTGCCAAAACCGCTTGAGCTTCGTCGCGTGACAATTCGGACGACCAGCAACCTCCTAGAAGTAATGCCACAAGAACCGAGATCAGAATTTTTGTCGACTTCATTCTTATTCTTCCTAAAATGCAATAAATAGAATTCTGGAAAAGACTCACAACCCCATCTCCAGAACCTCAAGCACGGGAAGTCCTACGGCAAGACTTCCAGAAGCCCTAATCTGGTCGCACCGTTCACCGAAACGGCGCAGTCTTTGGATGTTGCTCCATCGCAATGGCGTTGGCCTGCGCGAAGGTGAAGGCTCCTCCAAATAGGGCGCGGCTGGTGATTACACCGGTGATGTTGGGTAGATAAGACAGCGTTGAAATATCATCGAGGCTTTTCACGACGCCACTGACAATCACTGGCGTTCTTATTTTCGCGGCAAGACTTGCTGCATGAGCCATGGTGCTGTCAGGGTAATCTTCGTCGCTGTCAATATCGGTAAACACAATGGCCGCCAGCGCCACATCTTTGAACTGCAATGCAAATTCAATGGGCGTGAAGGTGGTCGTGGTGGTCCAGCCATCCACCACCACAAAGCCGCCGCGCGCATCAATGCTCACCACAACGGCATCAGGATAAGCGGTCGCTGCCACCTTCACCAAATGCGGATACTTAACCGCCGCCGTCGCAATCACCACGCGGCCAGCCCCTGCATCCATCCAACTATGAACTTTTTCAATCGATCTAATCGCGCCACCCACCTGAACCGAGCAGCCAACATTGCGGATAATTTCTTTGATGAGGTCAGTATTGTCCCCCTCATTAAACACCGCATCAAGATCAACAACATGCAGCCACTCAGCCCCCTGAGCCGCAAGATCATGGGCGGCTTCCACTGGATCGACATCATAAATCAGCGGACTATCAATTCGGTTGCGGATCAAATTGACCAAGCGACCTTTACGCAATTCCAGATCAGGATAAATAATCATGGGGTAACTCCCTGCCCTTGCTGATGGGGGAAGCTTGCACTCAAATGTGAAAGTTGAAAAGGGGGATTAGACGGGCAAATCCAAAACCTCATGGCGCGGAAAACCCATCGTGCCATAAGCCGTCAGCGTTTCCGAAGCCTCGCCTCTGGCCGAGGTTAAAATCACCGTGCCATGTGGCGGCACATCGTCATCGGCTCCATGTACCGGCGTCTCCTCAGCCACATCAGCCACGCGCCGCGCAATGGCGGATGATGGATCGATATAAATCACCGGCCATGGAGCCACTTCGGCGATCTCTTCGGTGAGTAACGGATAATGCGTGCAGCCCAACACCACCACATCAGTGCGGCCACCATCGCGCTTTCTAAACACTGGGGCCACTTCGTCTTTCAATTCTTCCATGTCCACTTTATGCCCACGCAATTTCTGCTCGGCAATTTCGGCCAAACGCGGTGCGCCATGTAAAAAAACTTTGCAGTGAAATGCATAAGTGTGGATCAGCGAATGGGTGTATTCGCGGTTCACCGTGCCAGGTGTGGCGAGAACACCGATGATGCCAGATTTGGTTTGCGCGGCAGCAGGCTTGATCGCCGGAACAGTGCCCACGAATGGCACCTTAAAAGCATCGCGCAAGGCGGCCATCGCAATGGTAGAAGCCGTGTTGCAAGCTATCACCACCACGTCGGGTTTCGCGCGCGCAACCAAAGCACCCAACACTTTCACAATCCGCTCACGCAATGCATCTTCTTTCCAAGCACCATAAGGAAAGCCCGCATTGTCAGCCGAATAAACCAAATGCGCTTCCGGCATTTGCTTGGCCACAGCGTTTGCCACAGTCAGGCCGCCCATACCAGAGTCAAACAACAGAATGCGTGGTTTACTCACCTTGTCCCTCTTTGCGCCTGATATGCATTCTAGTCAGCGAAGAAATAATGCCGCGTAAAGACTTCACCTCTTGAAGTGATAATTGCGCCTTGGCAAACATGTTGCGAATGTTACGCATCACAGTGGGGCGTTTTTCAGGCGACTTGAAAAAACCCGCTGTGGCCAGTTCCTCTTCCAAATGATCATACATGCCGTAGAGTATTTCTTTGGAGGCAAGCTCGGTGCCCGGCATCCGTAAGCCTGGCCCTGCCAACGCGTCCAATTCCGAAGTGCCCTGCCCCAGTGATGTGGCCAGCGGCTTGAACCATTCATAGCCCACCAACAAAACCGCCTGCGCGATATTCAAACTCGCATAGGCCGGATTAACCGGTGCGGAAATAATCACATCTGCTTTTGAAATTTCATCATTGGAAAGCCCCCAACGTTCTCGGCCAAACAAAATGGCAATCTTCTCGCCGCTCGCAATGCGCCTGTGCATATCTCCCGCCGCCTGTTCTGGTGTCATCACTTCCTTCACCATGTCGCGTGGCCGCGCCGTGGTGGCATAAATGAAATTGAATTCACGCAAACCATCTTCCAGCGTTGAGTGGATTGTCATAAATTCCACAGTCTCGGCAGCACCTGATGCCGCCCCCACCGCCTTCTCACGGTCCCAACCTTCGCGTGGGCTCACCAGCCGCAAATCCCCCAAGCCAAAATTGGCCATGGCCCGTGCCGCCATGCCAATATTTTCGCCCAATTGTGGGTTTACCAACACCACCGAAGGTGATGGACCAAATGTCATTTCGCGAGTCTTATCTGTGCCAGCCATATGGGTTCAAATAGCCGCAGTGCATTAAAATCCAAAGCACGAATAATAGTTGACAAAATAACTCGGGATAGATATCCGAGTGTTCTTGTCGGTTACAACAACATCGGAGAATTTAAGATGCGCGCACTTATTTTGGCAGGTCTTTTGGCCCTCACCCCAGCAGTTCAAGCTGAAGACATGATCACCTATGAAATCAATTTAAAAGGTGCGACATTCGACATTTTGGAACTCAAAGTGCCAGCTGGAAAGCCATTTATGATAAAAATGAATAATCAAAATGCAGCACCTGCCGAACTTGAAGCCAAAGAATTAGACATTGAAAAAATTGCGGCTGGCAATTCTTCGATTGTGGTGCGGGTTAAAGCCCAAAAGCCAGGCAAATATCTTTTCGTTGATGAGTTCCAAGAAGATGTTGCCAAAGCCTATGTAATCGTTGAGTAAGATATAATCATGCTAGGCGCCCTCATCATTGTATTTCGTGAAGTTATTGAAGCTGGTCTAATCATCGGTATCGTTTTGGCCGCAACTCAAAATGTTGCTGGCAGCCGTAAATGGATCAGCTTGGGCGTTCTCGGTGGAATCGGTGGAAGCTGCATTGTTGCAGCTTTCACCAGCACTATTGCTACTTTTTTTGATGGCTTTGGCCAAGAAATTTTCAATGCCACCATTCTAGCCATCGCTGTTATTATGCTCGCGTGGCACAATATATGGATGGCACTTCACGGCCGCGAAATGGCGGGAGAATTAAAGCAAACCGGAAATGAGGTGCGTGAAGGCCGCCAAACTTTGGCAGCTTTGGCTATTGTTGTTGGCGCCGCAGTGTTGCGTGAAGGTTCCGAAGTTGTGTTGTTTCTTTATGGTGTTTTAGTTGGCGGCGGCGGCACAGTTAATAGCATTGCACTTGGCGCAATTATAGGTTTAGGTATAGGAGCAATAATGTCAGCTTTCACATATCTTGGCCTGCTGAAAATACCAACACGACACATTTTTAAAGTAACGAGCTGGATGATTACCTTGCTGGCCGCAGGCATGGCCGCACAAGCCGTTTCATTTTTAGAAAAAGCTGGCATCGTCGAAATCTTGGGTAACACAGCTTGGGACACATCAGGTCTACTTTCCGAAAAAAGCATTTTTGGTCTGATGATTCATACATTGATTGGTTATAGCGACCAACCTTCCGTGTTGCAGGTGGTAGCTTATGTCGGAACCATAGTCGTAATTGTCGCCGCCACACGGTTCATAACAGGACCAAAACTGCAAGTAGCAGTCTAACTCTTCTCTTCCAGCTTCTGTGCCGTCCGTAACTGCGGGAACATGCGTGCCCAAGCTGCGGCAACCATCATAGTGCCCACACCACCCACCACAACTGCGGTTACAGCGCCCAATTTCCAAGCAACCATGCCAGCGCGGAATTCACCCAGTTCATTCGAAGCGCCAATGAACATACTGTTCACGGCATTCACGCGGCCGCGCACATTATCAGGCGTCCATAGCTGCATTAAAACTTCGCGCACATAAACGCTCACCATATCAAAGCACCCCATCGCCATTAACGCGACGATAGAAAGCGGCAAATAACTTGAAACGCCGAACACCACAGTGGATAATCCGAACAGCGCAACCGCAGAAAACAGCACCACTCCGGCGCGGTCTTTAATGCCATATTTTGCCAGCCACAAAGCCATAGCAATTGCGCCAACGCCAGGTGCGCCGCGCAGCATACCAAGGCCCAACGGCCCCACCTCTAATATGTCACGCGCATAAATCGGCATCAGCGCCACAGCGCCGCCCAGCAACACGGCAAACAAATCAAGCGAAATAGCGCCCAGCACCACAGGCTCATGGCGGATGAATTTAAAGCCTGCCAGCAATGTGGCCATGCCACCTTCATCTTGATGATTGATCTGCTGGTTCACATGGCCAATTAAAACCACGCAAATGCTGGCCAAAACTGCAAGGGAAAGTGCCACTCCATAAGCCGTTGCGGCACCAATGCCATAAAGTAATCCACCCAAAACGGGGCCAGTAATGCTGGCCGTTTGCCATGTCATTGAGTTCAGAGAAATACCATTGGGAAGCGCCTCTTTCGACAGTAAATTTGGTGACAGTGCCGAGGCCGCTGGCCCCGCAAAAGCCCGCGCCACACCCAGCACCCCAAGCACCGCCAGCATGGGCCAAACCACTGTTTGCGGCCCTAGTGAATAAATCACCAAGGCCAAAGCGCACAGCAGCTCAACGACAAAACATAAGCCCATTATCCAGCGGCGGTTAAAGCGATCCGCCACAAGACCCGTGACCAAAACCAAGAGAAGAGCCGGCAAAAATTGCACCAAGCCAACTAAAGCTAGATAATAGGCTGAATGGGTGATGTCATAAATCTGCCAGCTCACCGCCACTGATAAAATCTGCAACGCAAAACTATGCGCCGTCAAAGCGGCAAGATATTTCACATAAGCTGGATAGCGAAGCGCATTCAGGGAGGGAGAGTCAATGGTCATCCCCCTTCCCTGCCATGGCCTCATTGAGCTGTCAAAGCCAACAGCGCAATGCTTCTATGCGTTAGCCGCTAAATGGCAGCGCTAGAACTTTAAATGTGCGTTCATAGGCTGGCATTCCAGCGGCAGCATTCACACCCAATTCTGCTGGTGGAACACCTGGGCGATAGACAAATGTGCCAAACATCCAATCATAAATTGAAAGTGTGTTGCCATAATTTTTGGCTTCATTCACATCGGCGCTGTGATGATAACGATGCAGTTCTGGCCCCACAAAAATATAATTCAGCCAGCCCATACGCACATCCACATTAAAATGTGAAATCAAACCATGCAGCCCGTTGATCATCAAAAACATAGCAACTATTTTTTGATCATAACCCATCAACCAGATTGGCAATGTGATAGCCAAACCTTGCACAATAATGCCGTTCAACGGATGAAACACCGCGTGCATGATTACATAGAGCCGCGGCGGCAAATGATGTGCTGCATGAAGTGACCAAAGAAATTTCCCAATCGGCCCGCGCATTTCATGCATGGCGCGATGCAAAGCGTAATTTACAGCTTCAAAAATAAGCAAACAAGCCAGCAACTGCACCACCGGGTTCCAAGTATGTGCCTGGCCAGTAAGATCACCAGATATTGTAATCGTGGACCACGCCAAAGCCGCTGTGAAACCACCAACAATTGCGCCATTGGCAATTGCAAAACGTAAATCAGCCAAAAACGATTTCCAACTCATAGCCCAGCGCGCCTCATATGGCACCAACCATTCAATGATTAGATATGTAACAAGCTGGCTGAAGGCGATTATGCCCCAAATCTTTCGCGCATCAATCTGCGTGGTCCAAATGAGATGAAAACCAAAAAGCACCAACACCCAACTCAGAGGGTAAAGACCATAACGCACTACCACACGCAGGTGCCATAAATTTTGACCTTCAATCTGATTTTTCATAATTTCTTTCCTGTGGTTGTTGAACACCTGTCTGAAATCAGATAATCGTCTGTTAATTTTCTTAGAACAGCAGTTTTAAGTGATACGAAGGATTTCAAACAATGAAGGCAAAATTGTTGGAAAAAACACCTGATAGGCGCATTGCCAAAACCAGATCAGCTCTGGCACAGGCACTGTTTGAACTTATCCAAACAACAGACTGGAACGACATCTCCATTCAAGCGCTTTGCAACAAAGCCAATGTTGCGCGCTCATCATTTTACGCGCATTTTAATACAGTCAGCGAATTACTCGAAAGCCTGATGGCTGAAAATTTCCCGCATTATGCAGAATTACCAGCAGCACCAAATCAACTGGCAACACTCAATTGGCTGATTGATCACATCACCCAAAATCGAGCGCTGTTCTCTCGAATTGTAAATACACCATCGGCATCAACAATCCTCACGCGCTTCAAAACGCAAACTAAAATTACTTTGGCACAAGAATTGAAAGCCGCTGGGATTGCCCACAGCACTCTGCATTTAGATTTCATTATTGGTGGTGCTTTTGAAGCCATTCAAGCATGGGCCAAAACTTGGAAAACCTCGCACATAAATGCGCTCAAGATCGAGATAAACCAAATTGCAAAAACTATTTTGCAAATTGACCCACATTAGACTTGAAGCGAATTGCTCCATGTGCCCACCCCTGCTATAGCCGCCCCATCAAACTAACATATCAAGAGGCAATTTTATGGATAAGATTAAAGTCGCTAACCCAGTCGTCGAACTAGATGGCGATGAGATGACGCGCATTATTTGGGATCTCATTAAAACCAAATTGATTTTGCCCTATCTTGATATTGATTTGAAATACTATGACCTTGGCATGGAACATCGTGATGCCACTGATGACAAGGTGACCGTTGATGCCGCCAACGCGATCAAGCTTTATGGAGTGGGCGTGAAATGCGCCACCATCACGCCCGATGAAGCGCGTGTGAAAGAATTTGGCCTGAAGCAAATGTGGAAATCGCCAAACGGCACCATACGCAACATTTTGGGCGGTTGCATTTTCCGTGAACCCATCATCTGCCAAAACGTGCCGCGCCTTGTGCCGGGCTGGACCAAGCCCATCATCATCGGCCGCCACGCTTTTGGCGATCAATACCGCGCCACCGATTTCACCTTCCCTGGCAAAGGCACGCTGACCATGAAATTCGTGGGCGATGATGGTCAAGTGATTGAGCGTGAAGTGTTTAAGGCCCCAAGTTCTGGCGTAGCCATGGCCATGTATAACTTGGACGATTCAATCACTGAATTTGCCCGCGCTTCATTAAACTATGGTTTGCAACGCAAATTGCCAGTTTACTTCTCATCGAAGAATACAATTCTCAAAGCCTATGACGGCCGCTTCAAAGATATTTTCCAAGCGGTCTATGAAGCCGAGTTCAAAGCTAACTACGAAAAAGCTGGTATCACCTATGAGCACCGCCTGATCGATGATATGGTAGCTTCCGCAATGAAGTGGACCGGCGGCTATATCTGGGCCTGCAAAAATTACGATGGCGATGTGCAATCTGATCTTGTTGCTCAAGGCTACGGTTCACTGGGTTTAATGACCTCCGTGTTGCTCACCCCTGATGGCAAAACCGTTGAAGCTGAGGCAGCCCACGGCACAGTGACGCGCCATTATCGTTTGCACCAACAAGGCAAATCCACCTCCACCAATTCCACTGCATCAATCTATGCTTGGACAGGCGGCTTGAAGCACCGCGCCAAATTAGACGACAATTCCAAGCTGATAAATTTCGCAAACACCCTTGAGCAAGTGACAGTAGCCACCATTGAACAAGGCAAAATGACTAAAGATTTGGCCGTGCTGGTTGGCCCCGATCAACAATGGCTCACCACTGAAGGCTTCATTGATGCCGTGGATGCAAATTTACAGAAGGCCATGGCATAAAGTAACACCGTCATTCCCGAGCAAACGGGAATCTCAATGTTTATAAAACAGAGATGCCCGCTTTCGCGGGCATGATTTTTTTAACTAACAATTGCGGTGTTCACGCAGCTTCGCGGTCAACAACATCAAGCAACTTGGAAGGGTCAGTTGGCTTCCCAAACACACCCAATGCACCATGGGCTCGCGCCTTTTCCAACAAAACGTCAGAACTAAAACCTGTCATAAAATAGATCCGTGCATCCGGATTAAGCGCTTTAATTTCCAAGAAACTTTCAACACCATTTTTGTTCGGCATCATCACATCGAAAAAACCAAGATCAACTTGATTGGTTTTGAAGGCTTCAATCGCTTGATTGCCGTCATAGGCAACTATAACTTTGTGATTTTCTGATGCGAACAATTCAGCCAATGCATCGGCATTTTCTGTATCATCATCAACAACTAGGATGTTCAATAGTTTAGACATAATTTTTCCAATCTTTAAGCAGCAAGAATTTCAAGGCGATCCAACAATCCCATCGGATCAAATGGTTTATTTAGAATTCCTGTCACCGCTAAATCGCGCAATGCTTCATATCCAAACTGTGCATTGCTTGATTGTGGGGTAACAATAATAGTGGGTTGTGCGGCAGCCTTGCGGCGCATGTTTGAACACACACCAACACTGTCGATCAGCGGTGTTTTCAAATCCAGAATCAAAACTTCATCAGTGCCACAGTTTCCCTGAGCTTCTTCTATCTTAGTCAAAACGCGGCATTTAGCACCGGAATTAGCAATAACTTGCTGCAATGATTGGCTATAGTTTGGACCATAAGCAGGTGCAACTATTAAACCTGAAGCACCCACATCATTGATCATCCCAAGAATCGCTTGGGAATCCATTGGTTTGTTCAACACTCCCAATGCGCCCTGATCAATGGCCTGCTTTAAAAGCTCCTCAACACTATATCCAGTCATCATAAAAACTTTAGCCTGTGGGCGCAGTTTTCTAATCTGCAAAAAACTTTCCACGCCATTCAAGCCAGGCATCATCACATCCATAAAGGCCAAATCGAAATGCTGGGCCATATGAGCGGCAATTGCTGCCTCACCACTATGCACCACCATCGCCTCGTGGCCTTCAAGATCAAAAAGTTCGGCCAATGATTGGGCGTTATCAATATCATCATCAACAACAAGTATTTTCAAAGAACGAGCCATTATGCAGCCTCCTCAACTGATTCAACCAATGGCAGATAGAGTGTAAAAACGGCCCCAGCCCCAACTTCAGACGTAATTTCTAACCGACCTCCATGTTGTGCTGCAATTTGTTCAATTGCAGGCAACCCAAGGCCGGTGCCAAAGCTTTTAGTTGTAAACAAAGGCTCACGAATTTTCGCCAACATTTCAGGCGCAATACCAGGGCCATTATCGGCAATGCGAATAATAACGTCCTTATCACTCAGTGTTGTGGATACACATATTTCAGGCCCCGTCCCCGTTATCGTTGGCGCACCATCACCATTGCCGAGCATCGCTTCTGAAGCATTTGCAAGCAGATTAACGATGGCGCGTTGCAACCTTGCTCCATCAAATGGGATAAGCCTGTCGCCCACGCCAAAATCGCATGTTATTTGCAGGGCCGCTGGAAGTTTTTTAGACTCTTCCTCAACAACAGTTTCCAGCCACTGATCAAGATTGCCCAGTTCGCATTTCACATTGCGTGTGCGCGAAAAATCCAAAAGTTGTGTAATAATGTTGTCGCATCTCACCACACCATTATTGATGCGCTGTAACTGTTGCTCAACACCCAAACCCTTATCCTTCAGCTTACGCTCCATCAAAAATACTGATGTGCGAACTGCTCCAAGTGGGTTGCGAAGCTCATGGGCAATGGTAGCGGTCAATTGCCCCATCTGTTCCATGCGGCCTTTTTTAACTAATGCATCTTGTGCTTCCTCAAGTTTTTTCATGTTCGCAGCCAGTTCTTGATTTAAGCGCAGAATTTCTTCGTTGATGCGCTTCAACTCAGTGTTCTCAGAAACGTCAACAAGGCTCACAATCGCCGAACGATTCTTGCCCTTGGCTAAGATCAACCAACCTGAGCTGATCACCAACACGCGGCGTTCGCTGCCATCAGCATGTTGCAGTGGACATTCAAACCGACTGGCCTCACCGGGAAAAATATCCGCTTTTTTACCAACAGCAACGCAAAGCTTTTCGTGTGTCAGGCTATCAATATCACTTTGCAAGTAGGCAAGCAGCAGCGGATTGGAAAAACTCATCCGCCCATCTTCCTCCACCTGCACCACACCAACCGGAACTGTTTCGGCCAAGGCACGATATTGTTCTTCGCGCTTTTTTACTTCTGTGAGATCACTGTTGGTTCCAATCAAGTAAGTCTTACCATCTTCGCCTGCCATGCGGGCCTTGCGTGTGAGCACAACTTTGCTCATGCCATCATTTCGAGAGGCAAGTTCTTCAGCGCGCACAACGTCATTGTGATCAATCACGCGTCGATCATTTTCTATAAATCCACGCGCTACGTCTTCGCTATAGAAATCACTGTCTGACTTCCCCAGCAATTCAGATTCTGTTTTACCAATAAGATCACAATGAATTTTGTTAGAATAAACAAATCTAAGCTGCTCATCTTTTACAAAAATTGACGTTGGCAAATTATCCATAATTTGGAGTAAGACATCTGCGCTTAACATTGTTTGGCGTTTCTCTTTCATGCTGCAACCTCGGTCACTTCGTTAAGTGGCAAGTAAATTATAAACTCTGCACCAGCGCCAAGTTTTGATATAATTTCAAACTTGCCGCTATGTTGTGTAATAATCTGCTCAACGGCCGGAAGTCCAAGTCCTGTACCAAAGCTCTTGGTTGTGAAGAGTGGTTCACGAATTTTTTCGAGATTTTCTGCCGATATTCCAGGCCCATTGTCTTTCACTCTAATCACTGCAAATTCATTCACAACATCAGTGCGTACTAGAATTTTTGGGAACTTCGTTTCAAACCGTGAGGGATCATCGCCCTTGCCAACCATGGCTTCCGCAGCATTTGACAAAAGATTGATTATGGCCCGTTGCAATCGCGCCGGATCAAACGGAACTTCTTGACCCTGCAAATTCAATACGCATTCAATTGCAACTGCTGAGGATAATTGTCGCGCTTCTTCTTCCACAGTTTTAGCAAGCCAATCATCAAGATCAGCTGGCCTTGCCGCCAGTGGCCTGCTACGCGAAAAATCTAAAAGCTGTGTAATGATATCATCACATCTTGAAACGCCGTTGTTAATGCGCGCTAGCTGCGGCTCAAAGCCTAAGTTTTTACCTTTAATTTTTCGCTCAATCAAAAATGTTGAAGTTCGAACTGCGCCAAGCGGGTTTCTCAATTCATGGGCAATTGTTGCCGTTAGTTGCCCAAGTTGCTCCATGCGCCCTTTGCTCACCAAAGCATCTTGCGCTTCCTTCAGCATATGCATTTGACTGGCCAGTTCGCGGTTCATGGTGGCCATATCACCATTTATAACCGTCAACTTTGTCGCCATATCCTCTGCTTCATCGCGCGCAGTATCTGCAATTTCTTTGGCTTTAGAAATGTCGTCGAGACGTTTGAGGGTTGATTGGAACATTGTGAAGGCAGACCCAATGCCAATAAAAACCGCCAGTGCCGAAGAAATTATTGCCACAGTCATTTTCTGGTTCAGAGTCTTGTCTCGAACTGAAATCACATCGGCAAAACGGCCATTCACTTGGCTCCACAAAACCGCATAATCTTTCATCATTGCATCTGAAATAGCGGTAATACCGAATTTCATTGCCATATATTCATTGGCTGAAGTGCTGAAACTCTCCTCGATATTTTGAGAACGACGGTCAATCGATTTTCGAATTGAATCAAGCGAAGCCAAAATAGGCACATAGTCATAGCTACGGCGCGCGGCGGATTTGGCTGAGTTCACTGATGCACCAACAACTTTTGAAAGTTCTAATAGTTGCCCGTTAGAGGCGCTAATCATGGCCAGTGATTTCACATCATTTTGCCTGATGGTTTTGCTGGCAATGCTTTGCAAACCCTTATAACCCAACACAAGATTTGGCAGACCAACAGAACTCGCGGCTCCGAGATAATAACTTTCAGGCGCCGGATCTAGAATGATGTTAGACATTTCACCGGTTTGCAAAATCATTTCGTGCGAGAGCTTGAGAATTACTTTGGGATCAACCGGAAACAACGACAGCGCTTTACGCAACCTCTCAAATTCACCCCGCGCATCAATGGTTTCAGAAACGCTCGGTCCTTCAGTTAGCAAACGTTGATAGTTTGGAGATTCATATTTTCCGGCGGCGGCATCAAGCAATGCTGGTGAAAGCAGGTCAATAAATCGAATTCCACCCAGCTCTTTGCGATTTAAGGCGATGTCATCTTGAAGCTCTGCAATTAGAAAATATCCCAATAATGCAATTGGGATCATCAAAACTCCGATGATCCACGTCAGCCTAACTGCCGCAGCCCGCGATGCAATAAGTTGGTTCATATGGCAACCTCTCTAAAGTGCTGCAATCCGATGTGCCGCACCCTCCCTCCCCAGGGAATCAAAACTTGAATGTCAACTTTGCAAACATATGGTAAATATCTTGCTAACAAATTTGGGAGAAGTTGAAGCAATGACCAGTCAAATGGGCGGCTGCCAATGTGGTGCTTTGCGCTATAAAATTGAAGGAAAGCTGAGAGATGCAAGCATTTGCCACTGCCGCATGTGCCAAAAAGCCTTTGGCTCTTGGGGGGCAGCCTTGGTGAGCGTGCCACTCAATTCCTTCACGTGGACTCGCGGCCTTCCTGCCACATTCAATTCGTCGTCAATTGTAAAAAGAGGTTTTTGTGCAGTCTGCGGCACACCAATGTTCATGCAAGAGGCGGGCGATAGCAACATTGAATTAGCCATTGGCACCTTAGATAATCCAAATGCCATAGCGGCTCTTACCACTCAAGATGGTGTGGAAAGTCGTGTTGCGTGGTTTAATCAGATGCAAAACCTGCCGATGCGAAACACCGATCAAACAATGCCGGGTGCCGACTGGCAAAAGCTAAAATCTCTGCAGCATCCAGATCACGACACAATCGTTTGGCCGCCCCTTAAATAAGAGCGGCCTTTACTGCAGCGATTGCATCATCTGCCTTGCCGCCATCGGGGCCACCAGCTTGCGCCATATCAGGCCGGCCGCCGCCGCCTTTGCCACCCAAAGCCAGCGAACCGATCTTCACCAACTCAACCGCGTTGAACTTCGCTGTGAGGTCCGCACTCACAGCCACAACACATGCACCCTTGTCATCATCAGAAACCGCAACTAAGGCCACAATGCCCGAACCAAGTTTCTTCAGGCTCTCCGTTGCCAAGCCTTTAAGGTCTTGCGTAGCAACACCGCGAAGAACGCGGCCCATAAACTGAACCCCATTCACAGTTTCAACTTCGGCACCACCAGCAGCCCCGGCTCCACCCATGGCAAGGGCTTTGCGCGCTTCAGTTAATTCACGCTCAAGTTTCTTGCGATCATCAAGCAGCGCTTTAATGCGGCCAAGCATTTCAGCAGGAGATGATTTTAAGGCTGAGGCAGCAGCTTGCACGCGCTCATCCTGCAGGTTGAGATAAGCCAAAGCCGCATCACCTGCATAGGCTTCCAAACGGCGAACCCCTGCGGCAGTGCCGCTTTCGGCAATCACCTTCACCAAACCAATATCACCAGTGCGGGTCACATGTGTGCCGCCACAAAGTTCAAGCGAATAGATTGGGCGCTTAGCATCTGCCCCATTGCGACCCATGGAAACCACACGCACTTCATCACCATATTTTTCGCCGAACAGAGCCATGGCCCCTTCCGCAATAGCGGCATCGACAGACATAAGGCGCGTGCTCACGCCATCATTTTGTAAAATAATCGAATTGGCAATGGCCTCAGTTTGAGCAAGCTCATCAGCGCTCAGGCCTTTGTTATGCGAGAAGTCAAAGCGCAATCGACCAGGCTCAACCAATGAGCCTTTTTGCGCCACATGATCACCAAGCACGCGCCGCAAAGCCTCATGCAACAGATGCGTCGCCGAATGATGCTGGCGGCTGCTGGAGCGCCGCGCATGATCAACATTCATTTCAACCGCAGCACCAATTCTAAATGTGCCAGTTTCAACATGGCCCAGATGAACAAACAAATCGCCTAAGCGCTTTTGTGTTTCTGTCACTTTGAACACCGCACCATCGGCACCTTTAATCACACCATGATCGCCGGTCTGCCCGCCTGATTCAGCATAGAATGGCGTTTGGTTGACGATGATTGCGCCCTTGTCACCCTGCTTCAAGGCGCTCACATCTTTGCCATCCACCGTCATGGCCAACACTTCACCTTCAGCGGTTTCAGTGTCATACCCTAAAAATTCTGTACCACCCACGCGTTCACGAATTTCAAACCACACTGTTTCAGTTTTCGCTTCGCCTGAACCTTTCCAAGCAGCGCGGGCATCCGATTTTTGTTTTGCCATTGCGGTGTTGAAAGCCGTGGTATCAACTGTAATGTCACGCGCGCGCAAAGCATCCTGAGTCAAATCCAACGGGAAGCCATAGGTGTCATAAAGCTTGAACGCGGTTTCGCCAGAGAACGTATCGCCCTTGGTGAGGCCAGCAGAATCTTCATCAAGCAATTTAAGGCCACGTTGCAAGGTGTTGCGAAAGCGCGTTTCTTCTAACTTCAAAGTGTCAGTAATCATCGGTTCAGCACGTGAAAGTTCTGGATAAGCGGCACCCATTTCACGCACCAAAGCTGGCACCAATTTAAACATCAGCGGTTCACGCATTCCCAACAATTCAGCATGGCGCATGGCGCGGCGCATAATGCGGCGCAAAACATACCCACGGCCTTCATTGGAAGGCAAAACACCATCAGCAATCAGGAATGACGAGGCGCGCAAATGATCGGCAATTACGCGGTTAGAAGCCTTGTTTTTGCCTTCGGCTGCAACACCCGTGTTTTCGACGATGTTAGCGATGAGTGCGCGGAATAAATCGGTTTCGTAATTATCATGCGTGCCTTGCAGCACCGCAGCAATGCGTTCCAACCCCATGCCCGTATCTATGGATGGCTTGGGCAAGCTTACGCGCACATCTTTGCTTTGCTGTTCATATTGCATGAACACCAAGTTCCAAATTTCAATAAACCGATCGCCATCAGCTTCCGCCGAACCCGGAGGTCCACCCCAAATCTTGTCGCCATGATCATAAAAAATTTCGGAACATGGCCCGCACGGACCCGTATCGCCCATGGCCCAGAAATTATCGGCCGTAGGAATGCGAATGATGCGACTATCAGGAAGACTTGCTATTTTTTTCCAGAGGTTAAAAGCCTCATCATCATCGTGATAAACCGTAACCGTCAGCTTGTCTTTGGGCAGACCATATTCTTTTGTTATTAAGGTCCAAGCCCACTCAATTGCATCGGGCTTAAAGTAATCACCGAACGAAAAATTGCCGAGCATTTCAAAGAATGTGTGGTGGCGTGCGGTGTAGCCGACATTATCAAGATCATTATGCTTGCCGCCTGCGCGCACGCATTTTTGCGCGGTAGTGGCGCGGGTAAATGGACGCTTTTCTGCGCCTGTAAACACGTTTTTGAATTGCACCATGCCCGAATTCGCAAACATCAATGTGGGGTCATTGCGCGGCACCAAGGGTGAAGATGCAACAATCTCGTGACCTTGCTTCTTGAAATAATCCAAAAATGTTGACCGTATGTGAGCAAGACCCGTCATAATTTTTCCCAATGAATAAAGCGTGATGGCTCTTTAGGACGGGCACGGGGGATTTGTCCACAATTTCTGCAGGATTGGAGCCAGAATGATAAATCCAGCAAGAATCAAAAATGCCCTCGGGATCACAGTGGGCGGCGATCCGAGGGCATCGAAGCGTTTTGACTTTTCATCGAAAAATCAAAATCGCCATCAGTCGAGCGAGGGCGTTGTGGGGCGAACCTCGCGCGAACGGGCAGCCCATCTAGCTAGAAGCCAGACAAACCACCCAGGAGTTCAACCCAACTGGGGTTGAAATGGAAAATACATAAGCGGAAATCGGAGTGGATCACTCCTCGTCGTCGTCTTCGCCCTTGGCTGTGCCATCAGTAATCTTGGCTGCAATCAACCCAGAATTGGCCCTGATGGCTGCTTCAATGGCATTGGCCATATCAGGATTGCCTTTGAGGAAAATCTTGGCATTGTCGCGGCCCTGGCCAATGCGCTCACCATTATAAGAATACCACGAGCCAGATTTTTCAACCACGCCAGCAGTCACCCCCAGATCAACCAACTCGCCAACCTTGGAAATACCTTCGCCATACATAATATCAAACTCAACCATCTTGAACGGAGGCGCCACTTTGTTCTTAACCACTTTCACGCGGGTTTGGTTGCCAACAACTTCTTCACGGTCTTTGATGGCACCAATGCGGCGGATATCGAGACGCACCGAAGCATAGAACTTCAAGGCATTGCCGCCTGTTGTGGTTTCAGGCGAACCAAACATCACACCAATCTTCATGCGGATTTGATTGATAAACACCACCATGCAATTTGATTTTGAAATCGAAGCGGTGAGTTTGCGTAAAGCTTGGCTCATCAAACGTGCTTGCAAGCCTGGCAGGCTGTCACCCATTTCACCTTCAAGCTCAGCTTTCGGAGTAAGAGCCGCAACCGAATCGATCACCAGCATTTCAACCGCACCAGAGCGAACCAAAGTATCGGCAATTTCCAAAGCCTGCTCACCTGTATCTGGCTGCGAAATCAGAAGATCGCCAATGTTCACACCAAGCTTGCGCGCATAGCCAGCATCCAAAGCATGTTCCGCATCAATAAACGCGCAAATGCCGCCGCCCTTTTGGCATTCAGCAATGGTTTGCAAAGCCAAAGTGGTTTTGCCAGAAGATTCCGGCCCGTAAATTTCAATAACACGACCTCGCGGAAGGCCACCAATGCCCAAAGCAATATCAAGGCCCAAAGACCCTGTTGAAATAGAAGCTATCTCAACAACTTGGTTGGCACCCAGCTTCATAATAGAGCCTTTGCCAAAAGCCCGTTCAATCTGGCTTAAAGCAGCTTCCAATGCCTTGTTCTTATCCATTGAAGTATCGACGACCTTTAATTGCGCTTGTCCCACTTTTTTCACTCCACTATATCCCATTTGAACTGCTTGGATGCAAACACCAAACATATGTTCCACCCATGTTTCTTGTATGTTCTATTTTAGTTCCATTTGCAAGCGCTATTTATGAACGCCAACACATCAAATGGAATCAACGGGTTAAGGAATAATTGGTCAAGAGGTAAGGCCGGATGCGCGCGGTAAGGGCTATTCTTGGTTAAAAGAGCCGCTTTTTCTGGGGAGAGAGAACGCGCATCCGGACCTCAGCTTCCGAGAGAGTTGAATGTGGTGGTTCCACTCATTCCCAGAAGAATTGAATTATCTTTAGATTTTAACGCTCTATAAGCTTTGATGGATTGGCATATTTCCCATGCCTGTCCCGTTCCATAAGTGCCCGTATCGCATAAGATTTCATGAGTTTGCCATTCAATCACCACGCCCCAATACTCTCCTTAAGGGTGTATTATTATTGTAAATCAATCTATGAGGGCATTATTAATAAAGGATAATGAAAAATAACTATCAACAACGCACTTATGTCCAGTGTCATTGTAAAAACAGGAGAAGTGTTGAGAAATGGAGTTTCTAAGAAACTGAACCTATACTATTGAATTTGCAACCAAAAACAGGTTCTTATCGGCGCCAGATGGAGCCATCAACATCAAGCCCGTTGGTGCTGTTTTAGGCCCGTGCATCGGCACTGAAATTGCAAGCATTAACGAAGTTCCCAACACAAATGTTTGCAGAACCCCAGACGCATGGGACGTGAAGGGCCTGAAGCAATCACCCCGTCCCAATCCCCTGCCAGCAAAGCGTGAGGAAGCCCTGCCCGCGTCGCGCAAAACATCCTGCTCATCAGCAACAGCACGCGCCGCTTCCGCATAAACTTTTATAAAAAACTCATGCGCCTTCGCCAGCAGGATCAGCAATGAACTCTAAACCTTCTTCAACCAAATGCCGTGAGCTTGTTTTGCCAGTGGCCAGCGCCACTGCTAATTCATTTTGCGTTGGATGAAGCTTCACCCCATAACCTCTTTAACTTTTTCCGCGAGTTGCTTCAGCGAAAATGGCTTTTGCAGAAACGCAAAATCAGCCGCCCCTTCCAAATTCCGTTCAAATGCTTCTTCGGCATAGCCAGACATGAAAATAACTTTCGTTTTAATGCCACGCTTGCGTAGTTCTTTTAGCATGGTTGGCCCATCCATTTCCGGCATCACCACATCGGATAGAATAAGTTCAAACCCATCCTTGTCGCCTTCGATAACGTCCAGCGCCACTTCGCCACTGTCCGCTTCCATTACGGTAAAGCCACGAGACGTAAGCGCCCGCACAGCAAAGGCACGAACTGAATCTTCGTCCTCAACAATAAGAATGCGACCGCGGCCTGAAAAATCTTCGCGCTTTGGCGCTTCCGCCACAGTTTTTGGAGCGTCAACAACAATAGAAATATCTGGCACATGGCGCGGCAGATAAATTTTAAATGTTGTGCCCTTGCCCATCACGCTATCGCAATAGATAAAGCCACCCGTTTGCTTCACCATGCCATAAACCATGGAGAGGCCAAGGCCGGTGCCTTTGCCAACTTCCTTAGTGGTGAAAAACGGGGCCCAAATTTTATCCAAGATTTCTTTGGGAATGCCGGTGCCCGTGTCCTCCACTTCGCACACCACATAATCAGCAGCGGGTAAAATATACCCCGTCTCCTGAGATTTATCTTTTGATAAATTATAGGTGCGTACGTATAGCTTGCCGCCTTTGGGCATGGCATCCCGCGCATTCACAGCCAAGTTGATGATCACCTGTTCAAACTGATGAATATCAACCAACACCAAACCAAGATCGCGGCCATGCGAAATGCTCAGTTCGGTTTTGTCACCCAACACGCGGCTAAGCAAATTATCCAAATCCGACATTGCTTCTGAAAGATCATGCACTTTGGGTTGCAATGTTTGCTTGCGCGAGAAGGCCAAAAGCTGGCGCACCAAATTGGCAGCGCGATTGGCGTTTTGTTTAATGTTCATCACATCGGCAAAGGCAGCATCTGTTGGCCGCATTTTTGTCAGCAGCAAATCAGCAAAACCTATGATTGGCGTAAGCACATTGTTAAAGTCATGGGCAATGCCAGAAGCCAGCTCACCCACCGCTTGCATTTTTTGGCTCTGTGCCAATTGCACTTCCAAGGCTTTGCTTTCGGTGCGGTCTAAAGCAAACACCGAAATGCGCTCGCCCATGCCTGCTAGTTTTGTAAATGTGAGATGCACCGAGCGTGGATTCTCGCCAGCAAATACACATTCAATCTCAGCAACAGAACCTTGCAAACTTACCACTTGCTTCACCGCATCAGCAATGCTGCTAGCAATATCTTTATTCAAAGCTGTAGTGAGCTTTCCACCCAGTCGAATTTCTGGCGAAAGTTCTAAGAATCCCGCATTGGCCGAAACGAGCAAACCTTGCTCATCAAGTTCAGCAATGCCGATGGGCACAGCCGCCAAAAATTGAGTTACATTTTCAGAACGATGCCCCGCAGAAATTTCCGCACCAACATCGCGGCGCATGACCATTGAACGTGATGGCAACACCTTGCCTTCGCCATCAAAATCACTGCGGCACACCACATCAAACAATTGCACAGCATTGGCAGTTGTCTTGAGCGGAAAACTGAATTGATCAATACGGTGACTGCCAACCACAGGTAAAACGGCAGTAAGTTGTTTGGCCGCCCCCTCGCCCAACAAATCTTGAACCGTCGTCGTTCCGGCTTGCGCTTGCGCCAAATCAATTCCAAGCCAACCAGCAAGTGTGGCATTCACATAATCAACCTTGCCGCTGGGCAACACCGAGAAAAATCCAACGGGGGCTTGATCTAAATATGAAATAATAAATTGCAGCCGTGTGAAAGCGCTTTCTTGGTGGGCCCTATCATCCGAAATATCAGTAAGCCGCCACAACACGCGGCCACCTTTGTCATTTGAAACAAGTTGCGAAACTGAAATACGAAGCCACCCAGCCCGCTCTGCTAAAGCCCCAGGTGCAGCAGCCCCCGCCGCCAAACGCATATCACGGTGCAAAGGTTTGCCTTCACGCGCAGCTTGCGCCAACTGATAAATTGGTTCGGCAAATTCAGCAAAGCCAGAATACAAAACATCAAATCCAACCAACCTTGAAACCCCCGCACGGGAAGCCAATTTCAAATATGGCGCATTGGCATAAACAGCACGGCCCTTAGCATCAGTCACCACACAAGCATCGCTAAAGGCATCCAACAGTGAATCAAAAAACTGCCGCTCTGAATCACCGCCAACAATCTTCAACGCGCCAAAAGCCCAACCCAGAAGTGTGATCAAACCTAAAAATGAAAGCGCAGCACCCGTGGCAAGCATCCATGGCTTCACCGTGCCTTGCAAGAACCAAGCGGCCACGCCAACACAAATTCCCAGCGCCAAAATAAGCAGCGGCAGCACATAATAAGCTGAACGCGTTATCTGCGCCGTTCTAATGAGTTGGTTTGTATCGCCCGCAGCCGTCATCTTCAATTCCCCGAATCAACCCTTAGTATATTGTAAACTGTTGAAAGTTGACGATTGCAAATACATTTCCCAGACAAGCATAATCAGCAAGTGATTCTGTTATCGTTTTGTGTAAGTATGAGTCGAAATCAAAGGAGGGTTTATGATGCCTGATTTAACACCATATCTAGGTATGCTTGTAATGGCGCTGATAATTATAGCTGCCCTCATCCTTGGTGTAATTATTTACAAGCTCTTTAATCAGCGTGTGCGTGGCCGCCGCGGTCAAAGATTAGGCATTAGCGAATACCATGAACTCGACAAAACGCGCCGATTGGTCATAGTGCGCCGCGATGATGTGGAGCATCTTATTTTGATCGGCGGAAATCAAGAATTCACAATTGAGAGCAACATTCAAACAGGTTTAATGGCTCGTCAACAACCTCCTATGATGCAAGGCTCAGAACAAATGCCAATACCAATGCGTCAAGCACCGCGCCCTGCCGTATTTGGTGAGCGCGTATCTCCTCTGCGCCCGCTCAATCAGTCACCATATCAAAATGACGATGAGCCTGCATAAAAGCCTGGAAGCATTTTTACTTCTTTAGTTTCAACGGCACAAACCGGGTCTCACCCGTTTTGCCAGCTTTGGCGATGAGCAACAGCACTGAGGCTTTTCCATCTTTTGTGGCACTTTCAATCGCAGCTGAAACTTCACCTGATGTTGTCACAGCCTTGCCACCGGCTTCCATAATCACATCACCAGCTTCAATGCCCTTATCAGTTGCAGCACCATCCTTAGCCACTTCTGTAACCAAAGCACCAACCACTTTCTCATCAATTTTAAAGGTGCTACGAAGTTCGGGTGTCATCTCGCTCACTGTCATACCCAGCACAGTAACAGTTGAAGGGGCTGGTGCAGGCTTTGCTTTCCCGTCATCGGCGGCAACAAGTTTTTCACCGTCTTCAAGTCTGCCGAGTGTCACTTTGATATCTTTTTCTTTGCCATCGCGGATAACTTTAAGTGTCACTTCTTTGCCAACTTCAGTTTCACCCACCACGCGTGGCAATTCCTTTGAATCAGCAATGGCACGGCCATTAAATTCAACGATCACATCGCCTGCATCCACACCAGCTTTTTCGCTGGGGCTGCCAGTGGTCACATCAGCAACCAAGGCACCACGAGCTTTGTCCATACCCATGCTTTCAGCAATATCAGGTGTCACAGTTTGAATCTTCACACCAAGCCAACCACGTCGCGTTTCTCCAAATTTCTCAAGTTGCGCCACAACGCTTTTTGCAGTGTTGGAAGGAACTGAAAAACCAATACCAACAGAACCACCGGTGGGCGAGAAGATCGCTGTGTTAATACCAACCACTTCACCAGCCATATTAAACAGCGGACCACCAGAGTTGCCCTTGTTGATAGCAGCATCAGTTTGAATATAATCGTCATAAGGCCCAGCATTGATGTCGCGGTTACGCGCCGACACAATGCCGAGTGAAACTGATCCACCCAAGCCAAATGGATTGCCAATTGCCGTCACCCATTCGCCAATGCGAAGTTTATCACTGTCGCCAAAGGCAACCGTTGGCAACGGTTTTTCTGGCTTCACGCGAATAACAGCAAGATCAGTTTTTGGATCACGGCCAACCAATTCGGCTTTCAAAACAGTTCCATCTTGCATGTGAACTTGAATTGAATCTGCCCCTTCAACCACATGATTGTTAGTCACAATCAAACCAGTTGCATCCACAATAAAACCAGACCCCATAGAGTTTACGGTTTGATCATCGGGAGCAGGCGCAGCACCTTGATCACCAGGAGCTTGCTGTTTCTTTTTCAGAAACTCGTCAAAGAAATCTTTAAACGGCGAGTCATCGGGAATTTGCGGAATTAAATTACCGCCCGGATTAGTAACTTTAGACACAACAGAAATTTCTACAACAGACGGCAATAGCTTTTCAGCAAGATCAGCAATGTTAGGCAAAGTTTGTGCTTGCGCGAATGCCTGTGGTGCAAACACCTGATTGAAACCGGGCATGCCCAAAAGCAAAGTTGATAGCGCAACTGCGCCTAAAATCTGCGAAGCCTTAAAGCGCTTAATCATTTATTCCGTCTCCATAACATTATTCAAAAAAACTTCTGGCAATCCAAACCAACACCACACCCAAACCTAAAACTACGGTTCCAGCAAAGCGCAATTGCTCGTTAGACATGCCCAACATTCCAGCCATCATCTTTTTTAATTGGCTTGGAACCAAGGCATAAGTGAGGCCCTCAATCACACATACGAGACCAAGGGCCGTTAGGATTGTGCTGCTCATTATTTTTCAGCAGGAACCTGTGAGCCGTCTTTCTGCGTGCCAAAATACTTGAAGAACTCAGAGTTAGGGTTGAGAATCAAACTGGTGCCACCTTGGCCCAAGCTTTTCTGGTAAGCCTGCATCGAGCGATAGAAGCTATAAAACTCCGGGTCTTTAGTGAATGCAGCAGCAAATATAGAAGCCCGTTCAGCTTCACCTTCACCGCGGATAATTTCAGCCTTGCGCTGACCTTCCGAAGTTATTTCCAAAACCTTGCGATTGGCTTCAGCTTTCATTTGCGTGTGCAAAGCTTCACCCTTGCCACGCAAGTTCTGTGCTTCGGCATTACGCTCGGATTTCATCCGTTCATAAGTGGCTTCCAAAACTTCCTTCATCAAATCCGTGCGGCGGATACGAACGTCTACAATTTTAATACCAAGCGCTTGCGCTTCGCCAGCCACCTGCGTGGTGATCTCTTGCATCATCACATCACGATCTTTTGAAAGTGCTGCTTCAAATGTGCGCTTGCCATAAGTTTGGCGCAACGCCGCATTCAAGCGTGTTTCAATGCGTTGGCGTGCCAAATCTAAATCAGCACCCACAGTTTCACGAAACTTCTGTGCATCCAAAATACGTACCAACGTTACCGTATCTACCAAATAACGTTGCTTGTCTGAAACCTGCACCGCCATGTTGTCGGAACTCCACATGAAGGTGCGGTTTTCAATATCCACAACTTCATCAGCAATTGGCCATTTAACATGAAGGCCCGGCTCAATAACAATCCGGCTCACTTCGCCAAAATGCATCACCAAGGCTGTCTGCCTTTGATCAACTTTGAAAATTGCCATCGAAGCAACGAACAGAATGGCCAACGCCACTAAACCCAATATAATGCGACGAGATCCCATGATTAGTTGCTCCCTGCTGGAGTTGCATTTTGAATTGCAGGCAATGGCAGATAAGGCACAACACCCTGCCCACCCTTATTCGGATCCATAATAATACGATTAGATTTTGCAATCACATTTTCCATGGTTTCAAGAAACAGGCGTTCTCGTGTCACATCTTTAGCTTTAGAATACTCCGCATAAACGCTATCAAACCTTTGGGCCTCGCCTTTGGCTTCTGCCACAATTTGCGCTTTATAGCCTTTGGCATTTTCCACAATCTGAGCTGAATCACCCTCGGCATTACGTAGCTTTTGATTGGAATAGCTTTCAGCGTCATTGATCAATTTTTGTTGATCTTGTTTGGCCCGCTGCACATCTTCGAATGCATCGAGCACTGGTGAAGGAGGTTCAACTCCTTCCAATGCAAGGCCCGTAATTTTTACACCAGCATTATATTTATCAAGGGTGCGTTGAGCAATTTCTGTCACTTGATCTTGAATAGAAAGTTTACCCGTTGTCAAAGCTTCCGAAGCTGGAGTGCGACCCACAATTTCTCGCATCGCACTTTCTGAAACAGCGCGAACGATGGTTTCAGGGTCTTCAACATTGAACAGAAATTTTTGTGGGTCAGAAATTTTCCACAAAACTTTAAAGCGAATATCGACCATATTTTCATCACCGGTCAACATCAGGCCTTCGTCGCCATTGTCACCAATTGATGTTTGATTTTCAGCCGCTACCGGCAAAAGCTCCATTGTCTCTATAGGCCATGCCGCAAAATGCAGCCCCGGATTAACAGTGCGATTGTAAGCGCCAAGGCGCAGCACAAGCCCGCGCTCATCAGGCTGCACTTGGTAAACCGAGCTGTAAACCCAAAAGGCAGCAAGTGCCGCAATTGGCAGCAGCCAAGTGCCAATGCCGCCACCATGCGGCATTACCGATTTAAATCCATCTTTGCCCATCTTGAACAAATCGTCGAGATCAGGAGGGGTTCCACCCGGTCCACCACGATTGCCATTGCCCCAAGGATTTTTTGGCCCTTCACCACCAGGTTTTTGCCCGGGAGGCTTGCCCCATGGCCCGCGATCACTTGGTGGTTTATTCTTGCCGTCATCATCTTTATTCCAAGCCATGATCCATCCTCATAAATGTGCTGTAGCGCATATAGGTAGCGTCACCCCAAAAGTCCATATTTGGCCAAACTAAGGTTTACGCTCATATACCCGAAGCGTGAAAGCCGCACTGTCATTTGGCCCTTGTGGAAAAGTCTCCGCGCTGGTTTCCTGCCACTCATCAAGCGAAAGTGCAGGAAACATCGTGTCTCCCTCAACATCCAGATCTACATCTGTGCGATAAATGTGGTTGGTGATTGGAAGAAACAATTTATAAATTTCGCCACCACCAATAACGGCAATCTCTTCAGCCTCGCCCGCCGCTGCCAGTGCCTGCTCAACAGTGTGAACAACCACTGCCCCTTCTCCTACAAAGTTCACCGTGCGCGTAATCACAATGTTAACCCGCCCAGGCAATGGTTTGCGCGGCAGGCTCTCCCATGTTTTTCGCCCCATAATAATGGGCTTGCCCAATGTGATGGCTTTAAACAATTTGAGATCAGATGAAAGATGCCACGGCAAGCCGCCATCGCGCCCAATCACCCCATTGCGTGAAACTGCGACCACGAGGGAAATTTGGCTCATTGCGCTAAATCCAACAGGGCTTGCTTTTCCAAACTGCAATAGCAATTGCCGTCTTCAATTTCTGCACCAAGCTTTGAATAGAGCGAGCGAGCCGCTTCATTCCATGCCATCATCAACCAAAAAACTTTTTTATATCCATGAGTTACTGCTGTCTTCGCAACTAACTTCATAAGAGCATCAGCAATGCCCATGCGCCTGAATTCTGGCAGCACCACCAAATCTTCAAGATACATAACTTCCTGACCAATCGCTGTTGAAAAGCTGCGGTGCCAAAGTGCTGAACCTGCCGGAACCCCATCCACCAAGGCAACCAACGCACCAATAATCGGCGCATCACAAAACAGTGCCGCTTCATAATCTGAGGCAGTTGCTGTCATTGTTGGCCCCCAATAATGGGTTTTACCAAGTTCCTTAGCGCTGGCCAGAATGATGTGCCCTTCCCCCTGCCTGATGGCGCGAACTTCAATCAAAAATTTGCCCCCACAACAAAGAGCGCAAGCGACGTCAAACCATTCCAAACCAAATGACACACAATAGTCACCCACAAGCTTCCAAAGCGGAGCAGCAGAACACCGAGCACTAGGCCCATAATGAAGATGAGCCCAACATTTATCCAAGGTGCAGGCCCCGCATGGGCCAAGGCCCATAGAGCAGACGTAATGATAACAGCACCCGTCCGGCCAACAAAACTAGTGGTCAGGCCAGCAAACAAAACTCCGCGAAACAAAAACTCCTCGGCAAAAGGTGCCGCCAAAATAATGCTGGGCATTGCCAAGATGTAGATTATTGGGTCCTGTGCCATTTTAGCCATCATATTTTCAACAAGGCCAGAGTTGTGCGTGGCATCAAAACCACTTGCTGCATAAATGATGGTCATCAAAATCCACATCATAACGACAAAGCTAAGTAATACTGTCGCCCAACCACCTATTCCAAGCTTTGGCCAACGCAGCGGCAAGGAACCTTGCCGATTTGGCAAACCAAACTTTGAAAAATACAGTCCCAAACCCAATGTCGGGATCGCAGCTGGAAACATGCTAACAAGAAACGCCTTCAAGATTGTAGACGACTGCAAATCAGGTGCTTCCGCTAACGCCATCAACGATGCTCCAAAGCCAAATTTATAAACCAGCAAACTGACAATAATTTGCAGGGTTTGGAAGATTAAAAACAGCAGTACAAAAAAACCAAGTGCCCGCCAAAAACTTTGCTGCACTTCGCGTGGATAAAGCCATTCTGATTTTGCACGCTGAAAATCCGTTCCCAAAAGTGCCATAACTTTAGACTGCAATCGGAGCGGCAATGCTCGCATCTGAAATATAATTCAGCACTTCAAAATCCTCATAGTGAAAGCCGTCAAGCTCCGTCACGTCACGTTTAAATCTAAGCTGCGGCAGCGGATGCGGCGAACGCGCCAACTGCACTTCAACTTGGTTCAAATGGTTGAGATATAAATGAGCATCGCCCAGCGTGTGCACAAATTCACCCACACCAAACCCAGTGACCTTGGCAATCATATGCGTGAGCATGGCATAGGAGGCGATATTAAATGGCACCCCTAGAAATATATCAGCCGAGCGTTGATAAAGCTGGCACGAGAGTTTTCCATCCGCCACATAAAATTGAAACAGGCAGTGGCACGGCGGCAGCGCCATCTTATCCACATCAGCTGGGTTCCACGCTGTCACAATCAAGCGCCGCGAGTCTGGGGTTTTCACAATGCGCTTCACCACATCGCCCAACTGATCAATCACCCCTCCATCACGCGCGGGCCATGAGCGCCACTGCGCGCCATAAACTGGGCCAAGATCACCATTGGCATCGGCCCACTCATCCCAGATCGAAACTTTATTATCATTGAGATATTTTATGTTGGTATCACCCTTCATAAACCAAAGGAGCTCATGGATGATCGAGCGCAGATGCAATTTCTTGGTGGTCACCAACGGTAAGCCAGCGCCAAGGTCAAAGCGCATTTGATAACCAAACACTGATTTGGTGCCCGTGCCGGTGCGGTCAGATTTGGTCACACCATGGTCGCGCACATGGCGCATGAGATCGAGATATTGTTTCATAGAGGTGACTTTAGAGGCCTAAACTGATTCCGCAAAACAAAAGCGGCGGAGCCTTCAACAGCCCCGCCGCAAAATTCTGCTCTGTGGAAAACTTAAGCCAGCTTGCCCATGGTTCCCGTTGCTTCAGCAATGAGATAATAAACTGTAACGCGGTGCTTGGTTTTATCGGCCTTCATTTTTTCGCCAGCAGCTTTTACTGCTGTTTCAGCAGGGCCAGCAGCAAGGCCAAGTTTTTTAGCGCAGAACCCGTCCACCACACGCTTAACTTCAGCAGGATCGGTCATCGCTACAAATTGTGAATCTTTACCACGAAGCGCAATACCACAATATTTCACAATTGAGTCAACCGCAGCAGCATTTACATTCGAAGTGTATCTCTTGATATCAGCAGAATAATCCAAAGTTCGTCCCCCTATTTTGGTCAATATTCACACAACCATTTCGGCTGCGCGTGAAAAGCTAGCACCTAATTGGGCATTTGCAAAGCCGTTTGAAACATTTCCCAACAACCTTAGCGATTAACTCTTGGCCCTTTATTTCGCCAACAAGAGCCCCTATATTGCAGAGGTCAGATGCCGCAAGGCAATTGACTATGGTGATAAACGGCTAACGCAATAAGCTTTTCGGACCCGGGGGCAGTACCCGGCGCCTCCACCAAAGACGATTGCAGAGCAATCGGCTGCGCCCGAAAGCGGATTACCTTAAATCCGCGACAGGGCAAAGACGGTTTGTTTTCAATCGCCTTTATTGGGGGCGAAACAGGATCGACGAGAGTGTAAAGGTTGGTTTTTTGCCCGTGATGGTTCCGACGTGTCGGGCTAATTTCTAGTTGCAAACGATAACTTTGCTCCGGTTGCTCTCGCTGCTTAATGTAGCGCGA
>JANNBH010000026.1:0-11514 GCA_031385245.1 Hyphomicrobiales bacterium | reverse complement strand
GGCGAAGTTAAAATTGAAGGCGAATTTGTTGGCCGCATCCAAGGGTTAAATTTCACGGCTGATAGTGCGGGTGATGCCGATGCCAAGCTGCTGAAAACTGCAAGCCTTGCCGCTGTGACGGAAGAAATTGGCAAACGCGCCAAATCTCTCGCCATGACCACCGACACAGATTTGAAACTCAACCGCGCAGGTGAAATCATCTGGGCTGGCAATGTGGTGGGCCGCGTGTTTGCAGGCGACCATGCGCTTCGCCCGCGTGCTGATGTTGTGGCCCATGACGTGCTGCAAGGGGCTGCGCGTGATGAAGTGCGCGAGCGGTTGCAGAAATTTGTGAACCGCTATTTGGCGGCATTGCTTGAACCCTTGATCAAACTGGAAGAAGCCGAAGGCTTTGAAGCCTTGGCCCGGGGCATGGCATTTCGAATCGTGGAACATTTCGGTGTGTTGCCGCGTGAATCTGTTGCCGAAGAGGTGAAAGCTCTCAGCCAAGATGATCGCGCCAAACTGCGCTCGGCTGGTGCCCGCTTTGGCGCATTTCAAATTTTCTTGCCAGCATTGTTAAAACCCGCCGCAACCGACATGCGCCTGCTATTGTGGTGGTTGCAAAAAAACAAAGGCGATGCCGATGCTGGCCCTGTTTCGGCACCACCCGCCAATGGCCTCACATCAACAACTGCCGACACTTCAAAGCCCGAAGGCTTCTATGCCATTTGTGGCTATAGGGTCTGCGGCAAACGCGCTGTTCGGGTTGATATGCTCGAACGCTTGGCTGATTTGATCAGAGATCGTGTTTTCTGGAAACCGCGCATCCCTGAAGAGCAGCGCCCTTCAGGTGCCGTCGAAGGCGGTGGCTTTAGTGTGGTCTCTGATATGATGTCGCTGGTGGGCTGTTCCGGCGAAGAGTTTGAAGAAATTCTCGTGAGCCTCGGCTTCCGCGCGCAAAAGAAGCAAGTGCCAAAGCCTGTTGCTGTTGCTCCAGTTGTTATTGCAGATATTCCGCCTGAAACTCCAACAGAAGTTCCAGTTGAAGCCGTTGCAGAAAACCCCGCCGAACCAGCACCACCTGAAATGATCGAAATCAATGTTTGGTGGCCGAAGGACACTGGACCATTCCGCAAACAACCCGAACGCCCGGCCTTTAAAAAGCGCGAAGCCCCGGCTGATGGTGAGACCGCGAAACCTAAATTTAATCGCCGCGATAAATATAAGCCAAACCGTGCGCCCGAAGCGGTGCGCCCGCCGCCGCGCCCACCAAAACCTGAAAAACCGATGGACCCCAATTCACCTTTTGCCGCCTTGGCCGCTCTTAGAGCGCAAATGAAGCAGGGATAAACTGGCCCAGCGTATCGACAAATGGTTGGTTTACGCACGTTTCGTGAAGCACCGCAGCTTGGCCACCGAGCTGGTGGAAGGCGGCCATGTGCGCGTGAACCGCGAGCGTGTGACCAAGATTAGCCATGTGGTGAAAGCGCAAGACATTCTGACCATTGCAATCCACAATCAGGTGAAAGTGGTGCGGGTTTTGGGTGAATCGACACGCCGTGGCTCTGCGCCAGAAGCAAACCTGCTCTACCAAGAACTCAATGCTCAGGCGCCCCCACAAAAAATGGGTGCAATGGATCAATCCCTCAGCTAATTACATCCGCAACAACTAAAACAGTGGACCCAAATGACCTATATCGTCACCGAAAATTGCATCAAATGTAAGTTTATGGATTGCGTGGAAGTGTGCCCCGTGGATTGCTTTTACGAAGGCGAAAACATGCTGGTGATCCACCCTGATGAATGCATTGACTGTGGCGTTTGTGAGCCTGAATGCCCGGCTGATGCTATTAAGCCCGACACTGAACCTGGCCTTGATAAGTGGCTTCAAGTGAACACTGAGTTTGCACCAAAATGGCCAAACATCACGGTCAAGCGCGATGCCCCAGCCGATGCCAAGGAATTTGATGGTGTTGCAGGCAAGTTTGACGCCCATTTCTCGCCAAATCCGGGTGAGGGCGATTAACTCTAATTAACCATAATCCCCAGAAATCGTCATATAGCACCCTAAATTCGACCGTACACGGACGGTCTCGTCTTTAAATTTCCTTAAATTTGTGCTATGCACTTCTTATGTAGTCAAAACCACGCAAGATTTGTGATCCGGGCCGTTAAGCTCGGATTTTTTAACGTCCAGTGTCAAGACTGGGACTTGCGGCGGCCAAGAACAGAGAAAAAAGGGCGATAAACCGACATGTCGACACCAAAAGCCAAAAAAGCTCCTGCAACCAAGGCCAAAGCGCCAACTGCAAAAGCTAAAGTCACTGCAAAAGTGAAATTGAAAACCAAGCCAGCCGCAAAAGTGGCCGCAAAGCCAGCCCCTAAAGCAGCTGCAAAGCCTGTTGCCAAAGTTGCGGCCAAGCCAGTGGCAAAGCCAGTTGTTAAGGCTGCCATTTCAAAAGCCGCATTCGCCAAGGCCCTGAGCGCCAAAGCAGCCGCCGCTAAAGCTGCGGCTGCCCCTGCTCCAGTAGTTGCAAAGCCAGTTGTTGCTGCTGCCCCTGCTGCTAAAAAGATCAATTTCAAAACTGGTGAATTGGTGGTTTACCCTGCCCATGGTGTTGGCCGCATTACCAACATTGAAGAGCAGGAAATTGCTGGCGTGAAGCTTGAGCTTTACATCGTCGATTTCGAAAAAGAAAAACTGCGCCTCAAAGTGCCAACCAACCGCGCTGAGCAAAAAGGGATGCGTCATTTGGCTGATCGCAGCTTGATTGAACAAGCCATGAAAGTGATCCGTGGCCGCGCCCGCATTAAGCGCACCATGTGGAGCAGGCGTGCTCAGGAATATGATGCGAAGATCAATTCAGGTGACGTGATTGCTGTCGCTGAAGTGATCCGCGATTTGTATCGTTCTGATCGTCAACCTGAACAATCATACTCGGAGCGCCAATTGTTTGAACAAGCGTTAGCGCGCTTTGCCCGTGAATTGGCAGCGGTTCGTAAAGTTGATGAAGATCAATGCATCCGCGAACTCGAAGACTTCCTTGCGCGCAATGCTAAACGTGGCGCTGCAGTTGGTGAAAAAGTGGAAGACGATTCAGCCGAAGAAGCTGCGTAAGACAATATCAACCCTCTCCCCTTGCGGGAGAGGGTGTCACTCACGAGAGTGAGTGACGGGTGAGGGGCTTACCCCTCCAAATAATCCATGCTCCGCGCCAATTCCCGCGCAATCATCTTGCTCTTATGCACCCCAGCCGCAAAAGGCTCGAACGACACATAGCCCTCATAACCAGCAGCCATCAGCCTCTGCACCTGACCACGATTATCTATCATATCATTTCCGTCAACCAAAACTCGTTGCGCGTCGCGCATGGTGTCGATGGTATGCTTCTTATCTGTAACGCCAGACACATGAATAAGCCCGGTGCGATCCGCAAACACATCTTTCTCGCCAGCCACAAAATGATGGAACGTATCATGTGTAACTTTAAAGCGCTTGGAACCACCAACAGCATCAATCGCCGCAATGGCTTCGGCCTTCAGGCGCAAGGAACACTCCACAAAACCAAGCGGCTCAACGCAACCAATCAAACCATGATCTTTAAGAATGGATTTGAGACCCTCCAAAGCCACGCGAATGCCTTCGAGCCGAGCTTCATGCTCAGGCTTGAACTTTGTGTCATTGGTGGGAACTAAGATCAAATTCTTCGCTCCCGTGAGGGCCGTATATTCCGCCAGCCTCGAAGCCTCATCAGCCTTGGCCTTGTTCCACTGGTTCCAGCGCTGCAACGCATTCACGTTGATTATAGTAATGCCTTTTTCCTTGGCCAATTTGCCGATGAGCTTCGCGTTCTTATTGCCCATGAGGCCAGTTGGAATATCATTGCGAATTTCAACCGCATTCACGCCCAAGCGCAAGGCCAAGTCAAAAAATGCGTTATAGCCAAGCTTGGGTGCTACCATATGGTTCAAAGAAAATTGCATCGCGTCCTCCTGGTTTGGCGTGAGCCTCTAGCAGGAATGGCAGCGGCTTTCACGCATCAGAAAATTATCTTGCAGATTCTTTCAGCTTGTTGTGTCGGGCGTACAGCGCAACCAAGATTCACCGTCAACAGCCTTGCCATCTTTGACATGGTAAAGGCTCATATAATCCTCACCCTGCAACTGCAAATATCGCAAGTCCCCAGCATCCGGATCACCTAGCGGAACCTGATAGACAAACTCATGGCGACCATATTTGCCCTGAATAGCAACACCCGATGGCAAGGTTATTTGCGGCCCCTTGATGGAGAGATGCTTCGAAGCCAAACACCAATCGCCATCAATGGCATCGGCGAATGCGGTGGCACTCAGCAAACAATAAAAGGCAACACTATATTTCAACATGGGACCATCCTTGGATACTGCCAAAGCACAATTAACTTATTCCAACTTCAAGAACTTTGCGATAGGTTGAAATTCCGAGGGCACCACGGCTGGGAATAATCATGACGTCAGTCTATCAATCCATGTTAAATGGTGGCCCCTATCGCGCGCCCGATCCGGAGTGCCTTGCACGTTCAGAGATCATTGCCGAGAAACTGAAACTCTTCAACGAAACTCCGCTATCAGATCAGGGGGCACGCCAAGCCATACTGAAAGCGATGCTGCTTTCTTATGAGCCGGGTTTTATTGCCGGCACAATTGCGTTGGAATATGGCCACTTGGAATTGGGAGCTGGTGTGTTCATCAACAAGGAATGCCTGTTCATGGATGACGCGCGCATCACCATCAGGAAAAACACCATGATCGGGCCACGTTGCATATTTATAACACCCAGCCATTCGCTCGACCCTATGCAACGAATGCAGTTTGATGAGCAAGGAATGTCATCGGGCGGCGTTGGCTTTACGGCGCCTATTTTAATCGAAGAGCATGTGTGGCTGGCGGCCAATGTCACCGTTCTGCCCGGTGTCACCATCGGCGCCCGCTCAACCATTGGCACAGGCAGTGTGGTTACAAAGAACATCCCCGCCGATGTGCTAGCCTTCGGCAATCCATGCCGTGTGCATCGAAATTTGAAGGTGCAGTAAAAAGCGTTACTGCGCCTTCATATCATTCTTATCAATCCCCGCAACTTGCACCGGCTTCTTCATCGCGTCTCTTCTAAACGGCTCGCCCAATTCTTGATTGAGCATTGCTTCGATCAGCGTGGTTTTGCCGTGGTTCATTTGACTGTCGATGGCCTTGTGCAGGGCTGCTGTCAATTCGTCCATGGTGCGGGCCACGATTCCCTCAAGCCCACAAGCTTTTGCAATGCCCGCATAACTCACTTGCTCATCCAATTCCGTGCCCACAAAATTATCATCATACCACAATGTGCTGTTGCGCTTTTCGGCACCCCATTGATAATTGCGGAACACAATTTGCGTGACCGCTGGCCATTCTTTGCGGCCAATCGCTGTGAGTTCAGTGACAGCAATGCCGAAGGCGCCATCGCCAGAAAAACCCACCACTGGCACAGTGGGGCAGGCAATTTTTGCGCCCACGATGGACGGCAGGCCATAACCGCAAGGGCCGAATAATCCGGGGGCCAGATATTTGCGGCCCTCATCAAAACTGGGATAAGCATTGCCAATGGCGCAGTTGTTGCCAATGTCTGACGAAATAATAGCCTCGCGCGGGAGTGCTGCTTGAATGGCGCGCCAAGCCATGCGCGGGCTCATCCATTTTGGTTTTGCTGCTCTTGCGCGTTCATTCCATGTGGTGCCGACATCATCATTCTCGTGATCCATCGATGAAAGCTGCTGCGCCCAGCGCGATTTTGTTGTGGCGATTAAATCTTTCCGTTCTTTGCGTTGATGATCCCCTGCTGATGGCGAGAGCTTTGCTAGAATTGCTGTAGCCACTTTTTTCGCATCTCCGACAATGCCAACCGCCACGCGCTTAGTAAGGCCAATGCGAGCGGGGTTAATATCAACTTGAATAATTTTGGCAGTCTTCGGCCAATAGTCCAGGCCGTAACCCGGCAATGTGGAAAATGGATTGAGCCTTGTGCCCAAAGCCAAAACCACATCGGCTTGTTGAATAAGTTCCATCGCAGCTTTGGAACCGTTATAGCCCAGCGGGCCTGCGAATAGCGGATGGGTTCCGGGAAACGCATCATTATGTTGATAGCCCACACACACTGGGCAATCGAGTTTTTCAGCCAGCGCTTTGGAAGCCGGAATAGCTCCACCAATCACCACACCTGCGCCGTTTAAGATCACTGGAAATTTTGCTTCCGATAATAATTTCGCAGCAGCAGAAATTGCGTCGTCCCCACCTGCGGGCCGTTCAAATTCCACAATCGCTGGCAGATCAATATCAATCACTTGCGTAAAATAATCGCGCGGCATGTTAATCTGTGCTGGTGCCGAATGGCGCTTGGCATTCATAATCACGCGGTTCAAAACTTCGGCCACGCGAGACGCATCGCGCACTTCTTCCTGATAGCACACCATATCCTTGAACAGCGCCATCTGCTCCACTTCTTGAAACCCGCCTTGGCCGATGGTTTTATTGGCGGCTTGTGGTGTGACCAACAGCAGCGGCGTGTGATTCCAATAAGCGGTCTTCACAGGAGTGACAAAATTGGTAATGCCCGGGCCATTCTGCGCAATCATCATGCTCATTTTGCCAGAAGCGCGGGTGAAGCCATCAGCCATCATGCCGCCCGAGCCTTCATGCGCGCAGTCCCAAAAATGAATGCCAGCTTTTGGGAAAATATCTGAAATTGGCATAAAGGCCGAACCGATAATGCCAAAGGCATGTTCAATGCCATGCATTTGCAGAACTTTAACAAAGGCTTCTTCGGTGGTCATTTTCATGGGGGCTGGCTCCAGTTAATGCTCTGTCATAGCAAATATCTGGAGCCAGCGTAGGGCCAGTTTAAATGTGCTGTTCGCGTCAGGGTGTTGCCAGCTGCGGGGCACTTCTTGTCGCTTTACGCAGGAAAGGCAAGCACACCAGATACAGCGTTGCCGCCAGAACCCAGATTAAACCGGGGAAACTGTTGCGGCTGCCAAAATAAATCAGGCTGATCGACAAGGGTGCAAAGATTGAAACAAAACTGTGTAAACTGGTAACCAGACCCATGAGAGCGCCTTGATTATCCCCGTCCACGCGTTCGGACAATAGCGATTGCAAGATTGGCCCGCCAGTGCCGCCAAGGGCAAATAGCGGCATCACGGCAAAAACCAACCAGCCTTGCCCGTTAAACGCCATCCACATATAGGCAGCACCATCGCAGGCCATTGCCAACAGCAAGCCCCCGCGTGGACCCAACCACTTGCTAACCGGACCCACTAAAAAGCCTTGCGTTGCGGCGTGGAACACCCCGAAGCAGGTGAGTGACAAACCAATCATATGGCCGCTCCAGTGAAACTGATCTTCAACAAAGGGCACCCAGATTGTGCCTGCCGCTTCGCCCACAAGAGCGAAAATCACCGTAACAAAAATCAGCCCCCACAGGGCGCGAAAGGTCTTTAATGGCTTGATCGGCCCCAGCAACGAAAGTTTTGGCAGCGCTTTAATTTCAGTTGAAGGCACGCGTGTTTCTGGCACCACAACAAAAATCATCAGCAGATTTACGGCATTGAGCGCTGCCGCCGCCAAAAATGGTGCGCGCACCCAAATGTCTCCTAAAAACCCACCTAAAATTGGCCCGATCATAAAACCAATACCAAACAGAGCGCTCATCTGGCCAAAACGTTTGGCGCGCCCCTCTTCAGGTGTAATGTCGGTGATATAGGCGCTGGCGACTGACATGTTGGCCCCCGTGATTCCAGAAATCGCCCGTCCTACAAATAACAAGACTAGATTGGGCGCAAAGGCCATGAACACATAATCCACCGCCGCCCCGAAAACCGAAATCAGCAACAAAGGCCTGCGCCCATAGCGGTCGCTCAAACTGCCCAAAAGTGGTGCAAACAAAAATTGCATCGCCGCATAAAGCGACAATAGTGCGCCATATTGCCAGCCTGTTGCCGCCAAATGTCCGGCATCACGGATCAGGGCAGGAAGAATGGGCATGATCAACCCCATGCCAATTGCGTCGATGGCGAGGGTGAAGAAAATGGCTAGAAGGGCTTTAGGCATGTTAATTTCCTTATCAGTGATAAGGATGCATATCAGAGTTTAATTTGCTTATCAATGATAAATTATGTTAAAGTCAGCTCATGAAAATCGACAAAGATCAGATCGTAACTGCGGCGCTGGCACTCTTAAATGAGCGCGGGCTAGATCGTCTGACCACCCGCGCTTTGGCCGAACGCCTGGGCGTGAAACAGCCGGCGCTTTATTGGCATTTTAAAGATCGTCACGCACTGTTGAACGCGATGAATGACGCGATCGAGGCTGAGTTTAGGTTAAGCTCACCGCTTGCCGCTAACATGAAATGGCAAGACTATATGTTTCAGCTGGGCATAAATTTCCGCCAAGCCCTTTTGGCTTACCGTGACGGGGCCCGCGTTCACGCTGGAACCAGAGCCAACCGGAACCAGCTTGAACAACATATGTCGGTTTTGATTGACGCTGGCCTGCCAATCTCGCTTGCCATTCAATTGTTGGTTTCGGTCGGGCGGTTTGTGGTGGGTTGGGTTCTGGAAGAACAAGCCGAAGCCCTCGCCCACCAAGGCTCCATCACCGCCCCTGATAGCTTAGCCGGCAAAACCATCCGCACCCTCTTCGAAATGGGCGATGATGCGGCATTCGAAGCGGGGTTGAGGTTTCTCGTGCAAGGTGCTGGGATGGAGATGAATCAGTGACGAGCCCAACAAGAATTGCTATGCGACAGCAAGCCCGCTATTCAAAAATCACACGTCTTGGTAGCTCAGCAGGATAGAGCACCGGTTTCCTAAACAGATTATGCGGGTAACATGCGGTACATGCGGCACATCAACATATTGATTTTGCTATTTTATTTCTATAGTAGTGACATGCTGCAACACCAGAGCACCCGTGATTTGAGAGACACAAAAGAGACATGAGACAACTTCTCACAGAACGCACACTTCAAACTTTGGAGTTTGAGGGTAAGCCAGAAACGGTATGGGATACCAACCTCAAGGGCTTTGGTATTCGCCTTCTCAAGACCACCAAAACCTTCACCGTCATGCGCGGGAAGCAACGGGAACGCCTAACCATAGGACGCTACCCAGATTGGAGCCTAAAAGACGCCCGTAAAGAAGCACAAGCACTGTTAGCCGCGCCACCACGTAAAAACGCCGCTATGCCACTCAAACAGGCTCTCAAGCAGTTTATAGAACTCCACTGCGACACCCTCAAAGGCGGCAAGCAAATGGTGTGGAATCTAAACGCCCACGTAAAGCCTATCGCACTTCACAATGTAGACCGCCAATACGTGCAAGGTATTTTAGACACCATGACGCACACCCCAGGTGAAGCAAACCACTTCTTCCAATACTTCCGCACTTTCATGATGTGGTGTGTCCGAAGGGGACTACTCGACCACTACCCGCTCACTGCAATGGTAATGCCCCACAAGCGCCCTACCCGCGAACGGGTGCTTTCCGACAACGAGCTGAAAGCAGTTTGGAACAATTGCGGTGACGACACCTTTTCCACAGTCGTAAAATTACTTATTCTCACAGGCCAACGTCGAGGAGAAATCAAACATCTGATACCAGATAGTGATACCGCAACACTTCCCGCTATTCATGCAAAGAACGGTAAGGCTCATGTTTTCCCAATTAGCAAACAAACACATGAACTCTTGCAGAAAAATCGCTCCTGGGGCGGATGGTCAAAATCGAAGGCGCAGCTTGACAAACTTTGTGGCGTCACAGACTGGACGCTTCACGATTTGCGGCGCACCTATGCCACTATCCACGCCCAGCTCGGCACCCCAATCCATGTCATTGAAAAACTTCTCAACCACATTTCTGGTAAACTTGGCGGGGTTGCCGGCATCTATAATCGACACAGTTACCAGACAGAGATGCGCACCGCCGTCCTAGCCTATGAAGCAAATATATCTGCTATACTAAACCCCATCACCTTAAAGCCGGAAGATGCTCTTGCACCGCCGGTACTTCCCCATAAAGAATAAACCGCAAAAAAAGCTTGGAATACGCCCCGAGCTTTTTTGTTTTTAGAATCCTAAAACCCTGCTAGCGTTTTCTCGCTCGGGCTAACCGAAGCGTTGCAACGGCTTCATTTATGGAGTGTTGCAATGTCTATCGTAATCATCGACTGGAAGGTTTTGAAGAAGAGAGTCCCTTGGTCACGCCAACACGTACTGGACTTACCCGGAAAAAGTGGAGGGACTTCTGATAGCATAATTACAACAGGAGGACTTTATGACGAGCAAGCAGAGACGAGAATTTACGCCGGAGTTTAAGCGCGAGGCGGTTGGGTTGTTGGCCAGTAGTGGCAGAACGATCCGGCAGATTGCAGGTGATTTGGACTTGGGTCTTTCGACGCTGAACAGATGGAAACGCGAACAGCGGGATGCAGAACCTGTGACAGCGCCCAATCCGGATATGGCCAAGGAGCTTGCCCGCTTGCGCAAAGAGAACGAGATTCTGCGGCAAGAGCGGGATCTGTTAAAAAAAGCGACCGCCTTCTTCGTCAAGGAAACAAGTCGATGAAGTATAAGCTCATCGATACGAACAAGGCCATGATGCCGGTTGACCGGATGTGCCGCATGATGGCGGTCAGTGTCAGCGGCTACTACGCATGGAAAGAGCGCAGGCCCAGTTTGCACCAATGCTACGACGTGGTTCTGAGTGCCAATATCAGGGCACAGTTTGCATCTTCAAACCAAACCTATGGCGCACCTCGCATGCATGCGGAACTGCGTGAGGAAGGCTTGGTCGTTGGCCGTCACCGCGTGGCCCGCCTGATGCGCGAGAATGGCCTGAAAGCTCATCAGAAACGCAGGTTTAAGAAGACCACTGACAGCCAGCATGATTGTCCGATTGCCTTCAACATTCTGAATCAGAACTTTGTATGTGAAGGTCCTGATCAAAAATGGGGTGCAGACATCAGCTATATCTGGACCGCTGAGGGCTGGCTCTATCTGGCCATCGTACTTGATCTCTACTCACGGCGCATCGTCGGTTGGGCCGCCAGCGACAGGTTGAAGAAAGACTTGGCCCTCAAAGCTTTGAACCAGGCCATCCTGATGCGACAACCACCGACGGGTCTCATTCATCATTCGGATCGCGGCAGCCAATATTGCTCAGATGATTATCGCAGGCTTCTGCAAAGCAACGGTCTCACAGCTTCGATGAGTGGAAAAGGCAATTGCTACGACAATGCCATGGTCGAGACCGTCTTCAAAACCATCAAAACTGAACTGATCTGGAGAGCAAGCTATGAAACACGGTCACAAGCCACATTGGCACTTGGCCATTACATCGACGGCTTCTATAATCCGCGCAGGAGACACTCAGCTTTGGGCTACAAATCGCCCATCACATTCGAAGCCCAAATGGCTGAGATGAACTAAACGGCAGAAAATCTCTCCACTTTTTCCGGGTAAGTCCA
>JANNBH010000024.1:0-17136 GCA_031385245.1 Hyphomicrobiales bacterium | reverse complement strand
TTATTTTGTCTGTTTTTAAGGCAATTCTATTAAATGTATATTTTTCATAGTGTTACGAAAAACATTTAGACAATTCGAGTTTGGCATTGTTTTTGCGATGCAACATTCGTCAAAGGAGAATTTTATGACCCAAGCAACCAGACCGCGCTTTCCGTTTTTCAGCCTCGCACCCCGCATCCGCATTTTGCATTTCAGTTGGGTGGCATTTTTTGTTAGCTTCGTGGTGTGGTTCAATCATGCACCTTTGATGGCAGCGATCCGCGAAACATTTAACCTCAGCAAGCAAGAAGTTGCATCTTTGCTCATTCTCAACGTGGCGCTCACCATCCCAGCGCGCATTTTGGTTGGCATTCTGGTCGATAAGTTGGGCCCACGCCTGATGTTTGCAAGTTTGCTGGCCATATCCGGAGTCATTTGCCTTGGCTTTGCCTTCTCGCAAAACTATGCCCAACTTGCCATGTCGCGTTTTCTGCTGGGTTTTGTCGGTGCCGGTTTTGTGGTGGGCATTCGCATTATTGGGGAATGGTATCCAGCACGTGAAGCTGGCCTTGCTCAAGGGCTTTATGCGGGTCTTGGCAATTTTGGTTCTGCCGCTGCCGCAGCAACGTTACCAGCGCTTGCTGCAAGCTTTGGTGGACCAGAGGGCTGGCGCTGGGCCGTTGCCACAACCGGCATCATGGCCATCGTCTATTCGGCCATTTATTATATTTATGTAACCGATATGCCCAAGGGCTCAACTTATTTCAGCCCGAAGAAATTAGGTGCCATGGAAGTGACCAGCAAGGGTGACTTTGTGCTTTATTGCGTCATGCAAGCCCCTATCGCCGGAACGCTGGCTCTGCTGGCCTATAAGCTCAGCCCTGCTGCGCTCAACATTCTGTCATCCATAACTGCCACCCTTATTTATGTGGCACTGGCAGCCCTCTATGCGGTCCAGCTTTATGACACATGGCGCATCAATAAATCGATTTTCACCAAGCCAGTAGCAGCGCTTCACGCCTATAAATTCCGCCAAGTAGCGGTGCTCGATTTTGTCTATGGCATCACCTTCGGATCAGAACTTGCTGTGGTTTCAATTCTACCATTGCTGTTCAAAGATGTGTTTGGACTTTCGCTGCCTGTGGCGGGCTTCCTTGGCGCAAGCTTTGGCCTTACAACATTTTTTGCGCGGCCGATTGGTGGCTACCTCAGTGACAAGTTTGGCCGCCGTTTGGTTTTGGCCACTTGCCTTGGCGGAACAGCCATTGGGTATTTCGGCATGAGCAATATGGGGCCAGCCACAGGTGTGGTGTTTGCAGTTGCAGCCACCTTCGTCTGCTCACTGTTTGTAAATGCTGGCAATGGAGCTGTTTATGCCATGTTGCCCATGATCAAGCGCAGGCTCACTGGCCAAATTGCTGGCATGGTTGGGGCCTTTGGCAATGTGGGAGGCGTGTTGTTCCTCTCGGTCTATGCAAGCTTTGATGCACAAACCTTATTCCTTGCTGCTGCCATTGGCTCAGCCTTGGCCCTTGCCTTTGTGTGGCTTTTCATTGAAGACCCAAAAGGACAGATTGCCGAAGAAATGCCAGACGGCAGCATTGCCCTTATTGATGTGACATGAGCAGCGACATACAGCTAAAATTTGGTCAACATTCCAGTGCGGGACGAAAGCCCCGCAACGATGATTCATATGGTATTGTTATTCCGGAAGGCCATGTACTGAGTGCCAAGGGCGCTGCCATTGCAATTGCTGATGGCATGTCATCCAGCGAAGCCGCCAAAGAAGCCAGCGAATGTTGTGTGCGTTCATTCCTTGAAGACTATTATGGTACCCATGAAAGCTGGACGGTTAAACGCTCAGTTGCCACGGTCTTAAAAGCCGTCAATGCGTGGCTTTATGCCCAAGGCCAACGGCTTGATTTTGAAGGCCGTGGCATGGTGAGCACGTTTTCTGGCATCATTCTTAAATCTGGCACGGCCCATATTTTTCATGCTGGTGACAGCCGCATTTGGCGCTTGCGCGACAATGCGCTGGAACAACTCACCACCGATCACCGCCTTAAACTTGGGCGCGGGCTTGAGCATTTGTCACGGGCTTTTGGCATCAGCCAAAATCTTGAAATTGATTATCGCCAAGAAATGCTGGAAGCAGGTGATATTTATTTTCTCTCAACTGACGGCATCCACGACACTCTCACCTCCGCAGAAACTATCCGCCTTATCAAAGCAAGTACTGATGATTTGGAAGCAGCCGCACGCAGCATTGTTGAGGCAGCTTTTGAGAAAGGCAGCACAGACAATCTTACTTGCCAGCTCATTCACATCACTTCACCCGGCTTGCATGACGCTGCTGGGCATAGCTTAGCTTCGGCAAAGCTGCCCTTCCCCAAACTTCTTGTGACTGGCGATATGTTGGATCACTATAAAATCATCAGGCCCATTCACGAGAGTAATCGAAGCCAAGTCTATTTAGCAACTGATCTTGAAATCGATGACGTTGTTGCGATTAAAACACCATCGCCAAATTTTGAAGACGATACGGCTTACATTGAAGGTTTTGCCCATGAGGAATGGGTGGGACGGTTGGTGAGCAGTCCTAATACCTTGAAGAGCTTCGAAACAAATGGGCGGAGGAATTTTCTCTATCATGTAACAGAATACTTTGAAGGTAAAACGCTGCAACAGTGGATACTGGATAATCCGAAACCAGATTTGGAAGTGGTGCGGTCTATCGTTGAGCAAGTTGCCCAAGGCTTGCGCGCCATGCACCGCAAAGACATTCTGCACCTTGATTTAAAGCCCGGAAATGTGATGATCAATATGCAAGGGCTGGTGAAGATTATCGATTTTGGTTCATCTCGTGCCGCAAGTTGCTCTGATGAAAAAAAGAGTACCCTAGCCGTTGCACCCGCCGGAACTGCTGATTATACGGCCCCGGAAAACATTCTTGGCAACCCACCCTCAAACAGATCTGACATTTATTCGTTGGCGGCCATTGCATATGAAATGATCACAGGTTCACTGCCTTATGGCAAAGGCATTACCAGTGCTGCGATGATAAAAAAACTGCGTTACGTGTCCGCATTGTGGCTGAGAAAGGATGTTCCGCAATGGATGGATGCGGCACTAGAAAAAGCAGTACACATTGATCCCGAAAAACGAACTGACGCATTATCAGCTTTAACCGCTGACTTACGCAAACCAAACACAGCTCTTGTCCCTTTGCAGCTGCGACCACTTATTGAATCAAATCCATTGCTGTTCTGGAAATTGATTTCACTGTTTCTTTTTATATTGCTGGTGATCCTCGTCTTCTATTCACGACATTGAATCAGTCAAACTCAAGCCATCGCTTGTGCAACCAGAAGTGTGTCGGTGAATTGTTCAAAGCGGTGGATTTTCCCACCAATTACATGCCAGACGTGGACCACACGCACCGCCATTGTTTTTCTTGTTTGTTTATGCTGCGCTGTGTAATCGCCAATGCCGACGACATGATCGCCCGCATCCAGCAAGCGTTCAAGCTTGAAGGTGTAATCATCAAACTGCGCGCCCAAGGCCATGAACACGTTTTTTACAATGGCTTCACGCCCGTGATAGGTTCCGGCACAGGGAAAGCCCGCCATTTCCGTCCATTCGGTTGTTGGCGTGATGTCAGCTAGCATTCCTTCAAAGTCACGGTGATCATTGGCATCATAGTGGGCTTTCACAACCTCATAGGCACTACGCATTTTCTTTCCTCTCAAACAGGCTCTTGACCTGGTATGTAATTGCTCATTGAAACTTTACGGATGTGGGCACCAGCTGGGTTGTTTTCAACGGCACCAGTGCCCGTGACACCCAAAAACTTTCCGGTCGATCGCATGTCGGCAAAGTTATAAAAAAATGTTGAGGCCACAGGGATAATAAATTCGCGGAAAGTGAAGATGTATTGATCTTCGGCAAATTTATATGTGGTGGTCAAATCAACATCGCCATGGCCGCGCTGCACACCTACGAGACATTGCCAAGCATATCGCGTGGACGACAAATAAGTGTGCTCATAAACATGGTGAGGGCTATAAGTGTAGTGTGCTCTGAGGCCAATCAAATCGCGTGTTGGTGCAGGCGCGACGCTGTTGCCTTGGTCTCTGCCGACAATAAGTCCTGCGCGAAAAATCTGTGCGACACGCGGCTCACCAGGATTGGCTCCAACTTCTCGGACAACTGAACGAATTGAGAGAGCCCGCCCAGTTTTTATATTGAAGACCAATGTCTCTGCTTCTTTGGAATTATGCACAAAAGTAACATCAACAAAATAAGTATCAGGGGCCACACAAACAACGTCACATTTAGCTGATGTTTTGCTGGTTTGTTCCGACCAAGCAAGAGTATGTGCATCTAAAAATTCAAGTACAATTTTGCGACCATCATCAAAGTTGATTGACAAGTTATGGCCAACGAGCGTCGCACTCGGCGGCAATCTGTAGGTTGCAATCCCTTCTGCAAAATCATCATAGTTTTTCCATTCGGCCGGTGCTTGTGCTAGTGTCATTTGCAATCTCCGTGTTTAAATAAATGCCAATGTGGGCAGGTCGACTGTACCTGCGCCACCATCAACGGTTACAATCGCTCCATTGACCATTGCTGCTTCACCACACGCAAGAAAGCATACGACATTGGCAACTTCCTCCGGCGAAGCAGGCCTGCCCAAAGGCACGTCTTTGGTTACCAGCGCATAGGCTTCAGCAACCGAGTCTAAGCCATGTTTGGCAATGATGTGCTGCATCTGCTCATCGGCCATGGCAGTTGTTACCCAACCTGGGCAAACCGTGTTGGTGCGAACACCAAAGCGGCCATAGTCACGCGCTAGAGATTTAGCCAATCCAATGCAGGCGTGTTTCATAGTTACATAGCCGGCCGCATCTGGGCCTGCAAAAAGCCCCGCAATGGAAGATAGCACCACGATATTACCTTTGCGCTTGATCAATTCGGGAAGACATTCACGCGCACTCACAAAGGCCGTGTCGAGGTTTAGCCTTGTGGCTAAGGACCAGGTTTCGTCACTCATTGTTATCGTTGGGCCAACACCATGGCCTCCTGCATTGGCGATGAGAATATCAAGCCCGCCAAAGCGTTCTGAAATTTCGGCAACGCCTTTACGCATCGCAGCTCCATCAGCAGCGTCGGCGACCACAACCATGGCTTTGGTTTCAGCTGCAACCGCTTCAAGCGGTTCCCTACGGCGACCGACCAATGCGATATTGGCGCCTTCACTTGCCAAGCGGCGGGCAACAGCTGCACCGATTCCGGTTCCACCACCAGTGATTAAAACAGTTTTATTATTGAAGCGCATCTGTGATGTCCTCTACAAATTAAGTGCTTTTGCTTGCTCAACCAAGAGCGTGCGCTGAAGAGCTTGGAATTTTGAGTTGGGTTGCTGGGCTATAAAGAAATCAAGTGCCGGGTCAGTAACTTGCGTTTTAATGCCAGACAATTGCTCAACCAAAGCGTGACCGCAAAACGGAACGTAAGATTCAGAATAGCCACCTTCATGCACAACGGCTACACGACCTGCACAATGGAGATCTGCAACACTCATCACCTCAGCCATCATCCAGCGGAATGATTCACTATAGAGCGACATACGCGCAAGAGGATCGAGACAATTGGCATCCAAACCTGATGCAACAATGATGAGTTCGGGTTTGTAGGCTTCGAGAGCTGGGAGTACGAGTAAGCCAAAGGCATCTCGGTAAGCTTGGTCACCACCACCCGGAAGCAGGGGGACGTTCAAGTTATAACCCTTGCCCTTGCCTTCGCCGCGCTGGCTGGCGGCACCTGATTCAACTGGAAAACAATTTTCTTGATGGATTGATATGGTCAGCACGTCAGGGCGATTGATAAAGATTGCTTCAGTGCCGTTGCCGTGATGCACATCCCAATCTAAAATGGCAATGCGTGTGAGACCATGCTTGGCGATTGCAGCTTCAACTGCAATTGCGATATTGGCCAGCATACAAAAGCCCATGCCCATATCGGCCAAGCAATGATGGCCAGGTGGGCGCGAAAGGATATAGGAATTTGTCAATTCACCACAGATCACCGCATCCACACCTGCGATTGCCAATCCAGTAGATTGTTTTGCGATTTCATAACCACCTTGGCTGAAGCTTGCTTGAATGCCCATATCGCCACCGCCAGCATCACTGAGTGTTTTGAATTTTGTAAGATACGCCTGCGGGTGGACGCGGCGTAAATCTTCTTCCGTCGCCATTTTAGCGGTGCGTTGATCAAGCTGTGCGAGGAGGCCTGAGGCATCCATGAGATTGCGAAGACGCCGTTTAGTATCAGGAGATTCAGAAAGTCCTGACGCATTGGGGGGCTGAATCCAACCGCCCACAGGAAATATGCCGGCATGAAGTTGGCCGGTGTGCCACATGCATTTTTCATCAAAATAGAAACCCGTTTTGGATTTAGCCACAATGTCTATTCTCCGAAATAAAGGTGATGCAGCTTTTGCGGATCGTCACGCAGTTCTTTGCAAGTGCCATCATAGGCAATGTGACCATGGCGCAGCACATAGGCCCGGTGGCCCACCGCCAGAGCCAGTGAGGCAAACTGTTCAACCAGCAAAACTGAGAGGCCCTGACGCGATAATTCAGCGACCAGTTTCATCAAGCGTTGTACAATCAATGGCGCAAGCCCTAGAGACATTTCGTCAATCAGTAAAACTTTCGGCCGCGCCAATAAGGACCGACCAATCAACAACATTTGCTGTTCACCGCCAGATAACAGCCCAGACTTGACGTGACGCCGTTGCACCAGCTCGGGGAAAATTTTAAAAACTTCATCAGTCGAAGCTTCATCATGCCGCGCCACTTCCAAATTTTCTTCTACTGTGAGATCAACAAAAACGGCGCGCCCCTGCTCAATTAAAGACAGCCCCGCTTTGGCTCTTCGGCTTGGCCCCAATTTTTCAACATAAATATCGCCCAAACGGATCACTCCACCAGAGCTGGCCACAGCACCCGCAATACCTTCTAACAACGTGGTCTTGCCGGCACCGTTGGCCCCCAAGAGCACTGTGATCGTGCCCTCATCAACTATTAGCGAGGCATTGCGAACCACAGGCAAGCCAGCGCGGTTGACAAAGAGATTTTCAACACGCAGAGCGCTCATGTGGCAAGCCCTTCTGGATCGCCTATATACGCTTTGATCACGCGCGGATCGTCCAGAACCTTTTGCGTTGGACCAGAAGCGATAATCTTGCCAAAATCTAAAACGAAAATGGTATTGCAGACCATCCGCACAAGATCCATGTCGTGTTCCACCATTAAAACTGATGTGCCGAAGCGGGCTGGAATTTGGGCAATTCTTGCAGCCAACTGAGTTGATTCTTGGTGAGACAATCCTGCGGCTGGTTCATCCAAAAGCACAATTTTTGGCCGCGCAGCAATTACGCCTGCGACATCTAGCAAACGGCGCGTGCCTGCATCAATTTGTGAAATTGCAGTTTGTGGCCCTGGGCATCCCATCCATAACAAAAGTTCTTCAGATTCTTCTGCTTTCAAACGGCGGCTTGCTGCCAATGTGAGATAATCGCCAACGGAAAGTTGTGGTGCGATGCGCGTTTGTTGCCATGTGCGGCGGATGCCAGCACGGGCTCGTAAGTGAGCAAGCAAACCATCGAGCTTTTGGCCATCAAGTAGCACTGTGCCATCATAAGTAGCCAAGAAGCCAGTGACCCCATCAATCAAAGTTGATTTTCCAGCGCCATTGGGACCGATGAGACCAACAACTGAACCTTCTGGAACTGCAAAGCTAACATCATTTAAAGCCACAACACTGCCATAACGCACAGTTAGATTCTTAATATCGAGCATAGCTTTGGCATTCGCTTTAACAGCGGGCGGCACAACCGCCACAAGGGCAGCATCCTCGGTAAAACCACTGGCGACAATTTCTTTGCCTTTAAATATTTTGCGGAAAAGTCCACGCAAATCTTCTGCCATAGTGCCCCCCATGCTCAAGGCTTGTGTTGCACCCAAAGCAAAAAAGACATTGCCAATGTCTTGAGGTAAATTGAGACGGCGCAAGACTTCTGGGAAGAAGATGATTAACATGCCGCCAAAAATTGCACCCTCTGCTAAATGAGCTCCCGCCATCGTGGTGACAACGAAATAAACCATTGAGACCATTAGTGTAAATGATTCAGCCACCAAGGTTCCAAGCTGACCAGCAAGCAAGCCTCCACTCAAGCCAGCAATGAAAGCACTTAGCGCAAACGCACTCAGCTTAGACTGCGGAATGCTCACTCCATGAGCAGCGGTTCCCCGTTCAGAATGGCGCAGCGCTAGCCATGAGGCCCCTAGCGGCGTTTGGCTCAAGAGATTTAGGGCAATGGCCAAAATGACAAACACGGCAACGCACAACGCAAAATAGGCCTGATCAGAACTGAAAAGATCGGGCCTTTTCACAAAAATAAATTTGGTCTGCCCCGGGAATGTGTAGGATAGGAGGATCACATCAAATGCGGCAGCAAAACCCAGCGTTACAATTGCAAGATTTATGCCGCGTAGGCGCAAAGCGGGAAGTCCAATGGCTATACCAAATGGCACAGCCGCTAAGCCTCCCAGCAAAACCCACAACAACAATGATCCGGGCGCATGTTTAACATTCAACCATGCCACCACCCAAGCACCTATTGCCGCAAATGACATCTGGCAGAGGGAGATCATGCCCGCCCGGCTCGCTACCAAACCTACGCCGAGCAAGGCGATAGCGGCAACGACAGCGCCCGTAAACAAAAACACCCAGTACGAAGTTAAGGTGAAATTGATGATGGCCGTAGCCACACAGGCAATCAAAATTGTGACTAGCGTAGATTTTAAATTAGCGCTGCTCATCCCACCGCGCCCTTCTTTGTGACCACAATAAAACTGCCAGAATAATCAAAAATGGCACAGCACTGCGGAATTGCGCCAAACCAGAAAGGCCAGCTGCCATGCCCTCAAGCAAACCCAATGCAATTCCACCAGCAAGTGTAAGCCAGAAGCTGCGAAACCCACCAATCAACGCTGCTGCAAAAGCAGGAACAACCAACATGCTGAAGGTCAAAAAATTAGGTGCGCGTTGAGGTGCAATGATCATAAGGGCAAGTGTCGTTGCAATACCCGCTGTAGCCCACACACCTATCGAAAGCTTGCGAACGGGAATTCCGATAAGTTCTGCAGACACCGGTCTTTCTGAAAGAGCGCGAAGCTGGAGGCCCATGCGGGTGCGATTGAGAAATCGGGTGGCCGCAATTGTAAATATAAAGGCCAATGAAATGGTGACTAAAGCAGCGCGAGTAATCACAACTCCGGCCAGCGTGAATGCGGAGCCTGGCACAAGATCTGGAAATGGTCTCGGGTGTTGGCCGCCAGTGATGCGAAGGCCTAATGCTATCATTCCAACTAAGAGCGCAACTGTCACAGCAGCTTTGGTTTGAGCAGGAGCACTAGCAAACCATTTCATCATTACAGCACCCAACAGTGCCGCAATCACAGTGCCGCAGGCAAGGCCTGCTAAAATACTGAACGGAAGCGAAAAGCCCTGTTCACGCAACATGACCATTGCAAAAGTTCCGGTGGCCCCAATGGCGGCTCCGGTGAAATTCACCACTGAAACCAGCCTATAAGTGAAGACCAAACATACCCCGATGAGTGCATAAGCACCACCAGCGGCCAAGCCTGCTACGGTTGAAGTGAACATAAAGAATACTAATCCGGTGACATGTTAATTTCAATGAACACCCCGCAGCCGCAAGGGAGAACGGCCGCGGGATGCGATTGTTTTGCTTTTTACTCTGGAGGGAGAACAAACCAATCTGGAGTTTCAACTTTCCATGCACCATTTTCAAGTTTCACCATTTTGGTGCCTTGTGATGAGGCGTGGGATGCGGCCATTCCAAATGTGTAGGGCGTGCCGACTAACGGGTTATTGACAGGTGAAAGATTGTGCAGTGCTGCTGTAACAGCTTCGCGCGTCACCGGACCATCAATTGACTTGAGAACATCAACAAGAATCGTCGCAGATTCATAACCGCCTTGGGTGAAAGCCGTGAGTGGCATTCCGGCTGCCGACATTGCAGCATTCCAGCCTTCATTGGATTTGGATTTGGAATCTGTATAGGGTTCCCATTCCGTGCCAACATATATTTCTTGCTTGGTTGCGGCCAAGGTTTTTGCAACTTGCTCAGTATAGCCCGGTGCCAAGAACAACCACTTGATGCCTGTGATGTTCTGTGCATCGGCAGTATTAATCATCTGTACGATTTGAGGCTCCACTGTATTCATCACAACGGCATCACAGCCAGCATCGCGGGCTTTCAAAACATAAGGCGTATAATCACCTTGGAATGGCAAGGTGAGATCAATCATACCAAACTTCTGGCCGCTCAATTTTTCCCAGCGCGCAACAGCAGCTGGATAAGCTTCATCAGTTCCGCCCACAATCCAGAATATACCGCAAAGATTTTTGGCCTTTAATACAGACGAACCATATTGAAGTACTGCTGTTGTGAGTGTGTAGGGGCCAACATTCACGGGTGAAATTGAAGGCGCATTGAAGCATACGGGATCAACTCCGAGACCATGTACTGAGAGAATGCCCTGCTTGTCATAATAGCCGGCATTGACAGCACAATCGAGAAGGCTTGCGCTTCCTGTCATAACAACTGCACCTTTATTCTCAACCAAATCGCGTGCTGATTGTGCTGCCACTTGCGGGTCGGCTTTATCATCAGCAATCGTGTAGTCAATTTTACAGCCGTTAATGCCGCCTGCGGCGTTTACAACATCGAAGGTAGCTTGTGCTGCTTTAGGCACTTCGCTGAAATCGGCGGGGCCTGTAATGGTTGACACTGCGCCGACGACAATTTTGCCATCCGTACACGTGGGGCCGGCGGCCGAAGCGCTGGTCGCAGCCATCAATGCGGATGCAAAGATGGCCGTCGAAGCAAGTGCCATGGAAATTAAGTGGTGTTTTTTCATTTTCATCTCTCCCAGTTAAGCTGATGTCAAAATTGTCCACCAGTTTTAAAAAGTCTTTTATTTCTTTGTCGAATTAGCTCCGATCTTGAATTTCAATACTTAAAAACACTATCGCGCAGCGCATCCATTGCTATGGTATAAATGTACTATCAATTTCGCATCAGAGCTTGCGACAGCGCCAGCTTGCCTTTCGTTGACGTTTTTATGTAAATCGATGCCAATTGATTGCGAACAGTGTTTGGCGACACCCGATTTGCGACCGCGATGGCCCGCATTGACATGCCAGCAAGATAAAGCTCGGCGACTTTCTTTTCCCGCGGCGCTAACACATCCCAAGCACCTGGCTGCGAAAGGCTCACCAATGCCAAGTCTTGCGTATAGCGTTCCGTCGTTAAAGTTACGGATTGGCCAATCCAGTGTGTCGTCTTTTCTGGTAAGCGCCCCAGAATGGTGTTGCGTTGGCGCTTACCCATTTTTTCAGTAGCCAAGGCTTTGGCAAAGCCGCTGGTGGCATGAACAATTTGGCCATCGGCATCAAGGATTGCAGCTTCACCACCGACAGGTGCCGTGGCCTTAATTTCACGGCGCACTGAAACAGAAAGACTTTGCTCAAGGTGCCTTAAAATGATTCTGAAATCATCGACTTCATCAGTGTTAAAAATCGAAGACTCAGCTGTACGGTACAGCGACATAAAAAAGTGAAAGGACGATGCACTCTCTAAGCGGCAGTGGCCATTCAAAATAGCGCCCACGTTATAGCTTTTTGCGAAGGCCTTATACTCTGGTGGAACCGAGGCTGTTGATGGAGACATTTGCATGGAAAACAAAGGCAGATTGCGACCCCGCCTTATGAAAGGATCAATATGAGAAACAGCGCGCACAGCGGCATCAAAGCTTCTCGGTAAATTGTAGCTGGCGGAATTAACTAGCCTTGTGCGCCCGCCCGTGAAACTAGACCAACCCCACCAAGCCGCATCGAACTGCACCACTTCGCGGATCAAACTAACCATTTTGGATTGGTGATCAATCGAACTTGAGACTATGGCCGAGTCTGTAAGCTTTAAGATAAGTTCACTTAATTGGGTATTATGCATGGCTTGTGATCCTGTTGCAGAACCCTCAAGTTTAAATTCGTCAATCTCTGCTGGATACAACATTATATGCCCTCAGCAGCGGCAGCTGTTTGGTCTGCGCTCAAAATAAATCTTGCACAGCGCTCGCCGATCATCATGGCGGGGGCGTTGGTGTTGCCGGAGACTAAAGTTGGCATAATTGAAACATCGGCAACGCGTAAACCCTGAACACCACGCACTCGGAGGTTCTGATCAACAACGGCATTCTTGTCTGTGGCTGGCCCCATTTTGCAGGTGCCGGAGGGATGAAAAACAGTCTTGGCGGTGCTGCGTACATAATCACTGAGGGCTTGGTGATCCTTCTCAATGCCAAGCTTTGGCAAAACGCGGCGCTTAATAATCTTTGCAAGCGCTGGGGCTTCCAATATTTTAATGCCGAGTTGAACGCCGCGCACCAAAGTATCAAGATCAGATACATCCGAAAATGTGTTGGCTTTGAACAGTGCTCCGTCTTTCGGATTTGCCGAGCGCAATTTCACGGTGCCGCGAGACTTGGGCCGCAGAATGCAAGGCCCGATGCTGAGGCCATGGCCTAGCTGAGGCGTTCGATCAACAAATCCAACAAGGGCAGGCAAAACATGAAACTGAATATCGGGTTGGCCCGAACCTGACACATCGGCAAAGCCACCACATTCAACGATATTAGAGGTTAGCAATCCGGTTTTGGTCAACATATATTGCGCCATATGGCGGGCTGCGCTTAGGCCTTTGTCTTGGCCTAACATTGAAATGGGATGAATTGATTCACCTTGCACTGGGGCTTCCATGTGGTCTTGATAGTTTTCGCCAACCCCCGGCACATTGGCGATCACAGCGATGCCATGGGCCTTGAGTTCGGCGGCATTACCTACTCCTGAAAGTTGGAGAAGTTTTGGAGTTGCTAGCGCTCCACCACAGAGAATAATTTCCTTGCGGGCTTTAATTACAACTCCTGATTCAAGCTCAACCCCGCTGGCTTTTTTTCCCTCAAACACAACACGCGCCACGCGGGTTTCAGTCATTATTTCAAGATTTTTTCGCTTCTCAGCGTCACGCAAAAATGCAACGGCAGCACTGAAACGTTTTCCGCGATAGGTGGTGGTTTGGTAAAAGCCTACGCCCTCTTGCACCTTGCCATTAAAATCACGGTTATGAGGAAGGCCCGCCTGTTGAGCTGCTTCAACAAATGCCGCACACAAGGGGTGGCCATAGGCTTTGTCGGACACTTTTAAGGGTCCATTCTGGCCGTGATATTCGTCCGTTAGACCTTGGTTATCTTCTAGCGCGCAAAACACCGGCAAAACTTTTTCATAAGACCAATTGCGATTTCCCAGTTGGGCCCAAGTGTTATAATCATCTGCTGTGCCCCTAACATAAATCATCGCATTGACCGAGCTGCCGCCGCCAATCACATGGCCTTGCGGCACCAGATTTGGTCTTGCGTTCATATGTTTTTCAGGTTCGCTGGCATAGAGCTGTGCATCTTTGCCGCCTTCTAAAACTTTAAAAAATGTCGCCGGAATATGGATCCAACGGTTGTCATCGCGCCTGCCTGACTCAATTAAAAGCACACGGTTTCTAGGGTTTTCTGAGAGGCGCGCCGCAACCACGCATCCAGCAGAACCGCCGCCCACAACAATGTAATCAAATTCAGACATAAGCTGCCAAATCTCCTAGCGGATCACGGTTTGAACAGTGGTGAATTCTTTCAAACCTTCTTCGCCAAATTCAATGCCAAAGCCCGATTGCTTCACCCCACCAAAGGGTGCGTTTGGTTGAATTGCGCCATGCTTATTGATCCAGACCGTGCCACATTCCAACCTGCTGGCGATGGCTTGGGCTTTCGCAATATCTTTGCTCCACACCGAGCCACCCAAACCTGCGGAATTGTCATTGGCTTTGGCAATTGCCTCTTCAATGGTTTTAAATCGAATAATGGGAAGTACGGGCCCAAACTGTTCTTCGTCCACCAATTTAAATCCATTATCAACATCGGCCACCAAAGTGATGGGATAGAAATAGCCTGATCCGCCAGAAGGTTTTCCGCCAAGGAGAATCTTCCCACCTTTTTTCTTGGCCTCAGCAACAAGTGATTTGACTTTCTTAAGCTGCATCTCATTTTGAATGGGGCCAAGTGCAGAAGCTGGATCAAGCCCATCGCCAACGGCAATGTTTTTGCTATACGCCACCAAGGCTTCGCACACGTCATCATAAATATCATCGTGAACATAAAGCCGTTTTAGTGCAGCACAAGTTTGGCCATTGTTGATGAAGGCACCCCAGAACAGGCCTTCTGCAATGGCTTTTGGATCCGCGTCTGCCAGCACAATGCCAGCATCATTGCCGCCAAGTTCAAGGGTGAGCCGTTTCAATGTGGCCGAAGCCCCTTCCATGATCTTGCGCCCAGTGGCGGTTGAGCCTGTGAAGGTGATTTTTGCCACGTCAGGATGCATGGTGAGTATTGCCGCGGCAGCATTCTCACAAGTGATGCAATTGACTACTCCGGGGGGCAGCACCTCATTCATCAACTCAACCATGCGTAAAGTGCTGAGCGGTGTGTTTGGAGAGGGCTTAATAACCACAGTATTGCCTGCGCGGATAGCGGGAATGATATGCCAACACGCAATCATCACAGGCCAATTCCACGGTGTAACCGACACCACAACGCCAATGGCTTTGCGGTGCAGTTCAACCCGGCCTTCGGGCGAATCTTGCAACAGTTCAAACGGCAAATTCAAACCTGCAGTATGGCGCGTCCAAGCGAGTGCGCCGCCCAATTCAAAGCGTGAACCAAGACCACCCAAGGGCTTTCCTTGTTCTTTGGTTAGTAGGGTTGCCAACTCCTCGGCATGTTTTTCAATCTTGTTTGCTACTGCCAAGCAGGCAGCGGCGCGATCAGCATCGGTTACGTTTTTCCACGTTGCGAAGGCTTTCTTTGCGGAAGCCACAGCGGCTTCAATATGCTTGGCTGTCGCCAGCGGCATTTTACCGACAAGTGTTCCGGTTGATGGATTCATCACCGCAATCGTCGATTTGGTGCTCACAGGTTTTCCGTCAATGAACATTGCAAAGACCGGCTTTGACTCCGCCTTCATTCCATTCCTCCCAAACTTTTTTGAACTCGATCTGTTCAGTTATTTTGGGATGAGCTTGAAACTAATAAGCATCTAAGTCTTGGACTGCGACGAACCGACAATTGGAAAAAAACGCAGAGCCTAATTTTTGTCGCGGTTCAGGCAATCTTTAGGCGTGCAGTGAAAAACCTCGCGGAAACAACGGTTAAAATAAGAAATATCGTTGAATCCCGCTGAGTACGCAACATCTGCGATATTCGGTTTTGTGCCTTGGGTCGTTTGATGGAGCAGCTGGTCGCGCGCTAAATGCAAGCGCCGCATACGGATCAGTGAGGTTGGCGTCGTTCCATATTCAGTGAAGTCATCTTGCAATGTGCGAAGTGAAATGCCCAATTTTTCAGCCAGCCACCGGGGTGAAAGATGCTCATCTGTCAAATGCCGATCAATAAGAATTTGTACAATTTCTAAACGGCCGCCGGACGTTTCAGTTTTTGGCAATATGTCGATTTCTTCTTGAGTTGCAAAAGCTTGCCGCGTTGCGTCAAATAAAAGCTGTTGCAAATGCGGCGCTCGCTTGTCGGCGGCATCAACTTCGATGAGCTTGGCCACCAGCGATCCAAGCATCACCGACATAGGATCAGCCGAGGGCAAACACCGCGAAATATCAAGTGTTTGTGTTGCTTTAGAAAACAACAACTGGCGCGGCAGATGCACTGAAATGTGGTTGGAATAGCGTCCACCAAAATGGAATACGGATGGTTTGGACGAGTCGACAAGCGCGCAATCACCGGGCGCAATAAACGCCCTTTGGCCGCGCTGTTCAATGCCACAAGTTCCTTCCAGCTGAATCAAGAGAAATAGATTTTCACCAAAATCACGGCGGATGTCTTCGCTTTCGCGGCGCACCTCACCTAAGTCATTTGCAATATGTGCAACCTCAATACCTGCGGCATGCAAAATACCAACATGGCCGGTGACTACGGTGTTGCGCGCAAACTGTTGGGGCTGATACCTGCCACAAACCGATTGCAATCGGCTGGTCCAATCATCAAAAGCAAATTGCGAGCGATGCGATGCCGCATATTTTGTGAGAGGTGCAACTTCCATATCTCTCTCCCAAGAGTGCGAAGCAGGTTACGATCAAGTTCTCAAAGAGACCAATAGAACATGCACAATTTTATCTCACTTGCCAATTTATTTAAAATAAGGGGTTTCGAGTAAAAACTTCGTGGAAGATCGCAATATCAAACACCAAAGTGGTGACTGGTGGAGCCAGGCGGAATCGAACCGCCGACCTCTTGCATGCCATGCAAGCGCTCTACCAACTGAGCTATGACCCCATCGCTGCTATATGCAGACTTTTAAACGCGGGCGGAACCTAGTTCGGTGCCACGCGCGTTTCAAGATAATTCTTATTGTTCTTCGTCGTCGTCTTTGCCGCCGCCTTCGACGAGATCATCCATGTTGCCTTCGTCTTCTTCTTCGACGAGGAATGTATCATCTTCATCATCATCGTTTGTGTCAGCGGCGTCTTCACCGAGATCAACATCTTCGATGCCTGCAGTTTCGTCGTCGGCCTTTTCTTCGGCTTCGGCTTCATCCAAGCTGATCAATTCGACTTCGCCTGTTTCGGCATCATCGTTAGCATCCGCATCGTGGGGCTTAGGGGCTGGCTGTGGCACAGCACCTGGATAATCAGCTTTTGACGGCAGAATCGACATGGCCACAAAGCTTGTGGCGCATACGGGGCACGTAATCGGGTCTTTTAACAGGTCGTAGAAACGCGTTGCACAGTTCGGGCAGGTGCGTTTTGTTCCAAGCTCAGCTTTAACCAAGGGGTTATCCTTTCAGGGGAATAATGTGATTGGGGCGGCTCATGCCACGGCTGTGCAGGAATGTCAAAAGGGGAGTTTATCCCAGTTTTTGGTGACAGGTTTTTTTAAACGGTGTATC
>JANNBH010000013.1:0-29362 GCA_031385245.1 Hyphomicrobiales bacterium | reverse complement strand
TCCAAGCTTTGGCGTTACGATAGGCATTTTTAGTCTCCAATTTTAAATCAGCTCTGAAATGCAATGATCTAATTCATTGATCAGTGTACTGACATTTTTCTCAAGTGTCGCTGGACAAATGAGCATCATATTATGAAACGGTGTGATCACCACACCGCGGTTGAGTAGATAGTGATGCACCGCCTGATCAATCGGCTGGTGGATCACTTTTGAAGCCTCATAGCCATTTCTGGGCGGGGCTTCACAACACATAAACTCCACGCGGGCTCCCACGCGGGTTACATGCCATGGCAAATCATATTTGATGATAACTTCTGCAATTCCCCGTTCCAGCCTGCGCGCCAGAACGATAAGGGAAGCAAAAGTCTCCTCAGTGAAAAACTCTTTCAACACGGCTTTAATCAAAGCCAATTGAATGCGCGAACCTGAAAGCGTGGTGCCAATGCCCGAACGGCCATCGCCACGTTGCTTCAGATAATTTTGAATGCGCGATGCGACATCAGCGCTGAAACCATAAACCGCCGCCGGAATGCCGCCAGCAATGGGCTTGCCAAACACCAAACCATCCGGCTTCAAGCCGTATGAATAGCCGCGCGGACCTGATGACAGCGTGTGTGTCTCATCAAAAATCAACAGCGTACCATATTTAATTGTCAGTGTACGGAGCGTTTCTAAGAACCCTGCATCCGGCAACACCATGCCCACATTGGTCATAATCGGCTCAGCCAACACGCAAGCAACATCACCATCTTTCAATGCCGCTTCAAGCGCTGCTACATCATTAAACTCAACCACTTTGGTGTGCAGGGTTAAATCGCGTGGCTCGCCTACCAAACCGTCGACCATAGTAACCTTGCCATTGTCAGCAATGACAAACGTATCATCCACACAGCCATGGTAGCAGTGATTGAAAACCAAAATCTTGGAACGGCCAGTTACAGCCCGGCACCAGCGCAGCACGGCGCGGTTAGCGTCAGAGGCTGTGGCCGTCACTTGCCAGAAGGGCAAACCGAAACGATCAGCCAACAACTCACCCACTTCGACCGCATCAGCCGAAGGCAGCATTGTGGTAAATCCATTCTGCGCTTCAGCGGCTAGAACATCTGCCACAGCCTTCGGCGCATGGCCAAACATGGCACCTGTGTCACCCAAACAAAAATCGGAATACGCATGGCCATCAACATCAGTAAGCGTGGCCCCCTGCGCCTTTTCCACAAATAGCGGGAATGGCAAGCCCCAATCCACCATCCAATGCATAGGAACACCACGCAGCCAATTGCTTGAAGCCTTCACGGAGAGCGCCTGAGATTTGGGGTTACGTTGAACATAGAGCTTGGTTTCCTGCTCCAACATGGCCTTAATGGCACTGTCCGTTATTTTTGACTTCACGGGTAACCTTGCGCGTTATTGACGATGGGCTTGCTTGTAGCTGGTGGCACAGGCTAAACCAACCCCCAAGCTTCGCACTGCAACATAAGGGGTTAAAATGAGCCGCATCGCCTATGTAAATGGACAATACCTGCCGGAAGACCAAGCCAAGGTTTCAATCTTCGATCGCGGTTTTTTGTTTGCCGATGGCGTCTATGAAGTAACCCCAGTGGTCAACGGCAAATTGGTCGATCACGATGCCCATAATGAGCGCCTCGATCGCTCACTCAGTGAATTGCAAATGGCCTGGCCCTGCACCAAGGAAGAATTAACCAAGGTCCACACTGAATTGATCGCACGGAACAGCCTTAAGGAAGGTATAATTTACATGCAGGTGACGCGTGGCGTTGCCGATCGCATGTTCAACTTTCCCAAAGATATTAAATCCTCGCTCGTTGCTTTCCCGCAAGTGATGAGCCTGGTCGACAACCCCAACGCCAAAACCGGCGTAAAAGTGGTGACCACGCCAGACATCCGCTGGCTGCGGAGAGACATTAAGTCCATCATGTTGTTAGCACCCGTGCTGGGCAAACAAGACGCCTATGAAAAAGGTGCCGCCGAAGGCTGGATGGTGGAAGATGGCTACATTACCGAAGGCACAAGCTCCAATGCCTATATCGTCGTCGGCAATAAAATCATTACAAGGCCGCTGAGCAACCGCATCCTAGCAGGCTGCACCAGACGCGCCCTCTTCCGCATGGCGAGCGAACATGGCGTGGAAATTGAAGAACGGCTCTTCACCCCCGAAGAAGCCTACAAAGCCGATGAAGCATTTTTGACAAGTGCATCACAATTCGTAATGCCTATCACAGAGATTGATGGCCACAGAATAGGCGGCGGCCAAGTGGGGCCCGTGGTGCGGAAGATGCGCGAGTTGTTCTTGGAAGAGGCGACAAGGTAGTTAGGGGATGCAGATATGACAGATGATCATATTAAAGATTCATTGAGCAAAGGATTCGATGCCAATATGTATGGCATGATTATCAGGGTAAAAGAACTACAGGGCAGCTACCAACACATAGTTCCAAACTATTGGTTTTCGCGCGCAATTTCAGATTGTTATCGAATGTACATCAGTGGACAGTTCTATGGAGTTATTTCGACCTGCCAATCTTATGTCGAGGCTCTTGGTAAACTTATCTGTAAATTGAACTCTATCACCCCTGCAAAAAACGACACTATCAAGGACTGGGAAAAGCTAAAAAAATCGCAAGTTGTCAGAGATGAAACACTTAGCGCAGCAATTAATATCTACAAAGATCGAAATAACTACCACCACATGAACAGCGTCTTAAATACAAACGGATTAGAACTAAAGGATCTGGCCTTATCTTGTTTGAAAAATATAAATACCATCGACTCGGATATATTCGCCCATACATTTGATAATGGCCAACTTGTGCCATCTATTGCGCTTCACTGGCCAATTAAGTCTGAAAATCTATCACAGATGGATGTTTTTATTAGAAACGTTCCATAAACAACCAAAATCGAATCTTTCTTCTTTGCTGAGCAATTCAATTTTATCCTCACAATTGAATTGGAAAAAATGAAGGGACCTCATCAGTCGCTTCGCGCCAGCTTCTCCAAAGGAGAAGCGCGGGTTATTTTGATTGGTGCTAGACTTCGCCCTTCTCCTTTGGAGAAGGTGCCCGAAGGGCGGATGAGGTCCCTTAATTTAACCACCAAATGCTAGCATTTAACACGCTCGCAAAACTCACCCATGCTAAATATGGCGCCATCAGCCAGCCTGCTCTGACGTCCACTTTCCAGAACGCCAACAGCGTCAATAAAATCGTAGTCCACAGCACCACAATATCAACCAGCGCCAGAACCGGAGACTGCAGCCCAAAAAACAACAGCGACCACACGAAATTCAAAGCCAGCTGCACATAGAACAACACCAGCGAGCCTTTGCGCAACCACGCCAGCCACGCCGCCACCGCCATCATAATATAAAGCGTGGTCCACACAGGCGCAAACAACCATGAAGGCGGATTAAAACTCGGCTTCACCAAAGTGGGAAACCATGTGACAACCGATTGTGCCGTTAAAAATCCCGCACCGCCGCCCACGGCAAGACACAAAACTAAAAGCGCTGCCAAAACCAACCATTTTTTCATCATGTAGTCCCTACGGTTTTCAACGCTGTTTGGTTTTCCACTTCGGATTAACCCACGGCTCTAAATTTTCCGGCGCGAGCATGGCCCGCCCTAAAATATGGTCACTGGCCTTTTCGCCAATCATCAGCGTTGGCGCATTGAGGTTGCCGTTGGTCACTTGCGGCATGATGCTGGAATCAACCACACGCAAATTTTGAATGCCGATCACGCGGCATTCAGGGTCCACCACCGCCAACTTATCTTTCGCACTGCCCATTTTAGACGTGCCACAGGGGTGATAGGCGCTCTCGCAATGTTGGCGGATGAAATCATCAATCTGTGCATCGGAAACAGCACCAGCCCCCGGTTGAATTTCCTCACCAGCATAGGGCACCATGGCGGCTTGTTTCATAATCTCACGCGTGTGCCTGATGCAGGCGCGGAATTCTTCCCAATCATCGGCGTGCGACATATAATTGAACAAAATTTTTGGATGCGACTTTGCATCATTATTCCGTACACGGACGAATCCGCGAGACTTCGTTCGCATTGGCCCCACATGCACTTGAAAACCATCACCAGCAAAAGCGGCCTTGCCATCATAACGCATGGCGGCTGGCAAGAAGTGATATTGAATATCAGGATATTCAATACCAGCCTTGCTGCGAATGAACGCGCAAGATTCAAAATGATTGGTGGCCCCCAAGCCAGTTTTAAACAGCAGCCATTGCAAACCAATCATGCCCTTAGAAAACAAACCCAAATCGCGATTCAAAGAATCTGGTGTCAAACAGCGAAGCTGAAAATAGACTTCCAAATGATCATGCAAATTCTCGCCCACACCGGAAAGCGCATGAACCACGGGAATCCCTGCATCTTTCAAAACCGCAGCTGGCCCAATGCCAGAGCGTTGTAAAATCGCCGGAGTGTTGATGGTCGAAGCCGCAACAATAACCTCGCGCCGCGCTGTGGCCTTCAGCACCTCGCCGCCCAGTTCATATTCAACACCCGTAGCGCGTTTGCCTTCCAGCAGCACGCGCCGCGCCAATGCGCCTTTTATCAATTTAACACGGCCAGTTTTGAGCGCAGGTTTTAAATAAGCATTGGCGGCCGACCAGCGCACGCCTTGGCGCACCGTCATTTCCATATCCGCAAAGCCTTCTTGCTGCTGGCCATTATAATCAGACGTGAGCGGATAACCCGCCTGCCGCCCGGCTTCGATAAATGCTTTATAAAGTGGATTGAGCTTGCGCCCGCGCTTCACATGCATAGGGCCATCAAGCCCGCGCCAGCCAGCTTGGCCACCTTCCACATTTTCCAAGCGTTTGAAATAGGGGAGCACATCCGCAAAGCCCCAGCCCGCAGCACCCATATCTTCCCACGCATCAAAATCCTTAGCGTGGCCACGCACATAAACCATGCCGTTGATTGAGGATGATCCCCCCATCACCTTGCCGCGCGGCGTAGCCAGTCGCCGCCCGCCCAAATGCGGTTCCGGCTCTGATTCAAAACCCCAGTTATAAAGTTTCATATTCATTGGGATTGAGAGGGCAGATGGCATTTGAATCAGTGGCCCGCGATCTGTGCCGCCATATTCCAACACCAGCACCGTGTTGCCAGCATCCGAAAGCCGCTTGGCCATAACCGACCCAGCCGAACCAGAACCCACGATGATAAAATCAAATTCCATATTGCGCCGTTTCAATGAGAAACTGGAGTAGTGAACGCAGCCCACGCAAACGCCACGACACGAACGACACTCCATGGTGCGCTTGCGGCACGCACAAAAAACTCCCACCCTTGGCAGATGGCTTTCATTCTGAAATGATAGGCATTCAACTACGGAAACAAAAATGACTGAACTTCTATCGGCGGACGAAGCGCAAGCGGGCGCAATCATAAATGAAAACAGCGCATCGCCAATTGTGCTGATCTGCGAACACGCCTCAAATCTGCTGCCAAAAAACTTGGGCACCCTTGGCTTGAGTGACGCTGATCTCAAGCGCCACATTGCCTATGACATTGGCGCCGAAGGCACAGCGCGCATTTTAGCGAAGCTTCTCGATGCTCCGCTCATTCTGCAGCGTTATTCGCGCCTCGCTTATGATTGCAACCGCCCGCCCGAAGCCGAAGGGGCCATGCCAGAGGTGAGCGAAGTGACACCAATCCCGGGCAATAAGAATTTGAGTGCGGAAGCAAAATTGCAACGCATTGTAGAAATTTATCGCCCCTTCCAAAACACCATTTCAGGCTTTCTTGATGACAGAGCTGCCCATGGCAAACGCGCCATTCCTGTTTCTATTCACAGCTTCACCAAAACCTATAAGGGCAAAGCCCGCGAAGTTGAATTGGGCCTGCTGTTTGACCGCGATGCGAGATTGGCCAACCTGTTGGTGAAATCATTTCCCGGGTTCAACACGCAATTGAATGAACCCTACGGCCCAAAAGACGGCGTAATGCACCTGATGAATTTACATGCGGCCCCGCGTGGCTTGCAACACTTGATGATTGAAATTCGCAACGATCTTATAGAAACTGAACGCGGCCAGCAGCAATGGGCACAACGCCTTTCCATACCGCTACAACAAGCTGCAGCCAAACAGGGAGAGAAGAAATGACTACAGGCATGTTAACGCTCGATGCACTGAAGGCCGAAGTTAAAGCTGGCACAATTGATACCGTGGTTGTGGCCATGACAGACTTGCAAGGCCGCCTCATCGGTAAGCGCTTTCACGCACAATTTTTTGTGGATGGCGGATATGAAGAAACCCATGCTTGCAATTATCTGCTCGGTGTTGATATCGAAATGGAGCCGGTGCCCGGCTACAAAGCAACGTCTTGGGAAAAGGGTTATGGCGATTTTGTTTTGAAGCCAGATATGTCCACCCTGCGCCGCACACCATGGTTGCCCGGCACGGCATTGGTTTTGTGTGATGTTCTCGATCATCACACCCATGAAGATGTGGCCCACTCACCTCGCGCTATTTTGAAAAAACAATTGAAGCGCTTAGAAGCCATGAAGATGAAAGCTTACATGGCATCGGAATTAGAATTCTTCCTGTTCGATGACAGCTTTGAGACCTGCAACACCAAAGGCTACCGCGATATGAAGACGGCCGCCTATTATATTGAAGATTATGGAATCTTACAAACGTCCAAGGAAGAAGTTTACATGCGCGCCCTTCGCAATGGCCTCGCAGGCGCTGGAATTTATGTTGAAAACTCCAAAGGCGAATGGGGGCCCGGCCAAGAAGAAATCAACGTGAAATATGATGAAGCTTTGGTGATGGCGGATAATCATGTGATCATTAAAAACGGCGCCAAGGAAATTGCTTATAATGTGGGCAAGGCCATCACATTCATGGCCAAATGGGATTATGGCATGGCGGGCAATAGCTCGCACATCCATCAATCACTGTGGTCAGCCGATGGCAAAACTTCGCACTTCCATGACAAAGCCGGCCACCACGGCATGAGCGAAATGATGCAGCATTATCTGGCAGGTCAATTAGAGCACGCCAGCGAAATCACTTATTTCTTAGCGCCCTATATCAACTCTTATAAGCGCTTCATGGTGGGCACCTTTGCCCCAACCAAAGCCGTGTGGAGTTTTGATAATCGCACAGCGGGTTATCGCTTATGTGGTGCCGACACTAAAGCCATTCGCGTGGAGTGCCGCGTGGGCGGTGCCGATCTCAACCCCTATCTCGCCTTTGCAGCACTGATCGCAGCGGGTCTTGATGGCATTGAACGTAAACTGAAACTGGAACCAGTATTTGCGGGCGACGCCTATAACAATGGCAAGCTACGCGAAATTCCAAAAACCTTGCGTGATGCAACTGAGCTTCTCGACAAATCAAAATTCCTGCGTGATGCCATGGGTGATGATGTGGTCGATCATTATGTTCACACCGCAAAGTGGGAACAATTTGAGTTTGATCGCCGCATCACTGATTTGGAATTGAAACGCGGATTTGAGCGGTATTAACATGTCAAATCTCATCACATCATTGTCCCCTGTGGATGGCCGCTTGGTAGCCAAACGCAAAATTGCCTTACGCAAAGAGATCGCAGCAACTTTTGCTGCGGCTCACGCGGTGCAAAAAACTTGGAAGAATCTCAGCATCGCTGAACGTGGCAAATACTGCTTGGCCGCAGTTGATGCCATGCTGGCGATGAAGGATGACATCATTCCAGAGCTTGCCCTGCAAATGGGCCGGCCCGTGCGTTATGGTGCTGGCGAACTTCGAGGTTTTGAAGAGCGCGCCCGCTATATGATCAGCATTGCTGAAAAATCTCTGGCTGATATTCTGCCCACGGCCAATGCAGGTTTTGATCGCTATATAAAGCGTGAACCTGTGGGTGTAGTCTTCACCATTGCGCCATGGAACTATCCTTATCTTACAGCGGTCAATTCGATCATCCCAAGCTTGATGGCGGGCAATGCCGTGGTGTTGAAACATGCCTCGCACACATTGCTGGTGGCCGAGCGTTTTCAAAAAGCCTTTGATAAGGCGGGCCTGCCCAAGGGCGTGTTTCAGCATCTTGTCTTGAGTCATGATCAAGCGGCTGAAATTATTTCCGGCGGATTGGTGAACATGGTGTGCTTCACAGGCTCGGTGCCAGGCGGCAAAGCCATGGAGCAAGCCGCCGTTGGCCGCTTCCTCAACGTCGGCTTAGAACTCGGTGGCAAAGACCCGGCTTATGTTCGCAGCGATGCAAATTTAGCGCACGCCATTGAAAACCTTGTTGATGGTGCCTTCTTCAATTCGGGCCAAAGCTGTTGCGGCATTGAACGTATTTATGTTCACAAATCACTCTACAAAGATTTTGTAGCGGGCTTTGTTGATCTCACCAAAAAATATGTGTTGGGTTCACCTCTAGATGAAGCCACCACATTAGGCCCGATGATCAAGCAAGAAGCAGCTGCCTTTGTGCGAAAGCAAATTGCAGCAGCCATTAAGGCCGGTGCCAAAGCCCACATCGATCCAAAATTTTTCCCAGCAAATAAGGTGGGCAGCCCCTATTTGGCACCACAAGTTTTAACCGACGTGAACCACCAGATGAGCGTGATGCGCGATGAGAGCTTTGGCCCCGTCGTGGGCATTATGAAAGTGGCCGATGATGCCGAGGCCATCAAGTTGATGAATGATTCCGAATTTGGTTTGACCGCCGCCATTTGGACATCTGATGCTAAAGCTGCAGCAGCCATTGGTGAACAGCTTGAAACCGGCACCGTGTTTATGAACCGCTGCGATTATCTCGACCCTGCCCTCACCTGGACAGGTGTTAAAAACACCGGGCGCGGCGCCACCCTTTCACAAATTGGCTATGAAGCCGTGACAAGACCCAAGAGCTTCCATTTGAGGATCACATTATGACCATTCCAAATCGCAATATCAATTTCCCAACCGCAATAAAATTTGGCGCAGGCCGCATTAAGGAGCTGGCCGACCATTGCAAAGCTTGTGGCATGAAACGCCCCCTCTTCGTCACTGACCCCGGTCTCGCCGCCATGCCCATGGTGAAAGCCATTGTTGATGATGTGCGTAAAGCGGGCCTGGCAATCGAAATGTTTTCCGACGTTCGGCCCAACCCGGTGGAAGCCAATGTCATTGCAGGTGTGAAAGCTTACAAAGCTGGAAAGCACGATGGCGTGATTGCCTTTGGCGGTGGTTCCGGCCTCGATATTGGCAAGATGATTGCATTGATGCATGGCCAAACAATTTCGGTTTTTGATTTAGAAGACATTGGCGATTGGTACACCCGTGCCGATGCCTCCAAAATTTCACCCATCATTGCCGTGCCAACAACCGCAGGCACGGGTTCAGAAGTGGGCCGTGCAGGTGTGATCACCCATCCTGAAACCCACGAAAAGAAAATCATCTTCCATCCCGCAATCATGCCGAAGGTGGCCATTCTTGATCCCGAACTTTCCATTGGCTTGCCCGCAAAATTAACAGCGGCGACTGGCATGGATGCATTGGCCCATTGCATCGAAGCATATTGCGCGCCTTTCTATAATCCACTGGCCAAAGGTGTTGGTCTTGAAGGCATGTTGCTGATTAAGGAAAATTTAGCCAAGGCTGTGAAGAACGGCAAAGACATTGATGCACGCGGCAATATGCTGGTAGCCTCCACCATGGGTGCCACCGCCTTCCAGCGCGGCCTTGGTGCCATCCATGCCCTCTCGCATCCGTTTGGCGGATTATACGACGCGCATCACGGAATGCTCAACGGCATCATCATGCCTTATGTGCTGGTGGCCAACCGCAAGAAGATTGAAAAAGATATTGAACGCGCCGCCGCTTACTTGGGCATAAAAGGCGGCTTCAATGGTTTCCTCAAATGGGTTCTGGCATTGCGTAAAGAAATTGGCATTCCGCACACGCTGAAGGACATCGGCATAGATGTGAAGCGCCTGAGCGAAGTGGCCGCTATGGCCATTAAAGACCCTTCAGCTGGTGGCAACCCCATTCAGTTCACGGAAAAGCAATATAAATCACTCGCCAAAAAATGCGTGACTGGCGACTTGTAAGAAGCCAATGCGAACCAATAGAATTATTCACATCGTCAACTGCCATGCAGAAGGTGAAGTGGGCGATGTGATTGTTGGCGGCGTGGCCCCGCCGCCGGGCAACACAATCTGGGAGCAATCGCGCTTCATTGCCAGCGACCAAACGCTTCGCAATTTCGTTATGAATGAACCGCGTGGAGGCGTTTTCCGCCATGTCAATTTATTGGTGCCACCCAAAAATCCAAAGGCACAAGCGGCCTTCATCATTATGGAGCCAGAAGATACGCCGCCCATGTCTGGGTCCAACTGCATTTGTGTGGCCACGGTGTTGTTGGATACGGGCATCATTCCCATGCAGGAACCAGTGAGCCACCTCACACTAGAAGCGCCCGCCGGTCTGATCGAAGTGACGGCACAATGTTCAGGTGGCAAAGCGAGGTCCATCACGCTCACCAATGTGCCAGCTTTCGCAAATCACATCGGTGCAAAATTAGATGTCGAAGGCTATGGCACAGTGATTGTGGATACTGCCTTTGGTGGCGACAGCTTCGTGTTGGCAGATGCTGCCGATTTCGGATTGGAAATCACACCCCGCACTGCGCGTGACGTTGCCGAACTTGGCCGCAAACTGGTGAAGGCCGCGAATGTGCAATTGCCCTTCCACCACCCTGAACTTCCAGAGTGGAAGCACTATTCCTTCTGCTTCATGCGTGGGCCGCTTTCACGCGACAATAATATTCTCACCTCGCGTAATGCCTGTGTTGTCAATCCTGGTAAGCTAGATCGTTCGCCTACTGGCACAGGCTGCTCTGCGCTCATGGCAGTGCTGCACGCCAAGGGACAGATGAGTATGAGCGATACCTATGTGGGCCGCAGCGTGATCGATTCCCAATTCGTCGGCCGCATTGCCGGAGAAACAACTGTCGGAAACCACAAAGCCATAATTCCGCAAATCACCGGCCGTGCTTGGATCAGCGGCACATCGCAGTTGCTGCTAGACCCCGAAGATCCTTATCCGAACGGTTACAAAGTCAGCGACACGTGGCCTAATCCCTAATTCACAGGCGGCCTAGATGCGTGGTGGGCGATTTATAACTCAGCGCCGTTTTGAGTTAATATGGTCCAGAGAAATTTTCCCTGGGCCATATTTAACCAGCATCAATAAAATGGTAGCCCATGTGCCATGCACCACATAGGCATCAGGATAAACAAATATCTCAATCACCAACGTCATGCCGAATAACGCAAGTGCCGAAAAACGGGTGGCCAAGCCCACAATAAGTAAAACAGATAATGCGTGTTCCGCAAGTTGCGCCATCAAAGCCGCAAGCTCCGGCGGAATGATGGGCAATTTATATTCCTCGGTAAATAGCGTGAGCGTGTTTTCATTCACATGAAAAACATCCCATCCGATAACTTTTGTGCGCGCTGAATTCCAAAACACCAAACCAATCGCAAAGCGACCCAAAAGTGCAATCACACTATGTGGCAACATTTCCATAACGCCGATAAGCTTTCGAATTAAAGTTCTCATGGTGTCACCCCTGTAATAAGTTCGAGTTGAAATAATGCGGCTAAGTTTGGCTGAAGGTCAAATGCGGGGAACTGTTCTAAAGTTTTAAGCACCGCAGATTCCAGATCAGCGCCCGATTTCAAAGCCTCAAAAAAACAAAATCCATCAGCTTCGATCAAACGCACAGCAACTTCGGCATGAGGCCTCCACACAAGTGCAAATTCCTGCGAAGGCACTTCGAGGTGCGCTGGATTATTCGCAATCTGATGCCATTGCCAAATGGAAGCAGCACCATTTGAATTTTGCAACATGTGAAAGCTGGGGTGAAACGCAAACTTTAAGCCACCTAAATCTTCTGGTGCAATTGCAGCCAAAGCGGAAATTTCTAGGGGCACCGCTTCAAAGGCATGATAGGCCTGCCACCACGCATTTTCAAAACGCGCCACATCAGCCAAATAGGGCAGCGTGGCTGCCGCCTCATAGCCTGCAATATATTCTGCAAATGAAGCACCATAATGAATGAGCACAGCCGATGATGGCTTATGCGCGGCAGCATAAGCACCCGCCATTGCCGAAAAAAATTGAGGCCCCACCAATTGCTCAACTATAGGAAAGCGCACTCGCAATGCGCCAACCAAGGCTTGCGATACATTGTTGCGATAAATTGAAAAACGCAGATGAGGGGTAGCCTCGCCCAGCAACCCATCATTAAAATCGTGCTCTAACATCAAGCAGCTTTCCGGCGAGATTGCGAAATGCGATTGGCATAATCTGCCTCGGCAACAAGTTCCATCAGCGGCGGCACATTATTGTCGCGCTCAATTAAAGTTGGCAAGGGTCCGGTGCGCTCAATCACCTCGGCATAAAGTCCCCACACATCATCGCTCACTGGCGAACCATGATCATCAATCAAAACTGTTTCAGCATTATCGTCAGTGGCAATCTCATGCCCTGCCAAATGAATTTCTTGCACATGCGCCAAAGGATAGGCATTGAGATAATCTTGAGAACTGGTTTTCAAATTGCGTGCTGACACAAACACATTATTCACATCCAGCAGCAGCCCACAGCCCGTGGCATCAACCAGCCGCGAAATAAACTCTGCCTCACCCATCGTGCTGTCATCAAAGGCTAAATAACTAGCAGGGTTTTCTAGTAACATTTGCCGCCCCATAAATTCTTGGGTTTCAGCGATGTGATCTCGCACCCGTTCAAATGTTGCTTTGGTATAAGGCAGCGGCAAAAGATCAGCGAGGAAGCCTGTATCATGCGTGGACCAGGCAAGGTGCTCTGAAAAAAGTCCCGGCGAAAAGCGCTCATTCAAATTTCGCAAGCGCTGTAAGTGTGTGCGGTCTAAGGCACGTGGGCCACCAATTGAAAGCCCAACACCATGAAGCGAAAGCGGATAAATTTCGCGCAACCGTTCCAGATAACGCAGCAGCGGCCCACCATCACCCATATAATTTTCAGCATGAATTTCCACAAACCCAAGTGCAGGCTGTTGCTCTAACAACGCGCGAATATGCTCGTTTTTAAGGCCGATGCCCGCAAGGGGTGGAAGTTTTGAATCCATTATTAAAAATTGAGGGTGCGAAAAACCGCACCCCCATCTCCATCGCAAAAATTAAATTGCAGTGAGTGAGCCTTTGCCCATTGGCGTGGTCATTGTTGTGCATGTGCCAGCTGGAACATATTTCCACGAATTGCCTTGGTAATCTTTTGTTGAAGTTCCCGCACATGATGTGCCCGCACCAGCGGCGCAATCATTCTGGCCTTTGAGGGCAACACCAAAACATTTTTCCTTCGAAGCAGCCTGTGCCACTGGCGCCATTGAAATTGCAGCAGTCATTGCGCCTGCGATGAGTAAAAGAGCTGTACGTTTATCCATTTTTGTCTTCCTTCCATTAAGTTATGAATATCATATCGCAAGTTTTTCTAACAAGTGGAAATCACAAACAGGTCAAATACTCCCTCACCGCTGATCACGCGTTTGTTATATGTAATCACACTCACATATTTTGTTTCAATTTTTACCAATTGCACCCAAATGCGTATCCTTAAATGCGCTCGCATATTTAAGGCCATAACCAACCGCGCGATCAAAGCCGATATGGGCAAGCCATATCAGAGCTGTGAGACTGCATATGTCACGGAAGATATGCATGGTGTTGTCTTGGTCTAACAACCACCCAAGGCAACCCAGAAGCAGCGGCCCAAGTGTTGAATGCAAAGAGTTGTATGCAATCGACCCAATCTTAGGACCGAAAACAAATCCGATGAACGAAAGATCTGGAACCAAGATGAGCGTTGCAAACATCCACCAACTTTCCCCCAAAATATGATAGGCAACCAGCGCGGCCAAAAACAAAGCCAGCCCTTCAGCGCGCAGCACCTGTTTAACAAAGCCTGTCACCATCATGCCAGTTCCTTCACCAATGCCAAAAACTCAGTCACGTCGCTTTCCGGAGTAGCCCAGCTCAACACACAGCGCGTGTGAATTTCATCATCGGCCAATCCATCCACCGGCCACTCATAAAAATGAACACCGGCTTTAATCAGGCGATCAAACAAAGCGCGCGGCATAATTGAAAACACTTCATTGGCCTGAACCGGATTGCTGATGCGAACCACATTAGATTTTTGCAAGCCAATGGCCAATTGCACAGCCATGGCATTGGCGCGTTTGGCGTTTTCCAACCACAAGCCATCTTTCAAATAAGCATTGGCTTGCGCCGATATATACCGGCCTTTTGAGAGAAGCTGGCCTGCCCGCTTGCGCCGATAGAGAAAATCTTCAGCCAAAGCCTCATCAAAAAACACAACCGCCTCTAAAATCATCGCGCCATTTTTTGTGCCGCCAAATGAAAGCACATCAACGCCAGCTTTCCATGTCATTTCAGCAGGTGTGCAGCCAAGTGAAACTAGCGCGTTGGCAAAGCGGGCACCGTCCATATGCAACTTCATGCCCTTGGATTTGGCCAATACGCCAATCGCTTCAATTTCAGCAACTGAATAAACTGTGCCAAGTTCGGTGGCATTGGTGATGGAAATGGCAAGCGGCTTTGCGCCATGTTCATCGTGAACAAAGTTTTTAAGCTTCGCGATAATGGCAGCAGGGTCAAGTTTAGCGCCTTCACCTTCCAGCGTGATCAGCTTGGCTCCTCCAGTAAACATTTCTGGCGCATTGCATTCATCCGTATTGATATGCGCTGAAGCGTGACAAATGATTCCACCATAGGAAGGCACCAAAGCCGACAGAGCCAAACTGTTAGCGCCCGTGCCATTGAGCACCATGAAAACTTTCACATCTTTTTCAAACACGCGAGAAAGCTGGCGTTCAAATTCTTTCGCACCTTCATCATGCAAATAAGAAACATCAGTGCCGGCGTTTGCAGCAACAATGGCCTCCATAATTTTCGGATGAACGCCATAAACATTATCAGATGCGAAATTCAAGTTAGTCTCCTGCCTCAATTTAGGCAGTGCTTATCAGCTTCACCGGAACTTTGATATACTGCACGCCATTGGCATCAGCGGGGGGCAATTTGCCAGCCCGCATATTCACTTGAATGGAGGGCAATAAAAGTGTGGGTGCAGAAAGGGTTTTGTCGCGAGCTTGGCGCATCGCCACATAGTCATCTTCAGTAACACCATTGCCCACATGAACATTGGCAGCCAATTCTTCAGCCACAGTGCTTTGCCACACATAATCTGTGCGTCCATCTTTAGGTAAATAATCATGGCACATAAAAAGTCGCGTTTCGGCAGGCAATGCCAGCAGGCGGTGGATTGAATGATAAAGTGTGCGCGCATCACCGCCCGGAAAATCAGCCCGTGCCGTGCCATAATCCGGCATGAACAAAGTATCGCCCACAAACACAGCATCTTCGATTTTATATGACAGGCAGGCAGGCGTGTGGCCGGGCGTTGCAATCACTTCAACTTGCAACTCACCAAGATTGAAGATGTCACCATCCTTCAACAGCACATCAAATTCTGAACCCGTGCCCGAAACATCCATTGCATTAAAGATCGGTCGAAAAATTTGCTGCACGTCTCTAATATGTTCGCCTATGCCCACTTTGGCACCGGTCTTCAATTTCAAATAAGGTGCTCCTGAGAGATGATCGGCATGAACATGGGTTTCCAAAATCCAAACTATCTTGAAGCCCCCAAGTTCAGCTGCTTTTAAAATGGCATCGGCTGATGCAACCGTGGCTTCACCCGATTTGTGATCGTAATTCAAAACCGGATCGATAACGGCCGCGATTTTCGAATCCGGATCGACGATCAGATAACTCACAGTGTTTGTGGGTTCATCGAAGAAAGCGTGTATCAAAGGTTTTGTGGACATGATTTTGTGATTATACATGGGTTTCACGCAACATTGTTTCGTTTTTGTGGTGGAAATGATTCTTTACTTGCGCCAAAATCTCTAAAATGGCATAAAGATAAGTCAGTACAGTTGACCTATCTAGGAGCCAAAAACCATGAACGCACCCGTGAACCTGCCCGAAGGCATGAAGCCGGCCCATGGTCTCTATGATCCCCGCAACGAACACGATGCTTGTGGCATTGGCCTATATGCCAACATCAAAAACATTAAAAGCCATCAGGTTGTATCCAAGGGCCTCGAAATTCTGCACAACTTGGAGCATCGCGGAGCTGTGGGCGCTGACCCCAAGGCTGGTGATGGTGCTGGCATTCTCATTCAAATTCCGCATGAGTATTTTTCCGCTGACGCTAAGCGTTTAGGTTTTGAACTCCCCGCTTCCGGCCAATATGGCGTGGGCTTTTTGTTCATGCCGCGAGAACCCTTATACCGTGCCGACATTGAACGCATCTGGTGGGAAACCGCCCGCGAAGAAGGTTTAAAGGTTTTAGGCTGGCGCGATGTGCCAGTTGACTCAACAGTGTTAGGCTACTCAGTAAGAGACACGGAGCCAAAGCATCGCCAAGTGTTCATTGGCCGTGGCCCCACCATTCGCGATGAAGCGCAATTTGAGCGCAAATTATTTGTGTGCCGCAAAGTGGTTTCCAACCGCGTGATGGAAGTGCTCGGTGCTAAGGCCCGCACTTATTATCCGGTATCAGTATCCTGCCGCACTGTGGTTTACAAAGGTCTCGTGCTGGGCACTGATGTTGCAAACTATTATATCGACTTGAAAGATGAGCGCGTGCAATCGGCATTCGCACTCGTGCATCAGCGCTTCTCGACCAACACGTTTCCAAGCTGGCCCTTGGCCCATCCCTATCGCTTCGTGTGTCACAACGGCGAAATCAACACCGTGCGTGGCAACTATAATTGGATGGCAGCGCGCCAAGCCAACATGAAGTCTGATGTGCTGGGCGAAGATTTATCAAAGCTCTGGCCTATTTCTTATGAAGGCCAATCTGACACGGCGTGTTTTGATAACGCATTAGAACTCTTGTACATGGGCGGCTATTCCCTGCCCCATGCCATGATGATGCTGATCCCTGAAGCCTGGGCTGGCAACCCATTGATGGATGATGACCGCCGTGCATTCTATGAACATCACGCAGCAATGATGGAACCTTGGGATGGCCCTGCCGCCATGGTGTTCACCGATGGTAAAGTGATCGGTGCCACGTTGGACCGCAACGGCCTTCGCCCTTCGCGCTATCTCACGACTGATGATGGCCATGTGCTGCTCGCGTCTGAAATGGGCGTGTTGCCTTTTGATGAATCGAAGATCACCCACAAGTGGCGCTTGCAGCCCGGCAAAATGTTGCTGATTGACTTGGATAAAAAGAAAATCGTTTCCGATGAAGACCTCAAGAAGGAACTCTCGAACGCGCATCCTTATAAAGAATGGTTGAAGCGCACGCAGGTTGTGTTGCGTGATATGCCCAAGGCGAAAACCGCACGCCCAAAAATTGCTGTGCCATTGTTGGATCGTCAACAGGCGTTCGGCTATTCGCAAGAAGACCTCAAAGTTCTCATGGCCCCCATGGCCACCACGGGCCAAGAGGCCACAGGCTCCATGGGTAACGATGCACCTGTGTCTGCGCTGTCGGATAAAGCCAAATCACTCGACACCTATTTCAAGCAAAACTTCGCGCAAGTCACCAACCCACCGATTGATCCAATCCGCGAAGAATTGGTGATGAGCTTGGTCAGCTTCATTGGCCCACGGCCAAACTTGCTTGATCTCAAAGGCACGTCAAAGCACATGCGCCTTGAAGTGTCGCAACCCATTCTCACCAACGAAGAATTGGAGCGCATCAGGAACATCGGCACGGTTCGTGAAAACTCTTTCCGCACAGTCACCATCGATATTACTTACGATGTCGCAAACAGTGCCGAATATATGGAAGCAGCCTTAGACAGTGTCTGTGCCCAAGCCGAACGCGCTGTGGGTGATGGCTATAACATTATCGTTCTGTCAGATCGTTCAGTGTCTGCCGAACGTGTGGCCATTCCATCGCTGCTGGCAACTTCAGCAACGCATCATCATTTGATCCGCAAGGGCCTTCGCACTTTAGTGGGCCTTGTTGTTGAATCCGGTGAACCGCGCGAAGTGCATCAGTTCTGCGCGCTCGCAGGCTATGGTGCCGAAGCGATTAACCCCTATCTTGCTTTTGAAACTCTGGAAGCATTGCTGCCAACGCTGGATGAAAAGGTTTCCGCCTATGAAGCTGTGAAGCGTTACATCAAGGCGGTTGATAAGGGCATTCTGAAAGTCATGTCCAAGATGGGCATTTCGACATATCAGTCTTATTGTGGCGCGCAGATATTTGATGCCATTGGTCTTTCGACTGAATTCATCAAGAAGTATTTCACCGGCACCGCAACACAAATTGAAGGAATTGGTTTGGCTGAAGTGGCTGAAGAAGCCTTTAGGCGCCATGAAGATGCATTTGGTTTAAACCCCGTTCTCACAACGTCTCTCGAAGTGGGTGGTGATTACGCCCAGCGCATTCGTGGTGAAGCGCATGTATGGAATGCTGAAACCGTTTCAACATTGCAACATGCCGTGCGTGGAAATTCACAAGACAAATATAAAGAATATGCCCGCCTGATTAACGAGCAGAACGAAAAGCTAAAAACCTTGCGCGGGCTGTTCCGCATTAAGTCGGCTGACGAAATGGGCAAAGCGCCGATCAGCATTGACGAAGTGATTGCCGCTAAAGATATCGTCAAGCGTTTCGCCACAGGTGCCATGTCTTATGGCTCTATCAGCCGCGAAGCCCACACCACATTGGCCATTGCTATGAACCGAATTGGTGGCAAATCCAACACAGGTGAAGGTGGCGAAGAATCTGATCGTTACACCCCACTGCCGAACGGCGATTCCATGCGCTCAGCCATTAAGCAAGTGGCCTCTGGCCGCTTTGGTGTGACGACGGAATATCTGGTCAACTCCGATATGATGCAGATTAAAATGGCGCAGGGTGCAAAGCCTGGCGAAGGCGGTCAATTGCCGGGCCATAAGGTGGATGCAACAATTGCTAAAGTACGGCACTCCACACCGGGCGTTGGGCTCATCTCGCCACCACCGCATCACGACATTTATTCCATCGAAGATTTGGCCCAACTGATTTACGATTTAAAAAACGTAAACCCAGTGGCGCAAGTTTCAGTGAAGCTTGTCTCTGAAGTGGGTGTTGGCACCGTGGCAGCTGGCGTATCCAAAGCCCATGCTGATCATGTAACCATTTCAGGTTATGAAGGTGGCACGGGCGCATCGCCTCTCACATCCATTAAACACGCAGGTTCCCCTTGGGAAATTGGTTTGGCGGAAACGCAGCAAACTCTGGTGGCGAACGATCTTCGCGGCCGCATTTGGGTTCAAGCTGATGGCGGCATCAGATCAGGTCGTGATGTGTTGATTGCCATGCTGCTCGGCGCTGATGAAATTGGTTTTGCCACAGCGCCACTGATTGCAGCGGGCTGCATTATGATGCGTAAATGCCATTTGAACACTTGTCCCGTAGGTGTTGCCACGCAAGATCCGGAACTGCGCAAGCGCTTCAAGGGCCAGCCTGAACATGTGATCAACTTCTTCTTCTTTGTTGCCGAAGAACTGCGTGGCCTCATGGCCGCCATGGGCATCAAAACTTTGGAGGAGTTGGTTGGTTGCACTGAATGGCTCGATACCAAAAAGGCGATTTCACATTGGAAAGCCAAGGGCCTTGATTTCTCGAAGCTCTTTGCTAAAGCCGATGTGACCGGCCCCATCGCCACGCGCCGCGTGACGGGGCAAGACCATGGCTTGGATAAAATTCTGGATCGCAAACTGATCGCCGAGGCCATGCCTGCTTTGGAAAGCGGTACGCCTGTGGTGATCACCTCCGAAATCCGCAACCACAACCGCACCGCAGGTGCCATGCTCTCCGGCGAAGTGGCCAAACGTTATGGCCATGCTGGATTGCCGGAAGATACCATCCAAGTGAAGTTCACAGGCATTAGCGGCCAAAGCTTCGGCGCTTGGGCAGCCAAAGGTGTGACGTTGGAGATCACTGGCGAAGGTAACGACTACGTTGGCAAAGGTCTTTCTGGTGGCAAGCTCATCATCCGCCCACAAGCCAATGTGGGTTTCAAGCCAGAACAATCCATCATCGTGGGCAACACCGTGCTTTATGGTGCCATCACCGGCGAAGCTTATTTCCGTGGCGTGGCGGGAGAACGCTTCGCTGTTCGCAACTCTGGCGCAGTTGCTGTTGTTGAAGGTGTGGGCGATCACGGTTGCGAATATATGACCGGCGGTTGCGTGTTGGTGATCGGTGAAACAGGTCGCAACTTTGCCGCTGGCATGTCTGGCGGTGTGGCTTATGTTCTCGACGAAGACAAAACCTTCGCGCAGCGCTGCAACCTCTCCATGGTGGATTTGCAACCCATTCCTGAAGAAGAGGAATTGATTGAAAAGCACATGCATCATGGTGGCGATCTTGAAAGCCATGGTCTTGTGAACATCACGTCTGGCATGGACAAGCATGACGCAACCCGCATTCATGAATTGCTGGCACGTCATTTCAAATATACAGGGTCAGGCAAAGCCAAAACCATATTGGACAACTGGGCGCATTACTTGCAACTGTTTGTTAAGGTGATGCCAGTTGAATATGCGCGGGCTTTGGCCGATTTGGAAAAAGCACAAGAAACCAGCAACGGCCTAACGGTCGGCGTTAAGAGGGCGTGATGCTGGCGAGTGCCTACATAAACGGATTGCGAATGGTGACCTTGCCGATGCGCTGGCCATCATTTAAATCCTCCGTGTACAGAACATCGCAACCAGAAAGTTGTGCAGCGGCTACAATGTTGGCATCGTACAAAGAAATTTTTACTTCTCTGGCAATTTCGATTGCAAGTAAATGCGTATCCAACGTCAAAGCAACCACTTCACATGCAAAACGAATTGGCATTAGTGCCAAAGCTGCGGCTTCGATACTTGAGCGATACTTCCGTGTAGATACGTTGATGAATTCATTGAGCACCTGGACGCTAATCGTCGGACCTGCTTCAATCAGCATACGTGCAGTTTGCAATTTCTTTAAATCTGATCCGACCGAATACAGCAAAATGTTTGAGTCAACAAAAGTTTTAGTCTTTGCCACGAGAGTTTGCTTCCTCACGATCAAATTTATAGTCCGAAGGAATTTTGAACTGGTCACGAATTTCGTCAACACGCTTCCACATTTCGTCGAGAGTTTTCTTTCGCTGAAAGCGCAAAGCATCGTTTTGATAATCAGGAGAGAAGGTCAACTCATCACCTTCCTTTACACCGAGCTTATCAATAACTTCGGCAGGCAATCTAATCGCCAGACTATTGCCCCATTTCGAAACTTTCATCAGACCCTCCATGGATATACATTTGACTTCAATGTATATCATAAATCAGTAAAGGTGTAAACCATGGGAAAAATCACAGGCTTTCTTGAAGTTGATCGACAGGACCGCAAATATAATCCAGCGGCAGACCGCGTTCGCAATTACAATGAATTTGTCATTCCATTGGGTGATGAAACCACGAAGAAGCAAGCCTCGCGCTGCATGGATTGCGGCATTCCTTATTGCCACAATGGTTGCCCGGTGAATAACCAAATTCCAGATTGGAATGATTTGGTTTACAATAACCGTTGGGAGGAAGCATCGCGCAATCTCCACAGCACCAACAACTTTCCAGAATTCACCGGCCGCATTTGCCCCGCTCCCTGCGAAGCTTCTTGCACGTTGAACATCGACGAAAATCCAGTCACCATCAAATCCATCGAGTGCGCCATTGTTGATAAGGCGTGGGAAAATGGCTGGGTGAAGCCGCTCATTGCTTCTGAAAAAACCGGCAAGAAAATCGCTGTTGTGGGCGGCGGGCCTTCGGGCCTTGCAGCTGCTCAACAACTCGCTCGCGCCGGCCATGATGTGCATTTATTTGAAAAGAACGCCAAGGCTGGCGGATTGATGCGTTATGGCATTCCTGATTTCAAAATGGAAAAGCATCTCATTGATCGCCGCGTTTCGCAGATGGAAGCCGAAGGGGTAACCTTCCATTATGGTGCCCACATTGGCGTCACACAGGATGCCAAGCAGCTGGTTGATTCATTTGACGCGGTGTTGCTCACGGGCGGTTCCGAAAAGCCCCGTGATCTTCCCATTCCGGGCCGTGAATTATCTGGCGTACATTTTGCTATGGAATTCCTGCCACAACAAAACCGCCGCAACTCAAAAGAGTCTCAACTGGATAATCGCCCTATTCTCGCCACTGGCAAACATGTTGTTGTGGTGGGTGGCGGTGATACTGGGTCTGATTGCATCGGCACCTCCATTCGCCAAGGGGCGTTGAGCGTCACCCAAATTGAAATCATGCCAGCTCCCCCTGAAAAGGAAAACAAAGACCTTACTTGGCCAAACTGGCCGATGAAAATGCGAACATCATCTTCGCAAGCAGAAGGTGCCATCCGAGATTTCGCGGTCGCTACAATTTCACTTGTTGGTGAAGACGGTGAAGTTAAAACTTTAAAATGCGCGCGCTCGGGCCCAGATTTTAAATCCGTTGCAGGAACCGAGTTTGATCTCAAAGCTGATCTCGTTTTGCTGGCCATGGGCTTTGTGCATCCCGTGCCTGAAGGCATGGTGAAAAACTTGGGCCTTAAATTAGATCCACGAGGCAACGTTGAAGCCACGATGAAAGATTACAAAACCTCAGCTGATAAAGTGTTCAGTGCGGGTGACATGCGCCGCGGTCAATCATTAGTGGTCTGGGCCATTAGAGAAGGCCGTCAAGCTGCGCGTGCGGTGGATGAATTCTTGATGGGAGAAACAAGCCTGCCGCGTTAATTCGCTGCGGGCACCACATAACTGAAATCATCAAACCGCCCGGCAGGAGCCACACTGGACAGGCCCACGGAAAAAAGCCGGTTAACTGAGGTTGAATCTGGTTGGGCTAAACTATTGGCAGCCATTGCGATGATAGCAGCAGAGTCATCCAGCATATCAGCTCCGTTTGCGTCTTGTTGCCCAAACACCGGCCCAGGAATTTCAAGTTCAGAAGTTGGAGCAACCGGATCCGGAATAACGGGAACAATTGCAACAACAGCAGGTGGCGTAACACCACCAGACCCAATCGCTGCCAAAATAACTTGGCCAAATTTACTATTGCCTTGCTTCAAAAATGTAACGCCATCGCGTTGGCGCAACTTCTTCACTTCGCCTGTATCATCGGGGCCAAATTCCATATAGCTGCCGTCTGGGTTTGAAAATGCCGGCCGCGTATCGATAAATGTGGCCCCCTTCGCCACCACACGGGCCTTCTGCAAATTCGTCACAAATTTCATATCAGCATCATAAGCAACATCAGCCATCGGTGGCTCACCCAGCCAAAACACTTTCACATTTTGGGCAGCCAAAGCTGAAGCAATCGCATCAATGTTAGTTTGATAAGCAGCAATCCATTCAGGCGTGTTAAATTTCAAACGACCATTGGCACTGCGAATATCTTGGCGATCATTAAGTCCAATCAACACAACAACGGCATTGAAATTTTTACCATCCATAATTTTTGGAATAGCCGCGGCCCAATCATAAACATCGGGCCTTGTAATGGCAGAAGATTCATTAAACCGATTTACAATTTGTATATCAGTTTCCCCTTGCGCCACCCGTGTCATGCCGGCGCCAAGCCCACCGGCCATCGAATCGCCTATCACTAAAATGCGCGTAACTGTTTCATCAACAATAACTAGAGGCGCAATTAGGGGCGTGGCAGGCTCAGTTGCTTGCGAACCAATCAGCGGCGTTTGTTCTTGGGCCAGCACAGAAACTGGCACCCAAAGTAAAACCGCAAGACCACACAAAACCTTCTTCATAAGATGAAACTAGCCAGCTTTGCGGATTTGCTCAAGCACCTTTAATGACGGAATGCCATTGAGCGGAAGCCCATGCTTTTTCTGAAATTGCAAAATCGCTTCATAAGTTGCAGCCCCAATGCGCCCATCAGCACCACCTGTGACAAAGCCTTTAGCATTGAGCAAACGCTGCAATTCTTTGCGCTGCGGCACGGTAAGATCAACACTGGCATCTGGCCACGCTGCTTGAAAGGGCGCACCACCTTTAATGCGGTCCCCCAAATGACCAACTGCCAAAGCATAAGAGTGCGATTGATTATAATCCATAATGGCCATGAAATTCTGCGTCACTAAAAACACTGGGCCATCTATGCCTTGAGGAATCATAACAAAGGCCGACGCTGCTTTAGAACCAAAATTTTTGGCAGTTGCCGGAGCCACACCAAGCGCCATCCATTCTGAAACTGGCCGCCAATGTTTTCTGCCAATTAAACCACGGTCAAAACCATCCGGCAATTTCACTTCCCAACCCCAAGGCCTGTCAGCCTTCCAGCCAGCCTTGGCTAAATAATTTGCAGTTGAGGCAAGCGCATCTTCCTTTGAACCCCAAATATCTTTTTTGCCATCACCATCCCAATCCGCAGCATAGGAAAGATATGACGTTGGAATAAATTGCGTATGCCCCATGGCCGCGGCCCATGAGCCTTTAAAATTATCAGCCGGGCGAATGCCGCGCTTTAACATGGTGAAGGCGGCAATCATTTGCTGGTTGGCAAAATCACGTTTACGCCCAGCATAAATCAGCGTGGCCAGCGAGCGCATAACACCCATATTGCCCAAGTCTTTTCCGAAATTAGATTCCATGCCCCAAATGCCAAGCAGTGCATAACGGCTCACACCATATTTGGCTTCGATAGCACCAAGCAATTCCTCATGCGCCGCAGCCATAGATTTACCAGTGTCAATGCGAATGGGGGTAACGGCTTTTAGCAAATAATCTGAAGTCGCTTTGGTAAATTCAGGTTGCGTAGCCGCCAGTTTTAAAACATCAGCATCTGCTTCAGTCACACCTGCAAAGGCTTGGTCAAAAAGCTCGCGCGAAAATCCGGCAGCCTTAATGCGCGGCCAGAGTGATTGCACAAAGCTCTCAAACTTAGCATCAGCCATGGCCGCTTGCGGCGTGAGTACCAATACAGCAGCAAGTGCAATTCGTTTCAGCATATTCTTCTCCCGCCATCAGCCAAACGATTCGGCTAAACCTTCATAACAGGAGAATAAGAAAGCTAAAAATTGTGGGTAAGATTAGGCAGCCAACCTAAGCAGCATTGCGCCGTTCCAAATGCCGTTCCCACGCAAGGGCTGAAGCAACAATAAAATCGAGATCTGCATGTTTTGGCTTCCAGCCGAGAATATCGCGAACCCGGTCAGCACCTGCAACAATCGCAGCTGGGTCCCCTGCCCGGCGTGGCACCAACTTATGAGTAACTGGTCCACCAAAGGCTTTTTCAACCGCCTTAATCACTTCTAAAACCGAATAACCCTTGCCATAACCGCAATTGAAAATGCCACCATCACCACCGCGATTGAGATGCGCCAATGCATCCATATGCGCCGCGATCAAATCACTCACATGAATGTAATCACGCAAACAAGTGCCATCCGGCGTATCATAGTCAGTGCCAAACACATCCATTGACGGGCGCTGACCCAATACTGTTTGGCAAGCTACCTTAATCAAATGCGTGGCGCGCGGTGATGATTGACCAGAGCGGCCTTTGGGGTCAGCTCCTGCCACATTGAAATAACGCAGCGCCACATAATTCAAACCATAAGCAAAATGCGAATCTTGCAACATCAACTCGGTCATCAGTTTTGATGTGCCGTAAGGAGATATGGGTGCAGGCTTGGCCGATTCAAAAACCGGTTGTGTTTCGGGGTTGCCATAAACTGCGGCAGTCGATGAGAAAATAAATTTATGAACCCCCGCCTTAACCACAGCCGCCATCAGTGCGCGCGATTTAACCGTGTTGTTCAAATAATAACCCAGCGGATCGGCAACTGAATCAGGCACCACGATAGATCCCGCAAAATGCACCACGGCATCAATTTTGTGCTCAGTAATAATTTTCCCAACTAAGGCTTCATCGCCAATATCACCTTCCACAAGCATGGCCTGCGGTGCAATGGCCCAGGTGAACCCAGTTGAAAGATTATCGAGCACCACAACATCTTGGCCTGCGTCAGTTAGCGCCAAAACCATATGGCTGCCAATATAACCCGCACCACCCGTAACTAAAACAGCCATCGCCTTCTCCATTGCTTAACGAAGTATCAATATCGCAAGGACTAGTTTAAGGATAATTACTCAATGTTGATGAAGCTCAAGTGCTTGTCGCTAAAGTTAAGAGTTCGTTAAAATGATGAAACCCATTCGCAAAGCAGTTTTCCCCGTCGCAGGTTTAGGCACACGGTTTTTACCCGCCACCAAAGCCATGCCCAAAGAAATGCTGACGGTGGTTGATAGACCGCTCATTCAAATTGTGGTGGAAGAGGCCCGCGAAGCTGGCATTGACCATTTGATCTTTGTAACAGGCCGCAACAAAAGCGTGATCGAAGATCATTTCGATAAGCAGTATGAGCTTGAATCCACTTTACGTAAACGCGGCAAATCTATTGAACTTGAAATTCTTGAAGAAGATTTGCCAGCCGCAGGCCAAACCAGTTTCACCCGCCAACAAGAACCATTAGGTTTAGGCCATGCCATTTGGTGCGCGCGCAATTTAGTTGGACATGAACCGTTTGCAGTATTGTTGCCCGATATGATTATGAAAGCCCAGCCAGGTTGCTTGGCGCAAATGGTGGATGTTTATAACCAACGCGGCGGCGGCAATGTGATCGCCGTTGAAGAAGTTGCTTGGGATCAAGTGCATCGCTATGGCGTTGTGAGCCACCACGATTGGCACGAAAATCATTTCAGCATTGATGCCATGGTTGAAAAACCGCAGCGCGAAAATGCTCCATCAAATTTGATTATTTCTGGCCGTTATATTTTGCAGCCGGAAATTTTCGCTGAAATTGAAAAACAAAAACCGGGCGCTGGCGGTGAAATTCAAATCACCGATGCCATGATCAACCTCATGCAATCTCAATCTTTTCATGGGTTAAAATTCCATGGCAAAACCTATGACTGCGGCGACAAACTTGGTTTCCTTGCCGCCAATGTGGCTTTTGCTTTGGAGCGCGAAGACTTAGGGCCAGCCTTCCGCCAAGTGTTGCAAGATGTGGTCGGTAGTCATAATGGCTTTCTGAGCTGGGATGCCAATGCTGAGCTCAACACAATCTTGCGAGATTTGAAGGCAGCATCTTAAGCACTGCGCTTAGAACCATAAAATATCTCATTGCGTGAGCGCGCATGGGCCCGCACCGCGTCACCAAAAGCGTTGAACAGTTTCATCGAGTCTGGATTTTGTGCGGCCTTATATTCAGGGTGCCACTGTGTGCCAAAGGCAAAGGCCTTTGCACCTTTCACTGAAACAGCTTCAACCACGCCATCGGGGGCAACAGCTTCAACATTCAATCCGCTCCCAAGTGTTTTCACACCTTGGCGATGAATTGAGTTCACCATGGCTTCGTTTTTTCCCACGATTCGCTCTAGCATTCCACCGTTGGTAATTTTAACTGCGTGGCTTGGCCCATAACGCACATCGGTGTCATCTGATTTGGCGGCACGATGATCGAGCCTGCCATCGCCACGCTGAAGCTCCGTTTCCAAACTTCCGCCCATCGCCACGTTGAGCTCTTGAAAACCACGACAGATGCAAAACAGCGGAATACCACGATCAACCACGGCGCGAATAAGTTTCAGCGTGGTGTTGTCGCGGTGATGATCATAAGGTTCATGGTCAACCGAAGGCTGCTCACCATAGAGCGGCGGATGCACATTTGAAACAGCGCCCGTCATCAAAATTCCATCGAAATGATCAAGCAGAGAACCCAAGTTTAGAACATCAATCATTGACGGGATCATCACTGGCAGAACTTTCGAAACCTCAGCCAATGCAGCCACATATTTGTCGCCCAGCGAATGATACATGAAACCATGGCTTTCATAAGTATCAGCAGGAAGTCCAACGAGGGGCAAAGAATGTGTCATAAAAGTCTTTCAAATCAGCGGTGCTAACATTTTCCAGATTACGCCCAACCCCGCAGCTAAAGCTAGAGTTTTCGGAATGCCCAATTTGAAGTGCAGCAATGCAAGCCCTGCAAGGATGCTGAGGGCAAAGCTGGCTGCATCAAAAGTTTCAAACCGTGGCACCCACACTGGCACAGGCCCTTCCGCACGGTGAACCTCACCAAAAAACACATGCAGCCCAAACCACAGAGACAAATTGAGAATAACCCCCACAACCGCCGCCGTTATTGAACTGAGGGCTTGCGAAAGACGAGGCATGTTTTGCAAATGCTGCACATAAGGCGCTCCTGCAAATATCCACAGGAAGCAGGGAACAAACGTCATCCACAGGAATATGAGACTACCCATCACCCCAGCCCAGAGCGAACTTTGCGCTTTGGCAGCAGCCGTGAAACCAACAAACTGCCCCACTAAAATCAAAGGCCCAGGCGTGGTTTCAGCCAGACCCAAACCATCCATCATTTCAGGGGTAGTTAGCCAGTGGCGCAACTCCACCACATCTTGCCCCATGTATGACAGAACCGCATAAGCCCCCCCAAACGTGACCACAGCAAGTTGCGAGAAGAAAATTGAAAGACCAGTGAACACATGGCCGCCGCCAAAAAACTCATAAATCAGAAACAATGGTAGCAACCAAACCACCAGCCACAAGGAAATTGTTTTCAAACTTTGTAAGAAGGATGGAAGCGCAGGCACATCAACAGCAGCACTTACTTTTGCTTGATGAGTAAAAAATCCAAACAAGCCCGCACCCAAAACAACCACCGGAAATGGCACTGCAAAGAAAAACAAAGCAACAAATGCCAACATAGCAATGGCCCAATCCGCCCTGACCTTCAAAGCCTTCTTTGAAATTCGCAGCAAGGCTTGCAGCACAATCACCAACACCGCAGCCTTCACGCCCCAAAATAAATTTTCAACAAAAGCAACTTTTCCAAACACGCTATAAAGCGCCGAGAGTGCCAGCATCACCGCAGCGCCGGGCAACACAAACAAAAGCCCCGCCACCAAGCCACCGCGCAAACCATGCAAGCGCCAACCAATATAAGTGGTGAGTTGCATGGCCTCAGGGCCGGGCAATAACATGCAAAAATTCAAAGCATGAAGAAATTCGCGCTCCTCAATCCAGTTGCGCTGTTCCACCACTTCACGGTGAATTAGCGCAATTTGCCCAGCCGGGCCGCCGAACGAAAGCAACCCAATGCGCCACCATATTTTTCGCGCTTCACTAAAACTGGGTGTCGTCAAAATTTTGTCTGCCTTGCAATGAGTCCTAATGTTATCGCCGCAATGCGGGCCGCTGTATA
>JANNBH010000078.1:0-1698 GCA_031385245.1 Hyphomicrobiales bacterium | reverse complement strand
CATCCACGCAGTTGTTCGTCGTTCTAAGGGCCATGCCCAATCGGTTATTCTCACTGGCGAACTTCTCGTCAATCTTGATACCAAGACAGTTGAAGTGGGTGGCCAACGCGTTCACCTCACCGGCAAAGAGTATCAAATGCTGGAACTTCTCAGCCTTCGTAAAGGCACAACGCTCACCAAGGAAATGTTCCTCAACCACCTTTATGGCGGCATGGATGAGCCTGAACTGAAAATTATCGACGTGTTTATCTGTAAGCTCCGCAAGAAGCTGGCCAACGCCGCCGAAGGAAAGAACTTCATCGAAACTGTGTGGGGCCGAGGTTACGTGTTGCGCGAAGGCGCACCCCCAATGCCAGGCCACGAGCACGAAGAAGAAATGCTCAAAATCGCATAAAACAAACAAAAAAGGCGCTGATGAACAGCGCCTTTCTTTTCGAGCGAAGCTAAGAAATTACTTAGACATTGCTGTTCCGATTGTGGCGAACTTGCCTGTGAGGGCAGTTGTGATCGAAGGCATAGCAGTGATCAAGGCCACTGACATTGCAGCAGCGATCAGGCCGTATTCGATTGCAGTTGCGCCAGATTCGTCTTTAAGAAACTTGTTCATATGAATTCTCCAATTGTTACTAACAGCACACATCCCCCCAGATATTACAATTGCGTAGATACTAGCGGGTATGAATTGAAAATAGCTGAGACCTGTTAAAGAGGTTTAAAGGCAGCTGGTGAAATTTGATATATCATACCATTGAGTGCCGCCAGCTTTGCCGCATAGTTAAAAATTTGCAAATGAAACTGTGCAAAAATGTGCTGCAACAGACAAAAAAAATCCCCAGCCGAAGCCGAGGATTCAATAAAATCAATTGTTTAGCATTTATGCAAAGAGGAAATCATCGGCGTTTAATTGCGCGATTGTAACCCCTGTGAACGTTATTGAGTCCAGTCCACCGTTGACACTGAGCACTACGCCACCTGCTGTATCAGTTGCGTGGCTCAACACTTCCACAAAGTTGTGCAAATCTGAACCCAACAATTGAACCCGGTCAGTGCGGCCAAGGCCAAACCAGAAATCGGTGATTGTGTCATTACCAAAGCCAGCCTCAAACACAAACACATCTGCACCAACACCGCCAGTCAAACTGTCATTACCAATACCACCGAGCAAATAATCATTGCCGCCAGCACCGTTCAAAATGTCGTTGCCAGCACCACCATTGAGGCGGTTGACCAAAGCATCGCCTGTAATGTTATCGTTCCATGCTGAACCGAGCACATTCTCAATACCAATATAAGTATCACCAGTAGCGTCAGTCACACCATCAACAGCGCTATAGCTCGCATCAACATTGATTGATCCGTTGCCATCGTTCAAATCATCATCGGCGCAACCATCTGTTGATGCCAAAGTTGGTTGCACACCATTTTGATCGGTACTGGCATTCAGTGCGCCACCCGTAACCAAGCTCAATGTCACACCAGTGTGGGTGTTGGCATAGCTTACAACATCAACACCCACACCGCCGTCTAAAACGTCTGCTCCCGCTCCGCCAATCAACGCGTCATTGCCGCCAGCGCCGCGAATTATGTCATTGCCAGTGCCACCATCCAGCTTGTTCGTACCAGCGTCACCAGTTAATGTGTCATCAAACTTGGAACCTACAACGTTTTCAACATTGATAATGGTGTCGCGCGAAGCTG
>JANNBH010000125.1:0-19762 GCA_031385245.1 Hyphomicrobiales bacterium | reverse complement strand
TGTTGCTCACCGCGATGCTAGCCGCGATTGAACTTAAAATTGAGGATGTGGCATTGCTGAATTTTATTCCGTGGCGACCGCCTGGAAATCGTGCGCCGCTCGAAAATGAAATTGCTTTGTGTCAACCTTTTGCGTCACGGGCGCTTGAGCTCATTAAACCGAAAATGATTTTGAGTTTTGGCGCGATTGCCGGACAGTATCTTGCCAGCGGGGATGCTTCGGTTCTGCGCCAGCGCGGCAAATGGCTTTCGGTGAATGGCATTCCAGTGATGACCACATTTCATCCCGATGAGTTGCTGAAACTTCCCGCGCAGAAAAAATTAGCGTGGCGCGATTTGTTGGCGTTCAAAATGAAATGGGAAGAAGTGAAATGAGCGAGCGCGAATTTATCCCTATCGGCATCGCAGTGATCACCATTTCCGACACGCGGGTTTTGGCTGATGATAAATCTGGCCAGACTTTAGTGGACCGCATCACCGAAGCAGGCCACCGCCTGAGTGCCCGCGCTATTGTTAAAGATGATGTGAGGGCCATTCGCACTTGTGTTCGCAAACTTGCGAAAGATAAATCCGTTGATGTCATTATTTCAACGGGCGGCACTGGACTTACAGGCCGCGATGTGACCGTCGAAGCCATGCGGGTTTTGTTCGATAAAGAGATCGAAGGTTTTGGCGTTTTGTTTCACATGATGAGTTTTCAAAAAATCGGCACATCCACCGTGCAATCGCGCGCTACGGCTGGCGTGGTTAAGGGCAGATATGTGTTCTGTTTGCCAGGTTCGCCCGGTGCTTGCCGTGATGGCTGGGATGAGATTTTAAAACCGCAACTCGATTACCGCCACAAGCCCTGTAATTTTATCGAGATCATGCCAAGGCTGGATGAGCATTTAAAACGAAAATAGTTCTTGATTTGTTCCAAAGTTAGCATTACGTTCTGGATATGCAAACACTTCTCACCATGCGCCCATCAGTGGGGTTCGAATCAAGGGCTATTACATCGCTTCCACAGATGAATCGCGGGCGCGGGGCGAAGATCAACCCATCGGGGCGGTTTGAATCTTTGCATGAAGAGCTGGTCGATGATGGTTGGGATTCGCTGGCTGAAATTCCGCGTTTGAAAACTGAGATTTTCACCGAGACACCCAAGACCATCATCACGCGCAATCAATCACCCGATATTTCATTTGATCGCTCGATCAATCCTTATCGCGGCTGTGAGCATGGCTGTGTTTATTGCTATGCGCGGCCGGCACATTCTTACATGGGGCTATCGCCGGGCCTCGACTTTGAATCAAAGCTTTTCATAAAGCCGAACGCGGCGGCTCTTCTTCGGGGGGAATTAACCGCGACCAGTTATGTGCCTAAAACGATTGCACTTGGTGCCAACACGGACCCTTATCAACCGATCGAACGGACGTATCGAATTACGCGTTCAGTTATTGAAGTGCTTGCTGAATTCAAACATCCGTTTGGCATTGTCACCAAATCGGCCTCAGTGGTGCGTGATATTGATTTGCTCAAGCTGCTCGCTGCTTTGGGTTTGGTGAAGGTGGCAATCTCAATCACCACACTGGACCCGAAACTGGCCCGCGCCATGGAGCCTCGTGCATCAACCCCTGCTAAACGTTTGGCGGCGATTGAAGCTTTGTCGGCTGCTGGCATTCCCACCGTTGTTATGATGGGGCCAATTATTCCGGGGCTGAATGACCATGAGATCGAAGCGATCTTAAAAGCTGCTTACGCTGCTGGTGCGCGCGAGGCTGGATATACAATGCTGCGGCTGCCGCATGAAGTGAAAGATATTTTCAAGGATTGGCTGGAAAAGGAGTTTCCCGATCGTGCCAATAAAGTGATGTCGCTGGTGAAATCAGTTCGTGGTGGCAATGAAAATGACCCGAATTTTGGAACGCGCATGACGGGATCAGGCCCTTATGCGTGGACCATTGGGCGCAGGTTTCAATTGGCGGCGCAGAGATTGGGGTTGAATGCGAAGCGAGTGAAGCTGACGACCGAGCTATTCAAACGGCCACCTGTTGCGGGGGAACAGTTGGCATTGTTGTAGTTCTGCACTTTGCCCTCTAATAGTCCCTCACCCTGAGGTGCTCGCCCTTTGCGAGCCTCGAAGGGTTGGTGGCCACGCATCGTGGTGCTTCGAGGCTCGCGAAGACGCTCGCACCTCAGCATGAGGGAATTTATTGTTGTCTGCCCCAGATTTTTCATTTGAACTTGCAGCCATTAAAAACGGCCACACCCTCATCTGTGGTATTGACGAAGCGGGCCGTGGGCCGTGGGCTGGGCCTGTTGTGGCAACGGCTGTTATTCTTGATCGAAGCAACATTCCTGCGGGCCTGAACGATTCCAAAAAACTCACCCATGAAAAGCGTGAAGCCCTGTTTGATCCGATTATAAATTCCTCTCATGTCGGTGTCGGCATTGTGAGTGCTGCTGAAATTGATGAGATCAACATTCTGCAAGCCACTTATCTCGCCATGCAACGTGCTATGCTCAATCTAAAAACAAAACCTACATTAGCTTTGGTGGACGGCAACCGCGCACCACCACTTTCTTGTAAAGTGGAAACCATCACCAAGGGCGATGCTAAATCACTGTCTATCGCTGCGGCTTCAATCATCGCGAAAGTGACTCGGGACCGCATGATGATTGCAATGGACACACAATTTCCAGGTTACGGGTTTGCCATCCACAAAGGTTATGGCACAGCAAAACATGCCGCTGCTTTGGCCCAGCTTGGACCGTGTTCAGAACATCGTAAAAGCTTCGCGCCGATCAGAACTCTCCTCGCAAATTAACCATAAAAAGACTATTCGATTCACGGCGAGTCTCAGAAGATTCATAACCCTCCAACAGTTTGTGATTTGCGTTGGAGTTGAGTGTGATGGGTTTTGAATCAAAGTTAGATGTGCGGCCCCTCCATGATCAAATTTTAGTGGGGGATTGCCTCACTGAACTGAAAAAAATTCCGACGAGCTCTATTGATTTGGTCTTCGCAGACCCGCCTTATAATTTGCAACTGGGCGGTGATTTGAAACGCCCAGACGAATCTAAAGTGGATGCTGTTGATGATGATTGGGATAAGTTTTCCAGCTTTGAATCTTATGACGTATTCACCAAAGCTTGGCTCACCGAATGCCGCCGCGCGCTGAAGCCAAATGGCGCTTTGTGGGTGATTGGGTCTTACCACAATATTTTTCGCGTGGGTTCCACCTTGCAAGATTTGGGCTTCTGGATTTTGAACGATGTAGTGTGGCGCAAAACCAATCCGATGCCTAATTTCCGTGGCCGCCGTTTTACCAATGCCCATGAAACAATGATTTGGGCAGGCCGCAGCGAACAATCAAAATATTGCTTCAACTATGATGCGATGAAAGTGTTCAATGATGATTTGCAAATGCGATCAGACTGGACTCTGCCGCTCTGCACTGGCGGCGAGCGCTTAAAGAATGAAGATGGTGATAAGCTGCACCCCACGCAAAAACCTGAGGCACTTTTGCAACGCGTGATGCTCTCAACCAGCAAGCCTGGAGATGTGATTTTGGATCCATTTTTTGGAACCGGCACCACAGGGGCTGTGGCCAAACAATTGGGCCGTCATTTCATTGGTGTTGAGCGCGAGGTAAAATATGCTGAAGCAGCAATGGCCCGCATTGAAGCAACTGAAGCCCTTCCGCTTGAGGCCTTAAAAACCACCGTTGGAAAACGGGCCGAGGTTCGTATTCCATTTGGCACTTTGATTGAGCGCGGGCTGGTGAAAGCCGGTGAAACTTTGTTCGATCATTCGCAGCGCATTGCAGCCAATGTGCGCGCTGATGGTTCAATTGCTGCCAAAGCCCATTCTGGCTCCATTCACAAAGTGGGCGCACAGGTGCAAAATGCAGAAGCCTGCAATGGCTGGACGTATTGGCATGTTAGGCGCGGGCCAAACTTGGTGCCAATTGATTTACTCAGGCAGCAGGTGCGTGGAGAAATGGGTGCTGCGGCTTAAACTAAAACGGCACCAATCACTTTTCGCATTACTGAGGGTAAGGCCTCACCATTTAATTTTTCACGGCTCACAAAGTGAGAAGCTAACTCGGCTGTGTTGGTTTCAGCTTTCCACACGGTGAGCTCCAAATGGAAATGTGTGAAAGTGTGTTCAACAGTGCCCTTCACTTTTTTCCAGTGGCTTTCAAACGGCGCTTCAAAATCTAATTGCTTGCCACGCAACCAATCGCTTGATGGAAACTCAGTCATGCCGCCAAGCAGTCCCTTGGTGGCTCTGGTTCTAACCAGCACTTCATTGTTAGAATTTTCAATCCAATAAATATGGCCATAACGCGTTGGCAGTTTTTCTTTCTTGGCTTTTCGCGGCAGTGTTTCAGCCATGCCTCTAATGCGGCCAGAGCATTCATCCGTCCACGGACAAATATCACAGGAGGGCGATCTTGGCGTGCAGATTGTTGCACCCAAATCCATCAGCGCTTGAGCAAAATCACCACTGCGTTTTTGTGGCACCAGCAAGGTTGCCTCCTCGCGGATGCGCGGTTTGGACCTCGGCAATGGTTCTTCAATAGCGAAATAACGTGATATAACCCTATCCACATTGCCGTCAATGGCGGCGGCGGGCACATCAAAAGCAATGGCGGCAATGGCGGCTGATGTATACGGGCCAATGCCCGGCAATTTGGCCAGTTCATCAACAGTGTTCGGAAATACGCCGCCTAGTTCATTTGCAACAATTTTAGCACAAGCGTGAAGGTTACGGGCTCTGGCATAATAGCCAAGACCTGCCCAAGCTTTCATCACATCTTCAGTTTGTGCATTGGCCAAATCTTGCACGGTTGGCCACAAACCAACAAATTTTAAAAAATAATCATTCACGGCGGCAACTGTGGTTTGCTGCAACATTATTTCAGAAAGCCAGGTTTTATAGGGATTGGGAGTAGCCATGCGCCAAGGCAAAGCCCGTGCATGGGCATCATACCACACGAGAAGTTTATCGCTTAAATCTGTTTGCAGCCCTTGTTCTGCCATGGTTTTCACTCAAATTACACTCTAAATACGGATCACATGGAAACTCTGGAAAAACATTTTCGCGTTCTCGCCAAGGCTGCCTTTGTGCGCCATGGTTTTGCCAGCGAACAGCTCATCTCGCAATGGTCAGTTATTATTGGTCAGCCTTTTGCTTCCTATTGCGTGCCAGACAAAATCAATTGGCCAAGGACTGCCACCGACGCAAGCCCCAAGATTGGCGGCACTTTGGTACTGAGAGCAGTTTCTGGGCGCGGGCTGGATCTTCAATATGAGGGCCCGCGCATTATAGAGCGAGTTAATCAATTTCTCGGCTATGGCGCTATTACCGCATTGAAAATAATGCAGGATTCGCTTGTTGTTGAACAACCAAAACCTACCCCTCGCCCCATATCTGCTCAAGCCAAACAAGCTTGGCATGAAAAAATCGACGATATTGCCGATAATGAGCTGAAAGCCGCACTTTCGCGCCTTGCTGCCCATGCCGCACCCAATGGTCCCAAGCTTCCAATGTTCTCCACAGGGGAAAATAGGGATTGGCCTCTTTCTCCAACTTCAGATAGGAAAAAACTATGATTAACACATCCAGACGTTCACTTATGGTTGGCGCTGCTGCTTTGAGCCTGTTCGGCTCAGCTCACGCTTGGGCTGAAGAAGCCAAAACCATCGATTTGACTGACTTGCTCACGCCGCCCGAAGAAGGCGACATGATTGAAGGCCAAGACACGGCGAAGGTGACCATAGTTGAATACGCCTCAGCTAGCTGCCCGCATTGTGCTGCATTTTACAATGATGTTTATGTGAAGCTGAAAACTGATTACATTGACACTGGCAAAGTGCGTTTCGTATTCCGCGAATTTCCACACAATGATCAAGGCATGGCGGCCTTTATGGTGGCGCGTTGCTCGCCTAAGGAAAAGTATTTCCCATTGGTTGATATTTTCTTCAAGACCCAAGAAAAATGGGTGCCTGATGCTTTCAACCAATTGAAAGATATCGCCAAGCAAACAGGCATGAGCGAGGCCGATTTTGACGCTTGCTTGAAAAACGAAAAAGTGGCCAAGGGTATTTGGGAAGTGCGCGACAAAGCCGATAAGAAATATGGCGTGGCTGGTATTCCAACAATTTTCGTGGCTGGTAAATTATATGATGGCGAGCGCACTTATGATGCGATGAAAGCCGTTATTGATCCGCTGCTATAATTATTTTATGGGGCTAAATTTTAGATGCGCTTTGCCAAGCTAAAACTCACTGGCTTTAAATCTTTCGTTGAGCCCACCGAACTTGTGATTGAGCGCGGCCTCACCGGTGTGGTGGGCCCAAATGGTTGCGGCAAATCCAATTTGCTAGAAGCATTGCGCTGGGTGATGGGGGAAAACTCTTATAAATCGATGCGCGGCGCTGGCATGGAAGATGTGATTTTTGCTGGCACGCAAGATCGGCCGGCGCGCAATTTGGCTGAAGTTATGGTGACGATGGGCAATGAAGACCGCACTGCGCCTTCGGCCTATAATGAATCTGAAATTATCGAAATCTCGCGCCAGATTGTTAGGGACCAAGGCTCTAAATACCGCGTCAATGGCTCGGAGGTGCGGGCGCGTGATGTGCAGCTTTTATTTGCGGATGTATCCACTGGTTCGCGCTCTCCAGCGCTGGTGCGCCAAGGGCAGATTTCGGAAATTATCAATGCCAAGCCGCAAGCCAGGCGTTTGATTTTGGAAGAGGCGGCTGGCATTACTGGCTTGCACACGCGCCGCCATGAAGCAGAATTGAAATTAAAAGCTGCTGAAGCAAATTTGGCGCGGCTTGATGATGTGACAGCACAGCTTGAAAGCCAGCTTGCCAGCTTGAAGCGGCAAGCGCGGCAAGCACTTAAGTATAAGCAAGTGTCTGGCGATATTCGCAAGCTTGAAGCCGCTGGATTGTTTGTGGCCTGGCGTGATGCCAATGCAGCTATGCAAGCTGATCGACAAGCTTTAGTTGAAGCCACACAAGTTCTGGCCGAACATACGCGCGATGCCTCAGAAAAATTGCGCGGCCGCGATGAGTTGGGCGAAACTTTGCCAGCCCTTCGTGAACAAGAAACCATTCGCGCTGCTGTGTTGCAGCGCATGGTGCTGGAGCGTGCTGCAATTGATGAAGAAGAAAAGCGCGTTGAAAACCGCTTGAATGAGCTTAAGCAGCGCCGCACGCAGGCTGCCAATGATCTTCGCCGCGAAGAAGAATTGGTGCAAGATACGGACGGGGTTATTGCCAAGTTGCAAGCTGAAGGCGTTTCACTTGAAGAAGCCTTGACCAATGACAGTGGCCTTCGCAATGAAGCAGCCACGGCTTTGCAGGAAACGGCGGCTTCCTTAGCATTGGCGCAGGAAGCAGCGGATGCTGCGAATAATCGCCTCTCTCAATTGGTGGCGCAGCGCAGCGCCATGGAACGCTCAATTGCTGAGCATCAAAACAGGTTGGCGAAACTTGACCGTGAAGCTGCTGACATTGAACAGCGTCGTTTGGCCTTGCAGGCCCGCGTGGGTTCGGCTGCTGATGGTGCCACCTTAATTTCGGCTGTTGAAGTGGCTGTTGGCGTGGCTGCAGCTGCTGAGCAATCGGCTGGACATTCAGAAGTGGGGCTTCGGGTTTCGCGGGCCATGGAAGGCGACAAACGCCAAGCTTATGATGATGCACGGCGCAAGGCCGAGCGCTTGCAAACAGAAGTCCGTACACTGACGAATTTGTTGCGCGCGGGTGGTGGTGATCTTTGGCCATCATTGGTAGATTCAATTGCGGTGCAGCCCGGTTATGAAGGGGCATTGGCTGCAGCTTTGGGCGAAGATATTGAAGCTTCGGCTGATGAAGGTGCGCCAGTGTTCTGGCGCGGGCTTCCGCCGTTAGAAGCAATAGCAGCGCTTCCAGGTGATGCCACAGCCCTTTCGCAATTTGTGCATGGCCCACAATCATTGGCGCGTATCCTCTCGCATGTGGGTGTAGTTTCAAAAGCTGTTGGGGCAGCACTGCAATCACAATTAAAGCCAGGCCAACGCCTTGTTTCCACCCAAGGTGACGTGTGGCGCTGGGATGGTTTTACGGCTGCTGCTGATGCGCCTAGCCCCGCTGCAAAGCGCTTGGCAGAGCGCAACCGCCTTTCATCCATTGAAGATGATATGAAGGCTGCAGTGCTTGCCGCTGATGCAACTAAGCTTGAATATGAAGTAGCCAAGGTTGCTGTTGAAAATGGGGTTCGCGGTGAGCGTGAAAAACGCGATGCATGGCGCACCTCAACTTCTGCGTTGGATGTGGCGCGGCAAGCTTTGCTGGCCCATGAGCGGCGCATCGCCGAGACTTCGGCACAGACCAGCGCTTTGGAAGAAGCTGCCCGCAGTAGCTCGGCTCGTTTGACTGAAGCCCGTGGGCTGTATGAAACTGCCCAAAATGAATTTTCTGCTTTGCCCGCCGCTGATGGCAGCGCGCAGGAATTGCAGCGGCTTCGTGATGTGCTGAATGGTGAGCGCGCCACTTATGCCGAAGCCCGCGCCAAGCATGATGGCTTGGAGCGCGAAGCCCGCATTCGTGCTGAGCGCTTGAAGGCAATCGCTTTAGAGCAAGAACAATGGAATTCACGCAGCGCCAAAGCCAAGGAGCAAACTGGGCTTCTGGTTAAGCGGATGGAAGAGTGTGACACTTCTATTGCTGAAATGAGTCAGATGCCGCAACATATTGCGGACCGTCGCTTTAAATTGATGAATACGCTGAGCGAAGCCGAGCAGGAGCGCAAAGCAGCTGCTGATGCTTTGGCAGCTGCTGAAAATGCCGTGCGTTCATCGGATCAAGCTTTGCGTGTGGCGCAAGAGTTAGCCGCCACATCGCGTGAAGATCATGCAAGATTAGGGGCGCATTTAGAAGCTTCAACAAGCCGCCATGAGCATTGCACGCAACGCATTTCCGAAACCATGAATTGCCTGCCAGAAGATGTTTTGAAGCAAGCTGATGTGGATGCCGAAAAGCTTCCAGCTGCCGATGAAATTGAAAAAAAGCTTCTGAATTTGCGTGAAGACCGGGAACGCTTGGGTGCTGTTAATCTGCGCGCGGACGAAGAGGCTGAAGCCGTGGCCACGCAGCTTGACACCATGAAATCAGAAAAAGATGAGTTGGTGCAAGCCATTGCAAAATTGCGCGGCGGCATTGGCAGCTTGAACCGCGAAGGCAGGCAGCGTCTGCTGGATGCGTTTGGCACGGTCAATCAAAAATTTGGCGAGCTGTTCACCACCTTGTTTGGCGGCGGCAAAGCTGAATTGCAATTGATTGAATCTGATGATCCTTTAGAAGCGGGCCTTGAATTGCTGTGCCACCCACCTGGGAAAAAGCCTACCACGCTTTCACTGATGTCTGGTGGTGAGCAAACGCTTACGGCGCTTTCGCTGATATTTGCGGTGTTCCTCACCAACCCATCGCCGATCTGCGTGCTCGATGAAGTTGATGCGCCGCTTGATGATCATAACGTTGAGCGCTTCTGCAATTTGCTGGATGGTATGTTACAGCGCACGGAAACGCGCTTCCTGATTATCACCCATCACCCGCTCACCATGGCGCGTATGCATCGATTGTTTGGTGTGACCATGATGGAGCGTGGTGTTTCACAGCTTGTGTCGGTGAATTTAGAAGAAGCGGAACAGCTGGCCGAAGCGAGCTGATTACTACTTGCTCAAAAATGCGGTCGCGGTAATTGCGTTGGTGATTGTTTGAAATGCCAGCGCCACATCGCTTGAGGTGTTGGCGGCGTAAAAATCAGTGGCGGAATTGGTGGAGCAGTTTTTCAAACGCTGGGTTTGGCTGTTGTCATCCAAATCAAAAGCAACAGTAATCATGGTGATGCCGGAGGCTTTGGCATTGCTGCAAAGAGCTTCTAAATTGCTATTGCCTTGGGCCACTGTGCGGGTGGTGCCGGCGCCAAAGGCTGGTTCAGTTTGTGCGCCATCGGTGAGAACCACCATGTATTTAACGGTGCCAGTATCAGTATAGCTCACAGCCTCAGAATATGGCGCGTTAGGCGACAAGACGTGATAGCCAAATTCAACGCCAAGTGCCACGTGTGTGTAAGCGTAGGGATACATAGTATTCAGCTGTGACTTTACGGTTGTGAAATCATTGGTGAGGGGACGAATTTTGAGATCGCGCGCGATGTAGCCATTGCAGCCCCACGCGGCATGATCAGGTGCATCAGCTTGGCCCCATTTTGTGCCCGCTGTTGACGTTGGTGTGGCATCTGTCAAGTTATAGGGATATTTGCGGTCTTGGGTGCAGCCAGTCCAATTGCCGCCGCCAGTTTGGCCCAACACGTTTGACTTTGGCAATGTTGTATAAACATTGTGCGAAAATGGCACGAGGGCGAATTTCACTTTGTCGGCATTGTCTTTGGTGATGTCATCAATCAACTTAATAGCGGCTTGGCGCATGGCCACATATTTCACTTCGCTGCCCGCAACATCACCCATTGAACCTGAATAATCGAGCACTAAGGCAATTTCAGCTTTCTTGATTTCAGGGATTTTAACATCTGAAGATATGTTAACATCGAAGTCATTGATGCCAGCGGCAGCCAAAATTGTGGTGGGCAATTTTGCTGTGGCAGTGGCCTGCACAGTTGTATCATTCACGGTGAAAACGATTGTGCTGGTGTAATTTGATGCAAAGCCAGTGGCCATATTGGTGGCAAACGAATCTTTGCCAATTTGAATACGCTGCGCCGCTGTTTTATCTTTCGCTGCCGCCGCTGCCAATGTGCTGGCATCTAGCGCGCCTTGCATTTGCGTTTGCATCGATGAGTAACGCGCCAGATCAATGGCGGCCCCAGCTGCGGCCAAAATTGGGACAAGTGAGAGCGCGTAAGTGACCGCAATGGTGCCTTTGGTGTTCGCAGAAAAATTCTTAAAAATGTTCATGGCCTTAATTCCCTGTCTCAGTTCGACACAAATTCGATTTGTGTGAAATGACGGAGCAAGGGCTGGTCCAGATTCAGAGACGCAAGAGTTTAAGGTTTAAGAAGTGTTAACGGCCTGTATCAGAACGGGCGGCGTTGACGGATGGCTTGAGTTAGCGTGCCTTCATCCAAGTAATCTAATTCGCCGCCAACTGGCACACCATGGGCCAGCCGCGAGGTGGCAACACCCATATGTTTGAGGCGCTCTGTTATGTAGTGCGCGGTGGTTTGGCCTTCAACTGTGGCATTGGTGGCCAGAACCACTTCTTTCACTGTGCCATCGACGCAGCGTTCAACAAGCTGGGTGATGTCGAGGTCTTCGGGGCGCACACCGCCCAAGGCCGAAAGGGTTCCGCCCAACACATGATAAAGCCCGCTCCAGGCCCCTGCCCGCTCCAGAGCCCAAAGATCGCCCACCTCTTCAACAACACAAATGATGCTTTTGTCGCGGCGGTGGTCAGCGCAGATGGTGCAGGGGTCAAGCGTATCAACATTGCCGCAAGACGAGCAGGTTTTAACTTTTAGGTGGGCATCTTCGAGCGCTGAGGCCAAGGGGGCTAAAAGCTTTTCACGATTTTTGACCAGATGCAAAACCGCACGCCGCGCCGAGCGCGGACCAAGCCCCGGCAATTTTGCCAGCAGCATGATCAAGCGTTCAATTTCGGGGCCCGCTTGGCGTTTCATTTCTTAGAGGCTGAACCCTGGAGGGATTGGCATTCCGCCGGTTACGGCTTTCATTTCTTCAGCCATCACAGCTTCAGCTTTTCCTTTGGCATCGCTCAATGCGGCGATGAGCAAATCTTCGAGGATTTCTTTTTCGGCAGGTTGCAAAAGCGACGGATCAATATCAATGCTGGTGACGACTGACTTTCCGGTCATTTGTACTTTGACCATGCCGCCGCCAGATTGGCCTTGCACGAACATCACTTCCAGTTTTTTCTGCATATCGGCCATGCGGGCTTGCATAAGGCCAGCTTGCTTCATCAGTTCAGTCAGATTCTTCATCACTCACGTCCATTGGTTTTGGCGCATCTAAATCGCGCACGTTTAAAATTTCAGCCCCGGGGAAACGATTTAATATCGCTTGCACATCGGGGTGTTCTTTGGCACTGCGGAAGGCTGAATCCTTGGCTTCTTTTTTAAGCTGAGCAGCAGGCGTGGCACCGCCAGATTTGGCCACCATCACCATCCAGCGTTTGCCCGTCCAGGCTTCCAATTTGCGCGAAAGTTCATTAGCAATTTGCGGGTTGGCACCCTCAACCAAGGCAATTTCAATTTTGCCTTCACTCACCGAAATGGGGCGCACAAAAGATTCTAAATCGGATTTGAATTTAATGTCGCGGCGCTCTTGAGCAATGGCGATGATGTCACCAAAGTTTTTAAAGGCGCGTGGAGGCGTTGCATTTTCAACTTGCGCCGGAACTGGCACGGCTTGGGCCATGCTACGGGCTTCTGGCATTGGCGATGCGTTATGTGGTTGAAATGGAATGGGGGCAGAACTTCGAGGTTTTTCTTGTACGGCTTTCATCAGGTCTTCGCCGGATGGAAAATTCGCCGCATGAGCCAAGCGAATGAGAACCATTTCCGCAGCTTTCAACGGCTGGTTGGAAACCGCAGTTTCGCCCAAACCTTTCAGCAACATTTGCCACGCCCGTGTGAGATGCACCATGGCGAGGCGCTTAGCAAAATCCGCACCTTTGGTTTTTTCTTCTTCGGTGCGCGTGGGATCCAGCACGGCGGACTCTGGCACCAGTTTCAGACGCGTTACCCAATGCACAAAATCAGCCAGATCAGTCAGGATGGTTTCAGGGTCGCCGCCTGCTTCATATTGCCTTGCCATTTCAGCAAGCATTCGAGGGCAATCACCGGCCATCACCGCATCAAACAGGCCTATCACTTGGCCGCGATCAATCAGGCCCAACATGTTCATCACATCGGCAGATTTCACATGGCCATCGCCATAGGCAATGGCCTGATCTAATAACGAAAGACCATCGCGCACTGAACCTTCGGCAGCTCTGGCAATCATGCGTAAGCCTTCATCCTCAGCTTCAACATTTTCCAGTTTGGCGATTTTGCCATAATGCTGCATCAACAATGCTGCATCCAAGCGGCGCAAATCGAAACGCTGGCAGCGCGAGAGAATTGTCACTGGAACTTTGCGAATTTCCGTGGTGGCAAAAATGAATTTCACATGCGGGGGTGGTTCTTCCAGCGTTTTCAATAATGCATTAAAAGCACTTTTCGAGAGCATGTGAACTTCGTCGATGATGTAAACTTTATAACGGGCTTGCACCGGCGCATAACGCACTGAATCAATAATTTCGCGCATATTATCGACGCCAGTGTTGGAGGCGGCATCCATCTCGATCACATCCATGTGGCGCGATTCTAAAATGGCTTCGCATTGCGGCGTCATCTCGGCCATATCCATCGAAGGGCCGCCGGGGTAATTCAAAGCGCGGGCGATGAGGCGGGCCGTGGTGGTTTTGCCAATGCCGCGTACCCCGGTGAGCATATAGCCTTGGGCAATGCGGCCTGTGGCAAATGCATTGGTTAAAGTACGAACCATCGCTTCTTGGCCGATGAGATCAGCAAAGTTTTGGGGCCGATATTTTCGGGCCAATACGCGGTAGGGGCTGGGTTGGGAATCTGACATGTTCGGCCACGATAGAGGTGAGAGGCTGGACGAGCAACCCATAACGGTCTCGTTGGGGCTGCTCCCTTCCGGTCCTGACCCGGTTGGCGAGCGTCACGTCCGCTGCCAACCTCTCGAGGCGCTATATGGTGGTTTTTAAGGGAATTGGCAAGAGAGATTGACCAGATTAACGACCTCACCTATTTGAAGGCCATGAGCGTTCGACCGATTATCTATTTGCCCGACGAAAAAACCCTGCGAAAGGTTTCAAAACCCTTGGCGCAGGTGGACGCGCACGCGCGGCGGGTTTTTGATGATATGTTGGAGACAATGTATAATGCCCCCGGCATTGGGCTTGCCGCCATTCAAATTGGCGTGGCGCAGCGGCAGGTGGTGATTGACCTTGCCAAGCAAGGAGAAGAGCCGAAACCTTTATTTTTGGCCAATCCGCAGATTGTCTGGGTTTCTGAAGAAGAAAGCGATTATGAGGAAGGCTGCCTTTCCATTCCTGATTTTTATGAAATGGTGCAGCGGCCCAGAGAAGTGAAAGTTCAGTTTTTAGACCGCAAGGGCGAGGTGATGGAGCTTAAAGCTTCTGGCCTGCTGGCCACCTGTTTGCAGCATGAGATTGACCATTTGAATGGCATTTTATTTATAGACCATATTTCACGGCTGAAGCGTGAGCGCGTGATTAAAAAATTTCAAAAGGCTGATAAGCTGGGGAAGCTGTGATGCGCCTGATTTTCATGGGCACACCAGATTTTGCGGTTGAAACGCTGAAGGCTTTGCTGGCGGTGGGGCATGATGTGGTTTGTGTTTATTCGCAGCCGCCTAAGCCTAAGGGCCGAGGTTTGGCTTTAACGCCAACGCCTGTTCATGCTTTTGCTGAAGCTATGGGAATTGAAGTGCGAACGCCGCTTTCGTTGAAGTCAGACGATGAGCAGGCACGGTTTGCTGCGGTGAAGGCCGACGCTGCAGTGGTGGTGGCTTATGGGTTGCTCTTACCACAAGCTATTTTGGATGCACCTACACATGGTTGTTTTAATGTTCACGCTTCCCTGTTGCCACGCTGGCGTGGGGCTGCCCCTATTCAGCGGGCTATTATGGCTGGCGATGCGGAATCTGGCGTTACTATTATGCGGATGGAACTGGGGCTGGATACGGGGCCGATGGTGAAGCTCGGGCGACTTCCAATCACTGCGGAGACATCTGCTGCAACTTTGCATGATGAACTTGCTGCGCTTGGGGCAAAGCTGATGGTGGAAGCCTTGCAAAATCCATCCGCACAAGGAGTAATTCAACCCGTTGAAGGTGTTACCTATGCCAAGAAAATTGATAAGGCTGAGGCCAAGATTGATTTTTCAAAATCGGCCAGCGAGGTGCGTAATCACATCCATGGGCTTTCGCCCTTCCCCGGTGCGTGGTGCATGATGAATGGGGCGCGCGTTAAAATTTTAGCTGCTCGCCTTGGAGAAGATGCGCCGAGTTTTGCTTGTGCCGATGGCCCAGTTCATTTTTCAAAACTGCAACGCGAAGGCAAAGGCGTTATGGATGCTGCAACTTTCCTTCGTGGCTTTCCCAATCCGGTGCTCAGCTAATGCCGCGCTACCGCCTTACCATTGAATATGATGGCACCAAATTTTTTGGCTGGCAGATGCAGGCTGATGGCAAGGGCAACACCGTGCAAGGCGTTCTCACGAAAGCTTTGGTGAAACTGCATGGCGGTGTGCCGCTCACGCTTTTTTGCGCTGGCCGCACTGATTCAGGCGTACATGCGCTGGCGCAAGTGGCGCATGTTGATCTGCCACGGGCTTGGACAGGCTTTGAACTTTGCAACGCCATTAACGGCAATGTTCGGCCACATTTGGTTTCTGTCACTCACGCTGAAGAAGTGGGCGAAGATTTTCATGCGCGGTTTTCAGCGATCAACCGGCATTATATGTTCCGCATTCTCAATCGCCGCGCTCCACCCACCATTGAAATGAACCATGTGTGGCATGTGCCCGTTCACCTTGACGCTGATGCTATGCATGAGGCCGCGCAATATCTTATAGGGCACCATGATTTTTCGACGTTCCGCGATGTGCAATGCCAAGCCAAATCACCATTGAAGACCATCGATAAATTTGATGTGTCGCGCTATGATGATATGATTGAAGTGCATGTTGAAGCGCGGTCATTTTTGCATCAGCAAGTGCGCTCGATGACAGGCAGTTTAAAAAAAGTGGGTGATGGCCGCTGGAAGCCCCTTGATGTAAAACATGCCTTGGAAGCCCGCAATCGCACGGCCTGTGGGCCAGTGGCTCCGCCTGAGGGGCTTTACCTTGTTAGTGTTGGTTATTGAAATAAGACTCAATAATGCGGGCGTAAATGCGCGTTGTGGCTTGCAGTTCTTCCACGCTCAAGCGTTCATCCACTTGGTGAATGGTGGCATTGGTTGGGCCGAATTCTAAAACCGGGCAATAATCTTTAACAAAGCGCGCATCTGATGTGCCGCCAGACGTGGAGAGCTTTGGTAGTAACCCAGTTTCTGCTAGAACAGCGTCTTGCACGAGGCCAACAAAACTTCCGGGCTCTGTAATGAATGCCTCGGCACCTTCATTGCTGGTCACGTGCCAGTTGCCGCCCAATTCAGACTTTACCGTTTCGACATGCGCGTCGACCCATGCCCTAAGTGAATCGTGATCATGCTCGGTTGAAAAGCGAATATTGAATTTTGCCGTTGCCTTTGCAGGCACCACATTAGTTGCGGTGTTGCCCACATCAAAGGTGGTGACTTGCAAGGTTGACGGATCAAATTGTTCATTGCCGTCGTCGATGGCTGTTGATGAAATGAGGTCAACGAGCCGCGCCAATTTTGCGACTGGGTTTGAAACCTTATTGGGGTAAGCCACATGGCCCTGCTTGCCTTCCACAGCCACAATAAAACTGAGCGAGCCACGGCGGCCAATTTTAATGGTATCGCCTAAAGCATCGGCGCTGACGGGTTCACCAACCAAGCAATGATCCGGCAAGTGTTGGAATTTCTTCATCCATTCCAGAACTTTAACAGTGCCGTTGATGGCGGGGCCTTCTTCGTCGCCTGTTATAAGGAAAGAAATGCTGCCTTTGAATTTTGGGTTCTCGCGCACATAATCAAGTGCAGCCGCAGCAAAGGCCGCGACAGAGCCCTTCATATCAGTAGCCCCTCTTCCATAAATTTGGCCATGATGAATTTCGGCGGCAAATGGCGGATATGTCCAGCCTGCCTCATCACCAACTGGCACCACATCAGTGTGCCCGGCAAAACAGAGATGCGGGCCACTGGTGCCATAACGCGCGAAAAGATTATCGATGTCTGGCGTGTCTTGATCTTTGAACAGAAGTCGGTGTGTGGTGAAGCCAGCAGGTTGCAAGAGATTTTCAACAACACTCAACGCACCGTGATCCTGCGGCGTGACTGACGGGCAACGGATCAGATCTTGCAGAATGGAGAAGGGATCGTGTGCAGTGTTTTTCATTTTAATCTCGTAGCAACTCATTGATGCTGGTTTTGCTGCGGGTCTTTTCATCCACACGTTTTACGATTACGGCGCAATAAAGCGATGGGCTGGGCGAACCATCGGCAAATGGCTTTTGTGGCAGCGAGCCGGAGACCACTACTGAATAAGGTGGCACTTTGCCCATGAACACTTCTCCTGTGGCGCGGTCGATAATCTTAGTGGATTGACCAATGAACACGCCCATGGAAATCACTGAACCTTCACCGACGATCACCCCTTCAACCACTTCTGAGCGCGCACCAATGAAGCAATTGTCTTCAATGATGGTGGGGCCTGCTTGCATGGGTTCCAACACGCCGCCAATGCCAACGCCGCCGGAGAGATGCACATTCTTGCCGATCTGCGCGCAGGAGCCAACGGTCACCCAGGTATCGACCATGGTGCCCTTATCAACATAAGCCCCTAAGTTCACGAAAGACGGCATGAGAATAGCACCCGAGGCAATGTGGGCCGAGTGGCGCACGATGCAATTGGGCACAGCACGAAAGCCAGCGTCGCGGAATTTCTTGGCAGTCCAGCCTTCAAACTTTGATGGCACCTTATCCCACCATTTTGATGTGCCGGGGCCGCCCTTGATTACTTCCATATCATTCAAACGGAAAGACAACAGCACGGCTTTCTTCAGCCATTGGTGGGTTACCCACTCACCCGTTTCTTTAGAGGCCACACGCAAGCGGCCTGCGTCTAATTCATTCAATGCAAACTCAACGGCCTTTCTGGTGTTGCCCTTGGTTTTCAAATTCACTTTGTCGCGGTTTTCCCATGCGTCTTCAATGATGGTCCTAGCGTTTTTCATGGGTAACTCCTTTTAGAAATTCTGCAAGATTGTTTGTGGTGTGATGCACATAAGGGGCATCGTGTTTTTCGTCTTCCGTAATGAGAACTGTAGTCATGCCCATATTGTGCGGGGCTTCGAGATTTTCCGCAAGGTCTTCAAAGAAGGCACTGCGTGTGCCATCAACACCATGCAGAATTTGGAATTTATCATAAGGGGTGCGATCAGGTTTTGGAATGTAATCTGAATCGACAATATCAAACACGGCTTCAAAATGATGTGTCACCCCCAACCTGTGCATCACGCGCTTGGCATGGCCTGTGGTGCCATTGGTGAAGACTAGCTTGCGACCCGGCAAATTTTCTAACGCCTTAGCAAGATTTTCAAGGCGTGGCACGGATGAATAATCAATGTCGTGAACATAATCGAGAAAGGCATCGGGCTTCATGCCATGCTCCACCATGAGGCCGCGCAGCGTGGTGCCATATTTTAGATAATAATCGCGGCGGCGGCGCAGCGCTTCGGCTTCATCAACATTAAAAGCATCGCGGATGAAATCCGACATGCGAACATGCATCTGGTCAAACAGTTTGCATGACGCTGGATAGAGCGTGTTGTCTAAATCGAAAATCCAGGTGTTGATATGGTCGAAACCTCTCATACGCCATCCCGAGAAATACGCGTGCCCACGCCGTGTGGTGTTAGCAGCTCAAGAAGTACCGAATGCGGCACACGGCCATCCAAAATAATAACGCCTTCAACGCCTGCGTGAACAACCGAAGCTGCACTTTCAATTTTCGGAATCATACCTGCGGTGATGGTGCCATCATCGACCAGACTTTGCACATCACCCACTTTTAATTCGCTGATGAGTTGCTTATTCTTATCAAGCACACCTGCCACATCGGTGAGCATCAACAGGCGCTTGGCATTGAGAGCCACCGCGATGGCGCCTGCTGCCGTATCAGCATTCACGTTATAAGTGTCGCCATCCCAGCCAATGCCGATGGGGGCGATCACCGGAATGGCATCGCTTTTCATAATGGTGTTGAGAATTTCAATGTTGATGCGTGCAGGTTCCCCCACTTGACCAAAATCAATGGTGGTCACTTCGCCTGTCACAGGATCTGTTTTCTTCTTTGTGTAGCGTTCGGCAATCAACAGACTGCCATCTTTTCCAGACACACCCACAGCGCGGCCACCGGCTTGTTGGATAGAGGCGACAATAGATTTGTTGATGGAGCCAGACAGCACCATCTCCACAATTTCCATGGTCTCATCATCAGTGACGCGTAAGCCCTCGCGGAACACCGGTTTCACGGCCAGCTTATCCAGCATTTTATTGATTTGTGGCCCGCCACCATGCACCACAACAGGGTTCAAACCGCAGACTTTCAACATCACCATATCACGGGCAAATTGTTGCGATAATTTGGGGTCCACCATGGCGTGACCGCCGAATTTGACTACGATGATCTGATCATCATAGCGCTGCAAAAATGGCAAGGCTTCGGAGAGGATGCGCGCGGTTTCAGAAGTTTCAATCATGGAGCAAATCCCTGCTTTGGATTTTCGCCTTATAGGACAATTCGCGGGCTTGAAAAGGGGTTTTAGGTGTTAACCAGTCTCGCCACTTCAGCGCGCAATTCATCAATGCCGAAAGCCTTTTCAGCTGAGGTGATGTGGATGGTGGGGAAAGCTGCGGCGCGTTTTTTTACCACGGCCAAAGTTTCAGTCAAAAGGCTTTCCAATTCGGATGGCTTGATCTTATCGGATTTGGTGATGACCAGTTGGTAAGCCACTGCGGCATCA
>JANNBH010000102.1:0-29608 GCA_031385245.1 Hyphomicrobiales bacterium | reverse complement strand
CAAACTGAGTATTCCTATTTTGCAAATTTCGCTGTTGGTTTGTGTGAAGGCGAAATTGATGGCATTGGCAAATGCTGGGCTGATGGCAAAGAAATTGATTTAGAGGTTTTCTCGCCACGCATTTATCGCGGACTTGAAACGCAAACTGTAGATAGTTTAATTGCAGCCAATGAAGCCGCTGCTCCGGCTTACCGCGGCCTTGCCTATATTGTGTTTGAGCGCTTGGCACTGGCGCAATTTGGCAACCGCATTCCACAGCTTGCTTTTGAAGTGATCCGCAATGGCAATGGCGTGGCGGGCGCTGTGAAAGCCATGAGCATCATTCCAGGCTCCAACGAATTTGGTTACGACACCACCTTAGTGACGCGCAGAATTTCCAGGGGCGAGACAGCCAGCGAGAATGCACATGTTTCATCCGAACGCAGTGACTGGTCCATTGCTGTCGATCAATTGCAAGAGACCTGCGAAAATCTTGATACAGTTTCACTTGTGGTGGCGTGGTTTGGAACAGATTTGCGCTGCGGCTCCTGCTTGGTGAAACCTGGTGTTGATCGCGCGGTTAAAGAGACGGATCCTGTGACCTGGCAAGTATCTGGCACAGCACGCAGTGCAGCCCATCAGGTGAGTCAAATTTCTGGCAATGCAGCTTATGGCGGCACCCCTTCGGATGGATCGGTGATCCGCGCCATTCAAGATTTGCACGCGCGGGGCGTGAAGGTGATGTTCTATCCCTTCATTCTGATGGATATACCAGCCGGAAATACGCTGCCCAATCCGCAAGGGGGAGGCACGCAATCGCCTTATCCGTGGCGCGGGCGGATGACTGGAACGTCTGATAAAACCGCTGCGGCGGCAAGTCAGATTTCAAGCTTTGTTGGGGCTGCTCAAACCTCGCATTTTTCAGCATCCGGCGAGACCGTAAATTATTCTGGCCCGGCGGAATGGAGTTTCCGCCGCATGATTTTGCATTATGCAAAACTCTGTGCTGCGACAGGTGGTGTGGATGCATTTTTAATTGGCAGTGAATTGGTGGGCCTTTCTACGTTGCGTGGGTTGAGCAACACCTATCTCTTCGTGGTTGCGCTGCAAACGCTTGCTGCTGAAGTGAAAGCCATTCTACCTGCCGCCAAAATTTCCTATGGCGCAGATTGGTCGGAGTATTTTGGCCATCATCCTGCTGATGGATCGAATGATGTCTATTTCCATCTTGATCCGTTATGGGCATCATCCTCAATCGATTTCATTGGCATTGATAATTATCTGCCGCTGTCTGATTGGCGCGATGGCCGCAGCCATTTGGATTATGCGGCAGGCACGCGTTCAATCTATGATCAGAATTATTTGCAGAACCGCATAGTAAGTGGCGAGAATTTTGAGTGGTATTATGCAACACAAAATGATCGCGACACGCAAACGCGAACTCCAATTACTGACGGTGCATATGGCAAGCCCTGGATGTTTCGCGCTAAAGATATTAAATCATGGTGGAGCAACGCGCATTTTAACCGGCCCGCTGGTGTGCAAGCGGCAGCACCAACAAGCTGGGTGCCGCAATCAAAGCCTGTGTGGTTCACCGAGGCGGGCTGTGCCGCGATTGATAAGGGCGCCAATCAGCCCAATGCATTCTATGATGCAAAATCGGGTGAAAGTGCGTGGCCTTATTATTCAGGCGGGCAGCAAGATGCTCAAATGCAAAATGCTTATGTGCGTGCGGTTCAGAATTTTTGGAATACTTCAGCGCAAAATTCAGTCTCGACAATCTATGCCGATAAAATGGTTGATGCCACGCGCATTTTCTATTGGGCTTGGGACGCACGGCCATATCCCGCTTTTCCAGCACGCATTGAAATTTGGGCTGATGGTGCAAATTATGCCCGTGGCCATTGGTTGAATGGCAGGTTAGGTGCGGTTGATTTGGGTGACTTGATTACGTCGATTGCAGCACGATTTGGTTTTGCCGATGTTGATGTTTCGCGTGTTGAGGGTTTGGTTGATGGCTTTGCACTTGACCGCCCCCTTTCAGCGCGTGATACTTTAGAAGGTCTTCTGCAAAGCTTCAGCATTGATGCCATTGAATCTGATGGCAAGCTGGTTTTCACATCGCGGCGCTTGTCTGATGAGATAATTTTGTTGCACGACGATTTGGTGGAGGAAGCAGCTGATAAGCCGCTGTTCATGCAAACCCGCGCGCAGGAAACGGAACTGCCTGCTTCAGTGCGGTTGGGCTATGTTGAGTCTGGATTAGATTATCGAACCGCCGCCGTTGCTCAAAAGAAATTAGGCACCGGAAGTGCTCGTGAAATCAGTTTCAACTTGCCTGCAGCCTTGGGCCAGCCTTTAGCGCAAACGCGGGTTGATGTGGCCTTGGAAGAAGCGTGGGTGGCGCGTGAGACAGCACAATTTAAGGTGCCGCCGCAATTTGCCAAGCTTGAAGCTGGTGATGTGCTGACGATTGGACAAAACCAATGGCGCATTCGCAGCATCCACGATGGCGCGGCGCGGAAAATAGAAGCGGTTGCTTATGACGCCTCAGTCTATGATCCGCCACCTGCCGCTGACCGCTTAGTGACTGTTCCGAACCCCACTGTTTATGGCAATGCTGATTATGTGATGGTGGATTTGGCGCGGAACTCTGCCACGGCCGCACCTTGGATTGCGGCGCAATCAACGCCATGGCCGCAAGGCTTGGCGCTGTACCGTAAAACTGGGCCTTCAAGTTTTATATTTAATCGCACACTGAACCAGCAAGGAACGATTGCGACTACGCTCACAGATTTACCCCAAGGCTTAAATGACCGAGTTGATTTTCACGCAACAGTAGACGTGGAAATGCGGGCTGGGGCCTTGGCCTCCCTCTCTCGCGATGGTTTGCTGGGTGGTGGGAATTTGGCCGCACTTGGCGCTGAAATAATTCAGTTTGAAACTGCTGAGTTAATTGCACCGAACACATATCGATTGAGCGGATTGCTGCGGGGATTGTTTGGCTCAACATCAGAAAGCAGTTTAGCTGGACAGGATTTTGTACTGCTGAATGATGCAGTGGTGCAACCCAATGTTTCATTAACAGAAGCCGGCCTCACAACAACATGGCGTTTGGGCCCGCAAAATTTGGACCATGGTCATTCCTCATTTGTGGAGTTTGAATTTACCTGCGGCTTGAAAGCCTTGCGGCCTTTGGCTCCGGTACACTTGAAGAATGTGACGGGTGCAGCGGGTGTGAGCTTGAACTGGATTCGGAGCACCCGCGTGAATGGGGACAGCTGGGAGCTGAGCGAAGTGCCGCTTGGTGAAGACAGCGAGCTTTACAAACTTGAAATTCTCAACGGCACCAACGTGGTTCGCAGCGTGATGATGGCAGTTCCTAATTATTTTTATGCCATGGCCGATATGACGGCAGATTTTGGAAGTGTTCCAAGCAGTTTCAACATGCAGGTTTCACAAGTGAGCCAAGCTTTCGGCTCTGGTGCCATTCTCGAAAGGACCATCAATGTCTAATTCTCCATTGCTTGCTTTGCCCTATCTGGCGGCATCGCAAGCACAAAAACATGTGACTGTGAATGAAGCGCTTTCAATTCTCGATGGCTTGCTGCACCTCTCAGTTATAACGCGAGCACTTGCAACCCCACCTTCGTCGCCTGTGGACGGTGATCGCTATTTAGTGGCGGCCAGCCCTACGGGAACATGGGTGGGCCATGCCGGCCAGATTGCCCTGCGGATGGAAGGCGCGTGGCGATTTTTAACAGCGCGCACTGGTTGGCGCATTTGGATTTCCGATGAAGCTTTGCTGTTGGTTTACAATGGCACAGCTTGGATAGCCCCGCCTGCGCCAACCACTTTGCAGAATCTATCTTTGCTCGGCGTGAATGCGACGGCTGATGCGACAAATAAATTGGCCGTGAGTTCTTCGGCAGTGTTGTTCAATAATGTGGGTGCGGGGGTTCAATTTAAAATCAACAAGGCAGCTGCTTCCGATACGGCAAGCCTACTGTTTCAAACGGGTTTTTCAGGGCGTGCCGAAATTGGCATAACTGGCGATGATGATTTACATTTCAAGGTAAGCTCCACAGGTTCAAGCTTTAATGAATCGCTGATTGTCTCTGCCGCTTCTGGCTTGGTGACGGTTAAAAACACCGCTGTGCTCGATCCGCAAGCAGCTGACCCTGCAACGCCCAGCAACGGCCAACTGTGGTATAATTCTACAACAGGAAAATTCCGTGGCCGGCAAAATGGGGCAAGCCTTGATATTATCGGTGCAGGCGGTGGCCTTGCTGATGGCGACAAGGGCGACATCACTGTTTCTGCATCTGGCACAACCTGGACAATTGATAATAGTACAATCACCAACGCCAAATTAGCGAATGTGTCTTCAGGCATATTCAAAGCCCGTGCCACGGCAGGCACTGGGCTTGTTGAAGATGTGAGTGGCACACAAGCGACAGCTTTGTTGGATGCGGCCACTGGTTCTTTGAAAGGCCTGATGGCTCCAGCGGATTTTACCAAACTGAGTGGCATTGCAGCGGGGGCAACGGTTAACAGTGCAGATGCCACATTATTGGCGCGCGCCAATCATACTGGAACGCAAGCGGCAACCACGATTACGGGTCTTGGCAGTTTAGCATCGCAATCAGGAACATTTAGTGGCGTGTCTTCGGGCACCAACACGGGTGACCAAAATAACTTTTCGACAATTCTTGTCGCTGGCCAATCTGATATTGTTGCAGATGCTGTGGCCGATACATTGACTTTGGTTGCAGGCTCCAATGTGACACTCACCACCAATGCGGCAACTGATACGATCACCATTAGCGCTGCGAGTGGCGGCGGTGGAATTTCCGATGGTGACAAGGGCGACATAACCGTGAGTGCATCTGGCACTGTGTGGAGTGTTGATGCCAGTGCCATTGGCAACAGCAAGCTATCGGACATGGCTGCCCTCACATTCAAAGCCAACCTCAGCGCTTCAATTGCTGCCCCACAAGATGTGACGGCTGATCAAATGCGCGCTGCCCTCAATTTAACCGGGCTGATTTATGCCCGCCACCTCATCACAGCTTAAGGAGTTCTCATGGCTGCAAACATATCACCTATTTTTTCAGCAAAAGGTTCTATTCAGTGGAATCCCGCAATTCTAACCGCTGCCAACACCGCCAAAGATGGCACTGGCACAGTGGCCACCGTTGCCACTGGCAATGCTGTTGGTAATGCTGCTGGCAATCTTATCCAAAAACTGATTGCACGGCCGCTTGGCACCAATGTGGCAACGGTTCTGCGGGTGTTTATCAATAATGGTTCAACCAATGCCACGGCGCTCAATAACAGTTTGATTGCCGAAATGTCTCTGCCTGCAACCACGCTTTCAGAAATTAACGCTCAGTATGATTATGTTTTGCCGCTCGATCTCATTTTGCCCGCTGGTTACAAAATAAACTGCACACTCGGCACCGCTGTTGCTGCTGGCTTTGCACTTACAGTTATGGGTGGTGAATACTGATGCTTGATCTCTCCCATCTTCCAAACTCAAAAAATGGTGCTGAGAACTTTATTTTCAATTCGGATGGCCAGTACAAATCTTGGATAAAGCCACGCGGCAAATCTATGGCCGCCATTCTTTGCATCGGCTCTGGCGGTGGTGGTGGTGCTGGCTTTACGGGCATAGCGTCTGCGACGCGTGGGGGTGGCGGCGGTGGCGGTTCAGGCGCTTTGGTGCGAATGGTTATTCCACTGCTCTACTTGCCCGATCAACTTTATATTTTTGCGGCGGTAGGCGGTGCTCCAGCGACAGCAGGAAATCTTAGTCGCGTTGTTAGCAGACCAGATATTGTGGTGCAAAATAGTATTCTTGTATCAGGTGCTGCTGCGGCAGGGGCAGGTGGAACTGGAACGGGTGCAGCAGCTGGCGCTGCTGGTGCAGCTGGCACAATTTCAACAATTGCCTTGTCTGGGCCATTTTCAAGTTTCGCAACATCATGGCTGGCTATTGCTGGCATTGCAGGTGCTGCGGGGGGCGCACAAACAGGCGCTGTTGGTGGTTCAATCACCTGGGGTGGAGCAGGTGTTGGAATTTCGGGTGGTGCAGGTGGTGCAGGCACAACTTCAGCTGATTTTGCCGGAGGTGCGATTACTGGCGCTGGTTGGTTCCCTACAATTGCTGGAGGCTTGGCTGGCAGCAATGCAGGAAATGGGGGCTATCAGTCATGGTCACCACTTGGAAGCTGTGGAGGCTCAGGTGGTGGTTCATCTAATGCAAGCACGGGTGGGCGTGGTGGCGATGCTGGCTTTGGCTCTGGTGGGGGCGGCGGCGGTGGCGGCACAACGGGTGGCTCAGGTGGCCGTGGCGGCGATGGCCTTGTGATTATTACATGTTGGTGAACAATGAACATGACTTCAATTGAACGCGAAATTGGCAACCTGGAAGCGCGGATGCAGACAGTTGAATCTGAGCTGCAAGGCATTCGGTCTGATGTTCGCGAAATTCGCGATGCTTTAGTAGGGGCCAAAGGTGGCTGGCGCACCCTTACCATTGTGATCGGTCTTGCCACAACATTCGGTGCGGTGCTTGGGCGATTTATGCCAGCGCTTTTGGGCGCACGCCAATAATTTCAGGAGATAGCAATGATACCATGGCCGCTTCAATCTGAGGCTGACGTTTTCTATGGCAATCCACGCGGGCGCTGTGCTGCCAGTGTGAGCCCAACGTGGTACAAGAAAAATATCGATATGGTGGTGCCACCGTTTAAAATGAAAATGGTAGGGCCGATCACGCGCTTTCCTATCCATAAAAAATGCGCTGGTGAAATGCGTGAATGGCTCAACCAAGTTTGGATCAATGCTGGCCGCGACCAACGCGTGATTGACGGCTGGGGTATGAGTGTTTTTTCTGGCTCTTACTGTTACCGCACCATGCGCGGCCTTCAGCACCTCTCCATGCACGCCTTTGGCTGCGCCATTGATTTTGATGCCCCGCGCAACAGTTTGCACGACCAGACACCCCATTTTGCATCTCTGCGAAGTGAGGTGGTGGAGCCGTTTTTAAAACTGGGTGGCATTTGGGGCGGCGATTGGAACGGCAATGGCACAAGCGCCGACGAACGCCGCTGCGATGGCATGCACTTTCAATTTGCACGGATGGGCTGACCAGTGCTTCGAGGCGCGTGCCGCGCACCTCAGCATGAGGATTTCTGATTTCCTCACCCTGAGGTGCCCCAACGGGGCCTCGAAGGGCCTTTCTTTCTCAACTCTAACAACACAGGAGTATCTCCATGAACCTCAACATGTTTGGCGGCATTGTGCGCGCCATTGTTCCACCTGCACTTTCGTTCCTAATCGGCAAAGGCATTCTACCGGCTGGAGACTATAGCGCTGTGATTACAGCGGCTCTGGCGCTTGGCACGGCTGTGTGGTCAATTGGCACGAATAAGACACCAATCACCAAGAAATAACCTGTTAACCACAAATTTCCACCGTTCATCTTATATTCAGCTGGGCAATACTATATCTCCTCTTCGGGTTGGATAAGGATGACGGTGGTGTTTAAGTCTTTGATATTGGCATGTTTGGTGTCTACTTTGCTTGGGGTTTCACAACCTTTGGGCACGCCTGCTTATGCTGACGACACCTTCATCCAAGTGGCTGATATCAGTGCTGATTATCCCATTCAGCCCTCAGAAGCGGCCAGCATTGCACGCGATGCTTACCCTGATGCCAAGGTTCTCAACGTGAAGCTCTTGCCGAATGGCGTTTATGCTGTCACGTTAAAGATGGGTGGCAGTGTTTCGCGCGTAATGGTTGATGCAACCAGCGGTGCAATCAACTAAAAGCGTCTCACAGCCTTTGCTTTGCGGGAGACGTTACAATGCGAATTCTTGTTGTTGAAGATGATGTGGACCTGAACCGTCAACTGGTGGAAGCCTTGGGCGATGCTGGTTATGTGGCCGACAAGGCGCATGACGGCGAAGAGGGCCACTTTCTTGGTGACACTGAACCCTATGATGCCATCATCCTCGATCTCGGCCTTCCGGTTTTGGATGGCGTGAGTGTTCTTGAAAAATGGCGCCGGGCGGGCAAGAAAACGCCAGTGTTGATTCTTACCGCGCGTGATCGCTGGAGCGACAAGGTGGCAGGCTTTGATGCCGGTGCCGATGATTATGTGACCAAGCCTTTCCACATGGAAGAAGTGCTGGCGCGGGTGCGTGCATTGCTGCGTCGTTCTGCGGGCCACGCCACATCAGAACTTACCTGCGGCCCAGTGATTCTCGATACGGCCAATGCCAAAGTGACAGTGAATGGCTCTGCCATTAAACTAACCTCACTTGAATTTCGTTTGTTGGCCTATTTGATGCATCACAATGGCAAAGTGGTTTCACGCACTGAACTTGTCGAGCATCTTTATGACCAAGACTTTGACCGTGATTCAAATACCGTAGAAGTGTTTGTTGGCCGCCTCCGCAAGAAGCTTGGTGTGGATGTTTTACAAACCATTCGCGGCATGGGCTATAGCATGTCCGAGACAGGTCATGCGGGCTAACTCACTCTCGTTTCGGTTGATTGTGTCATCAGCCGTGGTGGCCATTATTTTATTGGTCAGTGCGGCCTATTTGCTCAATGGACTTTTTCAGCAGGCGTTGCAGCGCAATTTTGATTCTCGTTTGCGTGCTACACTGGACGGAATTTTGGCCAATGTGGAATTGGGTTCCGATGGCAAGCCGCATTTGCAAGGTTCAATTTCAGACAATCGTTTTAACCTGCCGCTTTCTGGGTGGTATTGGCAAATTGGCGAAGTGAATGGAAAATTGGGAGATCTGGCATCGGGCTCACTGCTTGAGCAACGCATTGTGGTCCCAGAAAATGCGCTTACGTCACGCGATCAAGATGGCATTGCCAGTTTTTCAACGCGCGACAATGATGGCCAGCAATTGCGTGTGATTGAACAAAATTTGAAACTCTTCGGCAGCACTCAAGACTATTCATTTATGGTGGCCGGAAACTTTGATGAGCTCAGCGCTGAGGTTACGTCTTTTCGAAAGGCATTGCTAACAGTGCTTGGACTTTTGGGTGTTGGATTGCTAGCGGCCATATTGGTGCAAGTGCGTTTTGGTTTGAAGCCACTGGTGGACATGCAACACCGCCTTAATGATATTCGCAGCGGGAAAATTGAATTGTTGCAAGATGATTTTCCGGCAGAAATTCAGCCTGTGGCAGATGAATTGAATTTGCTCGTACAATCCAACTTTGAAATTATCGATCGGGCTCGAATGCAGGTGGGCAATTTGGCTCATGCTTTAAAAACCCCGATCAGTGTTCTCACCAATGAAGCACGCGATTCGAAAAGTCCACTTGCTACAAAAGTGAAAGAGCAAATTGATGTGATGCGGAATCAAGTGAATCTCTATCTTGATCGCGCCAGACGCGCAGCACGCGCTCAGACCATTGGTTCTGCCACTGATGTGGAGCCCGTGCTTCAATCTTTAGCGCGCACATTGCAACGCATCAACCAAGACCGAAATCTGATCATCACTGTAAACGCACCTGTCACTTTGCGCTTTCGCGGGGAGCGCCAAGACCTTGAGGAAATGGTGGGCAATGTGATGGACAATGCCTGCAAATGGGCAAAGACAAAAATCGAGGTGTCGGCAAAGCTTATGCCGATCAACACCGAATTGGGACGATCGTGGCTGCTGATTTCGGTTGATGATGACGGACCAGGCATTGCCGCAGAGAACCGCGGTGAGGCCTTAAAGCGCGGTCAGCGGCTGGACGAAAGTAAACCTGGGTCTGGTCTGGGCATGTCTATTATTTTGGAAACAACAAGCATGTATGCCGGTAAGGTGGAGCTCGCCGACTCCAATCTCGGTGGATTGCTATTCAACTTGCAATTACCAGCTGTTGGTGGCTAAATAACCGCGCTTTAAGCAACTAGAAATTGATTTCAGAATAATGCGAATACTTTGCTTAAGTGCGACGGCAACAAATTAGAATGACGTGAAGAAATTACAGGGGAATTCTTTCGGCCATTAACTATGCTGCATGTTGGATTGTATTGACCAATTGATCTAAAATATGCTTTCTTGTGATAATTCAACACACTGCAATCAAAAATAGCAGATGAGCTACATTGTGCCGTTCCTGTTAACTGCCCCCAGTCGCAGGAACGTACAGTGGAGGGGAGCGAGCCGTTAGGCTTGCTCCCCGACTTCCTGAATCGTTTCAGACGGCTTCTGTAATTGGCACACCACGTTCGCGGTAAGGGGTGCGGCCATAAAATGCGCGGTAACATTTTGAAAAATGTGATGGCGATGAAAAACCACAAGCTAAAGCTACATTTATCACTGATAAATCTGTTTGTAGCAAAAGTGAGCGCGCTTTTTTCAAGCGCAATTCTAAATAATAGCGCTTTGGCGAACGATCTAGATAACGCCGGAACAAGCGCTCCAATTGCCGTGTGGAAAGATCGGCTTGTTTGGCGAGCAAACTTGGAGACAGCGGATCCTCCAAATTATCTTCCATTTTTTCAATAATAGAAACCAACTTAGGGTGCCGCGCTCCAATGCGAGCAGGCAGAGACATGCGCTGATTTTCACTGTGATGCCTGATGGGCGAATGCAAAATTCCTTCGGCCACAGCGGATGCTAAATCTGGCCCATGTTGGCTGGCAATCATTGTTAGCATCATATCAATTGCGGTGGTGCCGCCCGCACTGGTGAAGCGGTCCTCGTCAATTTCAAACAAGCCACCTGTGGCATTGATCTCAGGAAACGCTTCTGAAAAGCCCGGCAGATTTTCCCAGTGAATTGTGCAGCGATAGCCATCCAACAATCCCGCTTCTGCGAGAATATGGGCCCCCGTACATACAGCACCAATAACTGAACCACGGCGCGCGGTTTTTCTAAGCCAACTCAACAAGCGCTTATCAGTGTGTTGCTGCACGCTAAGGCCAGCGCAAACAACCACAGTGGCATCTGGCGAGATGGTTTCAAGATCGCCATTGGCCATAGTGAGAATGTTGTTCGATGCCGAAACGGGTTGCCCATCGAGCGAATGAATGGTCCAGCGATAAAGTGTTTTTTCCGAAAGGCGGTTGGCCAAGCGCAAGGGCTCAATCACCGATGTGACTGGCATCATGGTGAATTCTGGAATAAGAATCAGCGCCACCGTTTGCGGAAGTTCTTTCGCTTTATCGCCAAACATATTTGAAATGCTCCATTAGCGACATGATGCGCTAAGTTTTTCACATTGTCCACTAGCGCCATTGAGATGAGTGAAAACGACTTAAGTGCAGTGCAATAGTCGGTTTCAGGCACTCTCTGTCGCAATCAGGGAAGCGGGCTTTGCCCTGAAAAGGCAAGCAAGACTAGCGCTAACTTTGTGATCAATCATGTCCACCGAAAAAACCTCAGCCTTTCTCCGCAAAGCTTCTGTTGAGATCACGCCTAAACAAATCGAAAAATTGCCGGTGTTGAGCGAAAAATTGCCAAGCGGCACTGATATTTTTATTGCCTTGATTACAGCGGGTGAATTGGAAGCGCAGATTACAGCTGTTGCCGCTTTGAAGGCTGCGGGCTTTAACCCAATCCCGCATATTCCAGCGCGTTTTGTGATGGATGAAGAGGATTTGAAAGCCCGCGTTGGGGCGCTGACCAAAGCCGGAGCCACCACTGTTCTGGCCTTGGGGGGTGGAGCGCCGCAGCCCATCGGTAAATTTGATGCTGCGATTCAGCTTATGGAAACCGGTGCATTTGAAGCGCACGGTATTCAGCGCATGGGCATTGCAGGCCACCCCGAAGGCAATTCCGACATTAGTAAAAATATCGGCGAAGCTGGAATGATCCATGTCCTGAAGGAAAAACAGTCTTGGCTCAAGGAAAAAAACATTAAAGGCTTCATCGCCACGCAGTTTTTATTTGATGCTGAACCCTTGGCTTTTTGGGCCTCGCATTTGCGGGCCGAGGGCATTGATCTGCCATTGCATGTGGGCGTGCCCGGCCCAGCCTCGCTAAAAACTCTCGTGCGTTATGCTGCCATGTGTGGCGTGGGTAACTCCGCCCGCTTCATCCGCAAGCAAGCCTTGAATATCACCAAACTGCTAACTGTTTCCGAACCCACAGAATTCGTGGATCAACTTGCCACGCTGCATTTCGATAAGCCTGAACTCGGCATTGCAGCACCTCACATGTATCCCTTCGGCGGCTTTGACAAGCTGTTCGACTGGATGGGGCCACGGATTATTTCTTAAACAGTTTGACTTCTGAACCTTTGCGCGCTGCTTTGAGCAAAAAAGCCCAAGAATATTCCGCATAAGAGCGGAACACATAGAGGTCGATCACGTTGTCTTCAACCACATGCAGCAGTGCGGCAATCTCGGCAAAGCGCATTCGGCGCACCGTGCCTGCTTTGTAATCGTCGCTGATGAGATCGAGCGAACTGCCCTTCATCAAAGTCTCGCGCACTCCTTCGCCATCTAGGCGAATTATGGAGCGCATGTCAGAGACATCAACTGCGAGGGAATGGATTTTACCCAGTGCAGAATTCAATTCAGCGAGCAGGGCAGCGGTTTTGCTCCGTGTACAGAGGATTAGCCATTGATCAGGTGAAAGCCAGAGCGCTTTCAAATCGCCCCATGTTGACGATGTGCGCGGTGCCTTTGGCAAATCAAATCCCAAAACTGATTTCACAGCTGCCATAAACTTCTTATCAGTGGCAAGCCCGCGCAAATCAATCATGCCGCGTTCAGTGATTTCGCGCATGGAAATACTGAGGTTTTCTGGCGTTGCACGATGCGCCAAGGCCGATTCAAATTGTGGTTCAAGCATGGAGGCGGCCCCCTTCCTTATCGTAAAAAACAGTGTCTGTGATGGTTGCTTTCATAACCTTGCCGCCTTCCAGCGGAAATGAAATCACTTCACCCATACGCGCACGGCCATTTTGGATAAGCGCCATCGCGATGGACCGGCCTAGTGTGGGCGACATGTAAGATGATGTGACCTGACCAATCATTTCCATTGGAGGTTTGTCCTTAACCACGGCCACAGCATAAGCGCCGTCGGGCAGCACTTCCGTAGGGTCTTCGGTGAGAAGGCCGACCAGCTGCTTGCGGTTTGGGCTTTTGAGGAATGATTGCTCCAGCGAACGCTTGCCGATAAAGTCAGCTTTCTTTTTAGAAACCATGCCCTCCATGCCCACATCAATCGGCGTCACCGTGCCATCGCTTTCGTCACCGACGACAATGTAGCCCTTCTCGGCGCGTAAAACGTGTAGCGCCTCGGTGCCGTAAGCCGACAAGCCAAATTCATCACCGGCTTCCATCAATGCATTCCACAAGCCTTGGCCGAAATTCGCAGGTGTTGCTACTTCGTAAGATAACTCGCCTGAGAATGAAATGCGGAACACCCGCACTGGAGTGCCACCAAGATGGCCTTGCTTAAAGCTCATGTGCTGGAAGGCCTCATTGGAAATATCAAAATCTGGCACAAGCTTGGAAAGCACATCACGCGCATGGGGGCCAGCCACCGCAAATTGCGCCCATTGCTCAGTCACAGGCGTGACGAATACTTTGTACTGGGTCCATTCGGTCTGCAACCATTCTTCTAACCACGCGGAGATGCGATCAGCACCACCAGATGTGGTATGCATGAGGAAGTGATCATCGGCGAGGCGCACCGTCACACCATCATCTGTGAGGAAGCCCAACTCATTCATCATCAAACCATAGCGGCACTTACCCACTTTCAATGTGGAGAAGGTGTTGGTGTACATGCGGTCTAGAAATTCGGCCGCATCAGGCCCTTTGATTTCAATTTTACCAAGTGTTGATGCATCGAGCATCCCCACTTTGTTCCGTACACAGAGGATTTCGCGGTTGATAGCCTGATGCTTATCTTCGGAAGCTTGCGGATATGTGTAGCTCCGTCGCCATTGGCCCACAGGTTCAAACACTGCGCCATGATCAGTGTGCCATTTGAAGATCGGCGTGCGCCGCACCGGCAAGAACAGCTCGCCAGTTAGGGCGCCTGCGATTGAGCCGAAGGAGTAGGGTGTGTAAGGCGGGCGGAAGGTGGTGACACCGATCTCTGGAATGGTTTTACCTGTTGCTTCAGATAACACGCCCAAGCCATTGAGATTAGAGGTTTTTCCTTGATCGGTGGCCATGCCGAAAGTGGTGTATCTTTTAGTATGCTCAATGCTCTCATAGCCTTCGCGCTGCGCCAGTTCCAAATCCGCTGCTGTCACATCATTTTGGAAATCTATGAAGTGCTTATTGCCTTCATTATATTTGCCGGTGGCAGGTGCAAACCAGAGCGACTCCAATGCGCCTCGCACGGGTTCTTCCACCTTAAATTTCTTCGCTTTCTTGGCCAAGCCTTGCGCTTCCAGGAGTGTGGCCTCCACACTCATCGTGCCATTGGCAGCACCGATGGCAACGATATTATCCGTGTGCGATTTGGGACGGAAACTTTGTAACCCATCATCAAATTGAATCTTGCCGCCATTGTGACACCAGATATGCAGGGCAGGATTCCACCCGCCCGACATAGCGATAAAATCACAGTCAACTTTTTTCTCAGTAATCACGCGGCCTTGGCCTTTACGATAAGCGGCAATCTTAACTGCCGTCACACCCAAGGTGCCTTCAACAGCCGAGATCACTGAACTCAATTGCACATCAATACCATCAGCCATGGCGCGCTTCACCAATGCCCCATCAGCACGCGCACGCGAATCCACCACGCGCACATTTACACCAGCATTTTTTAAAGCGAAGGCTGTGAGATAAGCATCATCATTATTGGTGAACACCACGCCTGTGCTGCCAGGCGTTACGCCATATCGACCAATCATCCCGCGCACTGCGGAAGCGAGAATAATGTTGGGCCGATCATTATTGGCAAATGCAATCGGGCGCTCTAATGCACCTGTAGCCACCACAACTTTATTAGCTCGAATTTTCCACAAGCGATGCTTAGGCGCACCAGAAGCTAAAATAGCAGGGTCATGGTCACCCACGCGCTCAAAGGCCATCAGATAATTGTGATGATAATGGCCAACCACAGTGGTGCGGGTGAGGATGTGAACATTTGGCAGTGCGGCCAAACGCAATGCCGCAGCATCGGCATAATCAACAACGCATTCGCCATCAATCATGCCAGCGGTGAGATCGGCAATGCCGCCCAACACGGGGTTCTCATCACAGAGCAAAACTTTAACGCCAGTGGAAGCAGCAGCTTCCGCCGCTGCCAAACCAGCAATACCACCACCCACAATGATTACATCAGCATGAATATGCATGTGCTCATAAGTATCAGGGTCGCGGCCTTCGGGCGCTTTGCCCAAGCCAGCGGCCTTGCGAATGAAGGGTTCATACACGTGCTTCCAAAAACTCTTCGGCCACATGAAAGTTTTGTAGTAAAAACCTGCCGGAATGAAGCGCGAGAATTTTGAATTGATGGCGCCAATATCATATTTCAAGGAAGGCCAACGGTTCTGGCTTTCAGCACTGAGGCCTTCAAAAATTTCAATTTGTGTGGCGCGCAAATTTGGTTCGTGCTTGTTGCCCTCACCCACACCAATCAGCGCGTTCATTTCTTCCGAGCCAAGGCCCACAAGCCCGCGCGGGCGATGATATTTGAAACTGCGGCCAAAGACTTTCTGCCCCGATGCCAGTACCGCAGAAGCCAACGTGTCGCCAGCAAAGCCAGACACATCCTTGCCATCAAATGAAAATGTCACTTTGCGGGCACGGTCAATCCGCGCGCCGCCGTTTGAAAGCCTATAGGGGTTCTTGCTCATGCTTTTTCTTTCAAACGTTTCTTGAAGAACTCAGCCCATGGGCCTTTTGCTTCTTTCATCAGTTCAACAGGCGGCAATTCGGTGATGCCATAAGTGGCTTTGAATTCCAGCGTCATCGTATCACGCGCCGCATGAAACCATTTTCCGCAGCCACGATCACAGCGCCAACGTTCAAAATGTAAGCCCTTGGGATTATGCCGAATGAACAAATAATCGCGCTGCTCTTCGTCAGTGATATTAACCGGATCCGTGGTTGCAGGGCGCTTCACATGCGCTTGCCCGCCATAATGAAAATCCGTTTCATCACCAGAGGCATCACACACAGGGCAGGTTACTACTAACATAATTGAACCTCTTTATTTTTTGTCATTGCCGGACTTGTTCCGGCAACCCATCGTTCAACGCGCTCGCCTGCTGAAAGATGGGTCCCCGCAATAAATGCGGGGATGACAAATTTTTTGATTTTTGAGTTTGTATTCATCATCAATGCGCCACAGCTGCGGCAACGCTTTCGTCAATCAAGCGGCCTTCGGCAAATCTGTTAAGTCCAAATGGTTCAGCAATTTTATGCGGGCGGTCATTGGCCATGGTATCAGCAAAGACAAAGCCAGACCCCGGAATAGCTTTGAAGCCGCCAGTGCCCCAACCGCAATTCACATAGAGCCCTTCAATGTCTGTCTTAGATAGGATCGGGGAACGATCCCCCGTCATATCCACAATTCCACCCCACTGCCGCAACATGCGAAGACGCGAGATGATTGGGAAAGTTTCGACGAGCGCAGTGACCGTGTGTTCCAGCGCTGTGAACGACCCGCGCTGCGAATAATTATTATAGGGGTCAGTGCCGCCGCCCACTACAAGCTCGCCCTTGTCAGATTGGCTCATATAGCCATGCACCGTGTTGGCCATCACCACGCAATCCAGCACCGGCTTAATCGGCTCAGACACCAACGCCTGCAAACACAGTGATTCAATCGGCATCCGAATGCCCGCCATATCCATAATGGTAGACACATGGCCAGCAGTGACCACACCAATTTTTTTGGTTTTAATTTCACCGCGTGTAGTTGAAATGCCAGTCACTTTCCCACCGTCACGCAAAATTCCGGTGACTTCGCAATTCTGAAGTATATCCACACCTAGCGCATCCGCACCACGCGCATATCCCCACGCCACCGCGTCATGCCGCCCCGTGCCGCCACGCGGTTGATAATAAGCGCCCAGAATTGGATAGCGACAATTCGGGTCAGTATTGATGATCGGAACAATTTCCTTCACTTCCGTCGGTGTCACCATGCGGCAATCAAGTCCGGCCAAGCGATTGGCGTGAGCAGTGCGTTGGAAGGCGCGGAGTTCATGTTGGGTTTGGCACAACATAAGAACACCGCGTGGGCTGAACATCATATTATAATTCAAATCTTGGCTCAGGCCTTCATAAAGCGAGCGCGAAAGTTCATAAATTGCAATCGAAGAATCTTGCAAATAATTCGAGCGGATAATCGTGGTGTTTCGCCCAGTGTTGCCGCCGCCAATCCAGCCTTTTTCCACAACGGCAATATTGGTGAGGCCGTGGTTCTTGGCCAAATAATAAGCCGTGGCCAAGCCATGCCCGCCACCGCCGATAATCACAGCATCATATTCAGCTTTCGGCGTTGGCGAGCGCCACGCACGCTCCCAATCCTTGTGATAATTCTGAGCGTTGCGGGCGAGCGAGAATATGGAGTATTTTGATTTCATGGGGCAGTTCCGTGGATTAAACTCTGTCTATCAGAGGCGGGCGTAGCACTCCAACTTTTTCCGACACCACAAAGTCGCCATGCGACAATGGGACAGTGCCACTTTTGCAAACAGAGCAGTATTAATTTCACATGACCCGCAAACAAACCCGTTTAACTATGATCATCGGCTCACTGGCCGCCTTGGGCATTGTCGCCGCAATGGTGTTATTTGCCGCCCGCGATGCAATCGTGTTTTTCTATACGCCAAGTGATTTGATTGAGAAAAACGTAAAGCCCGGCACCCGCATTCGCTTGGGGGGCATGGTGGTGGTGGGCAGCTGGAATAAGCAGCCTCCCACGGGAAATCAATTCGCCATCACCGACACGTTGAAATCAACACCTGTGAGCTATGATGGTATTGTTCCTGATTTATTTGCTGAAAATCAGGGCGTGGTGGCTGAAGGCGTGTTGCAAGCCGATGGCAGCTTCAAAGCCGACACGGTTTTGGCCAAGCATGACGAAAATTACATGCCCAAAGAAATTGCCGATAGTTTGAAGGAGAGAGGCGTGAAACTGGGGAAGAGTGCAGAGTGAAGCACGCCGCCACAATCTCGCCATGTAACTTACGAAACATTCATGCAGCCGTAATGTTTAGGTAAGCCACACTCAACGATACTCCACTCATAACCAATGGAGTTCGAAACATGATTGCCCTTTCCAAAAAAACTGTCCTCGGTCTTTTCACTGCTGGTCTCTTGGGGGCCACGGTTCTCACCTCTACTTTAGTGGCAGTGCCAACCCATTCCGTTCAGGCCGCGCAAATTGCTAATTTGAACCCCAGCCAAAGCCTAGCTCCGCTGGTGGAAAAGGTTATGCCTTCGGTTGTCAGTATTGAAGTGAAATTCGCAAACGCCGCCGCCACATTAAATGACAATGGCGACACGAATGAAATTCCACCCCAGTTCAAAGATTTCTTCGAGCAATTCCCTCAGTTCAAAAACCGTGGACCCCAAGCCCCTCACGGCGGTGGCGGAGTTGCACTTGGTTCAGGCTTTGTGCTCACAACTGATGGCTATGTGGTGACCAACAACCATGTTGTGCAAGACGCAGCCGAAGTTTCAGTCACATTCCAAGGCGGAGACAAATATGATGCGACCGTTATTGGCACCGACCCAAAAACCGATCTGGCTTTGTTGAAAATTAAATCAGACAAAACCTTCCCCCATGTTGAGTTTGCCAAAACTGAAGCCAAAGTGGGCGACTGGGTGATGGCTGTGGGTAATCCCTTTGGCTTAGGTGGCACAGTTACATCTGGCATTATCTCTGCCCGTGGCCGCGATATTGGCTCTGGTCCCTATGATGATTTTTTGCAAATTGATGCCTCCATCAACAAGGGCAATTCTGGCGGGCCAACCTTTAATCTCGAAGGGGATGTGATCGGTATTAACACCGCCATCTTCTCGCCTTCAGGTGGCTCGGTGGGTATTGGCTTTGCAATCCCTGCCTCTACTGCCAGCACAGTAATTGAGAGCTTAAAAACCAATAAAAAAGTTACCCGTGGTTGGCTAGGCGTGCAAATTCAACCTGTGACCGCCGATATTGCTGAAAGCTTGGGTCTTGAAAACGCAAAAGGAGCACTTATCTCTGATTTAACTGCCGGATCACCCGCCTTGAAAGCAGGGCTAAAATCCGGCGATACGATTTTAAAAGTCGAAGGCAAAGAAATTTCTGATGCCCGGGATTTAGCTAAAGTTATTGCCCAAATTGCGCCGGGCAAAAAGATTGATCTGGCCATCATCCGTGATGGCAAACCGCAAACTATCTCGGTGACTTTGGATGCCATGCCAACTGATCCGAAAATGGCTTCTGCCGGTGTGGCTGAGCCGACTAAAAACGGTTTAACAGATTACGGTATCGAAGTGGCTCCAGCCGATGATGGGGCAGGCGTGAAGGTAACGAAAGTGGATCCAAATTCTTTTGCAGCCGAAAAAGGCGTGAAGGAGGGCGATGTGATCCTCGAAGTTGCTGGCACGGAAGTGAATGATGCAAGCGGAGTGGCCTCAGCGCTGAAAGGTGCCACTGGCAAAAAAGTGCTCATGCTTGTGCGGACTGGTGAAGGCCAGCGTTTTGTGGCCTTGCCACATGCAAAATCGTGAATGGTCAGTGATCCAAAATCACTGCCATACTGTAGAAGATAGTGCGTGCCTCGCCCCGCTTGAGGCAAGCACTTTTAAAGCGCGGAGACTGGTCGCCACTCCCCCCCGGCGTTCCCCCAAGAGCCAGTCTCCGCGCTCCCTTTTTTTTCAAATGAGAATTCAAAGTCATGTCAGCTGAATTGACATCAACCACCCATCGGCGCACAGAAACGCCTATGCGAATTTTAGTGATTGAAGATGATAATGATGCCGCAAACTGGCTGGTGAAAGGCCTAAAGGAAAGCGGCCATGTGGTTGATCTCGCTGGCGATGGTGAGCGAGGTTTGGCCCTTGCCCAAGAAAATTTGCATGATGTTTTAATTGTCGATCGCATGTTGCCCAAATTGGATGGCTTAAAACTTATCAGCCAGTTGCGTGCTGAGGGCAGCAAAACTCCCGTGCTCATTCTCAGTGCATTGAGTGATGTGGACGAGCGCGTTAAAGGTCTGCGCTCTGGCGGGGACGATTATTTGGCCAAGCCCTATGCCTTTTCAGAACTTCTGGCGCGTGTGGAAGGCCTTGGCAGCCGCAGCCAAATTGATCCTAAAAGCACCAAATTAAAAGCCATGGATTTGGAAGTTGATTTGCTCACGCGGGCCGTGTCGCGAAATGGCAGAGCAATTTTATTGCAACCGCGTGAATTCAAATTGCTGGAATATCTGGTTCGCAATGCCGGACACATTGTAACCCGCACTATGTTGCTTGAAAACGTGTGGGATTATCACTTCGACCCGCAAACCAATGTGATTGATGTGCATGTGTCTAGGCTGCGCGCAAAAATTGATAAAGGTTTTGAAGAGCAGTTGCTGCAAACCGTGCGTGGTGCAGGTTATATGATCCGTGTTCGTTAATTCGAAAATTTTCCGAACCTCCACCTTCCGCCTTGCAGCAATTTATCTGCTGCTCTTTGCTTTATCCACGGCCACAATTCTAGGTTATGTTTATTACAGCACGGTGAGCCTACTCGAACGCCAAACCGAAGATACCATCCGCGCCGAAGTTGAAGGCTTGGCCGACCAATACCGCATCCGTGGCATGGCTGGTATTCTTGATGTGGTGCAGCGCCGCGCCCGCGAAAATGGTGGCGGTCTCTATGCTTTAAATGGACCCAGCGGCAAGCACATTGCGGGCAATCTGGTGGCATTTCCAAATGGTCATGTTGCCGACGGTGATTGGGTGGATTTTCCAATTCAAGTGAATGATGGCACCACAAATCAAACTCACATGGTGCGGGCCTTTCATGTCGAGCTTACGGGTGAGTATGAATTGCTGGTGGGCAGGGATGTGCAAGCCTTGCGCCGCTTTGGTGATGTTATTAGAAACACGCTCTATTGGGCGCTAGGTTTAGCAATGCTTTTGGGACTGGGTGGTGGCTTTCTGCTCAGCCGAAATTTTCTGCGGCGTGTGGATGCTATCACTGAAGCAAGCCACACCATTATGGCAGGTGACCTCTCGCAACGTATGCCCATCACTGGCTCTGGCGATGAGCTTGATCGGCTTGGCGTTTCGTTGAATGATATGCTCTCGCAAATTGAGCGGCTGATGGCTGGCATGAAGGACGTGACCAGCAATGTGGCCCATGACCTTAAAACCCCACTCACGCGGATGAAAGCCCGCGTTGAAGCAGCTTTGCGCAGCTCCAACAAAGCTGAATATCGCGGGGCTCTGAGCCAGACGATTGAAGAGTGTGATGGTTTGCTTCGCACATTCAATGCGCTGCTTTCAATTGCCCAAGCCGAATCTGGTCAACAGCGGCAAGCCATGGAAAACTTGGACGTTAATGGCATTCTTCAAGATGCCGTGGAACTCTATGAACCTATAGCTGAAGATGCAGGTGGCACACTCGCTTTGCAAACTGAGGCAGGTCTTCAGGTGCATGGCAACCGCCAGCTTCTGGCCCAAGCCGTAAGCAACCTTATCGACAATGCGATAAAATATGGTGAAGGCGAAAACCAATCTGCAGCTCAGATAACCGTGCTCGGCAAAATTGAAAACAGCATGGTGCAAATTTCAGTATCCGATAAAGGTGCAGGCATTCCCGCTGAAGATATTGACCGCGTGCGTGATCGTTTCGTGCGCTTAGATGAAAGCCGCAGCAAACCTGGCAATGGGCTGGGGCTAAGTTTGGTCTCCAGCGTTATGATGCTGCATGGTGGCAAAATGGTGTTGGAAGATAATAGTCCTGGGTTGAAAGCTGTTTTGATTTTGCCGCTAAGCCTGTAACATCGTTAGGATGACAATCAATGTTAAGGTGGGCGGGCGTGGATAAGAATTTGGAGAAAACAACATCATCTCTAATCCATGCAGGCTCGCCCTATCTAACGCAATTGCTGCATCATTACGAAGCCTTCGCCGCCCGCGTGTTTTCCGAAGACCCACACGAGCTCCTGCAGCAAATCTGTGATGGTCTCCCCCACGCAGAAAATCTCGCAACCCATCTCCGCAAAAAAAAAGCCGAAGCCGCATTGCTCATCGCCATTGCTGATCTCTCGAGCCAGTGGTCAGTCACCCAAGTCACCGCCGCTCTCACCAAATTTGCGGATGCCTGTTTGAGCGCTGCTGTTAATTTTCTCCTGCTACAAGCTCAGCGAAAAAACAAACTCACGCTCAAAGATCAAGATAATCCATCGCAGAATTGCGGTTACGTCGTTCTCGCCATGGGCAAGCATGGAGCCGGGGAGCTGAACTACTCCAGCGATATTGATCTCATCGTGCTTTATGAGCCTGAAATAGCATCACTTAATGATGGCGTTGAACCTTCAACCTTTTTCGTAAAACTCACCCGCGATTTGGTTGCTCTACTGCAAGACGTTGATGAGCACGGTTATGTGTTCCGCGTCGATCTGCGCTTGCGCCCCGACCCACGCGCCACGCAAGTGGCAATCTCGATGGAGGCCGCAGCCATCTATTATGAAAACCAAGGCCAGAATTGGGAACGTGCGGCGATGATAAAAGCCCGCCCCGCCGCTGGCGATTTGGCTTTGGGCGCAGAATTTCTAAACCGATTGAAACCCTATATCTGGCGCAAATATCTTGATTATGCAGCAATCGCCGATGTGCAATCGCTGAAGCGTCAAATCCATGCTGTGAAGGGCCATGGCGAAATTGCTGTGCGCGGCCATAATCTAAAACTGGGGCGCGGCGGCATTCGTGAAATTGAATTCTTCGTGCAAACCCAACAATTGATTGCTGGTGGCCGAAACCCCAATTTGCGTGGCCTTCGCACACTCGAAATGTTGGATGCTTTAGCCGCAGCAAATTGGATAGCGGTTGAAACGGCAGACGATCTTAAATCTGCTTATCAATTCTTGCGAACGCTGGAACACCGCGCACAGATGATTGATGATCAACAAACTCACTTGGTGCCAGAAAAGCCAGATGCTTTTGAGCGTTATGCAAAATTCTGCGGCTTTGAAAATGGCGGTGCGCTTTCACTAAAACTCGAAGCCACATTACAAACCGTGCAGCGCCATTATGCCAAACTATTTGAAGATGCCGGCGAACTTTCTGGCGATCTTGGCAGCCTCGTTTTCACCGGTGGAGAGGATGATCCGGCAACATTGGAAACTTTACAAACCATGGGCTATGCCCAAGCTTCAGAAATTTCGGCCACCATTCGCGGCTGGCATTTTGGCCGCTATGCCGCCACCCGCACCGCCAGAGCCCGCGAACTTTTAACAGAACTCATGCCAGTGCTCCTCAAAACTCTGGCGCAAAGTGGTGATGCTGACCAAGCCTTTTTAGCCTTCGATAATTTTTTGAAAGGCCTGCCCGCTGGCATTCAACTCTTCTCGATGGTCAAAGCCAATCCAAGTCTGCTCAGTCTTATCGCGCAAATTTTGGGTGCGGCCCCGCGCTTGGCCCAGCAGCTCAGCCAGCAACCGCGCACGCTTGAGGCCGTAGTGGCGCCCGATTTTTTCTCTAGCCAAGTCACAGCAGAAAGTCTTCAGCGTGAATTAGAATTGGTCATTCCGCAAGGCACCCCGCGCGAAGAAGCCATGGACCGCGCCCGTGTGATTGCGCGTGAGCAAATGTTCAAAGTGGGGGTTCGCATTTTATCAGAAACGCTAACGGCTGAAGAGGCAGGCCGCAGCTATTCATTGATTGCTGATGCCATTCTCAGCAAGTTGCTGGGCATCATTTCAGCAGAGTTGGCTGCCCAACATGGCGAGATTGAAAATGGTGAGTGTGCCATCATCGCCATGGGAAAACTCGGCAGTTCGGAAATGACTGCAGGCTCAGATTTGGATTTAATACTTGTCTACAACCATTTGGAATCAAATGATTTATCCAACGGCTCAAAACCCATCAGCGCCAATCAATACTACGCGAAAATCACCCAGCGCCTTGTCACGGCATTAAGTGCGCCAACGGCCGAAGGCACACTTTACGAAGTCGATCTGCGGCTGCGTCCATCCGGCAGCAAAGGCCCGGTGGCGGTAAGTCTCGCAAGCTTTATCGACTATCACAAAAATGAATCATGGACGTGGGAAAAACTCGCTCTCACCAGAGCCCGCGTGGTGGCTGGCTCTCCAAGATTAACTGAACGCCTTCAAACTGAAATCCGCAACACGCTCAGCACTACGCGAAGCGCCGAGCAAACGCAAAAAGACGTAAGAGACATGCGCGCCCTCATGCAGCGCGAACATAAGGTGGAAAGCTTGTGGGATATTAAGCGGGCCGAGGGCGGATTGATCGAAGTTGAATTCATCGCGCAATATCTGCAACTCATCCATGCCCAATCCAACCCTGAAATTCTCGTGGCCAACACCCATGACAGTTTGCAACAAGCCGCAAACGTAAAGCTGTTTTCTCCGCAGGACGCACAAAGCTTGCTCCATGCCATCAGCCTCTATCAGCGCTTAACCCAGCTTTTGCGCCTCTGCCTGTCAGGGATATTCGATCCCAAAACTGCCACGCGGAACATGATTGAAACCGTATGCCGGGCTGCACTGATGCCAGATGTAGCGTCAACCGAAGTGCATTTGGCAGAAACGCAAGCACAGGTTTCTGCTATTTTTGCCAAAATCATCGGCAGACCATAAGGATGCGACGGAAATTCCCGCGTCATTCGTCTATAGAGCACAAGGGGAATAAAAACTGAGTTGGCTTTGCTTTTGAATATGGCGGCAACACCATTGAATTTCCAAATCTGCACCGATGCGGAACTGACCACGGCTGTCTGCAGGCAAGATCAAACGGCCTTCTCGGCTCTCATTTCGCGTCATTACCAAGCAGTTTACCGTGTGGCGTGGCGGGCCTGCCGCAATGATGCTGACTCGGAAGATGTGACCCAAGAAGCGTTTTTGAAACTTTGGAATAACCCATCGCAATTGCGTGATGGCAATGCCGTGAAAGGCTGGTTGATGCGCGTGGCATCCAATTTGATTATGGATAAGTTCCGCCAAAAGCCCATGCAGGAACTTGAAGATGCGGCCCATGTGGCGGATGCTTCCATGCCGGCTGATGCCGTTTTGGATCACGCCCATGTCACAGCACGCATTGATGCGGCCATAGCAAATTTACCCGAGCGTCAAAGACTGGCGCTCACCATGGTGCATTTTGAGCACCTTACGAATATCGCGGCGGCTGCCGCCATGGAGATCAGTGTTGATGCGCTGGAATCTCTTTTGGCCAGAGCCCGTCGAAGTTTAAAAACTATACTAGCCGATGATGGAAAATTGCTGCTGGCAGCCATCACGAGAGACGGAGACTAAAATGCACGATCGTGATTTAGACAAATTATTGAGCACCGCAAGTGCCCCAAAACCCAGTGTGGGTTTTGAGCAACGCTTGCTTGCCAAAATAGCGCCCGCCAATAATATAATATCATTTCCAAGACGCAAAACTGCTTCGCCATGGTTAATTGGTTTGCCACTGGCTGCATCATTGGTGTTGGGCGTTTGGCTGGGTGCCAGCAACACATCATTGAACCCCGCAAACATCATGGTGTCACAAACAATTGAAGATTCCACCAGCAACGGCTTTGATGATGTTGTTGCCCTAATCGAGGATAACCTAACATGACCGACACACTCAGCGCCAAAATTGGCAACGCTATTCCCATCTTGAAATCAAAATGGTGGACAGCGCTTTTGGTGGTCTCACTCATGGCAAACCTGTTAATTGCCGGAGCCATTGGCGGTCGCTTTGCACGCGGCCACGAATTTGGCCAGCCCAAAGGTTCAAACTTTGTGCAACTGATCCCACGCAAATTTTTGGATGAACTTGTTGGCCCGCGTCGCCGCGAACTTATGGAAATGCTCCGTGACAATCGTGATGAGTTCAAGCAAATGCGCGCCTCTGCCAATGTCGCAGCATTAGAACTTGCGACGGCTTTGGAAAATCCAAATTACAATAGTGCGGCAGTGCAAAGCGTAATCGAGAAATTTTCCACAGGCCGTGAAAGCCTTGCTGCAAAAGGCAGCGCTGTAGTGATTGAGATTATCGCTAAACTTTCGGCAGAAGAACGCAAAAACCTAGCCGCAGCCATTCGGGATCGCAGTATGCATGAAGTGAAGCATTGAAGACATTTCTCCTTCCCCCGAAAGGGGGAAGGTGGCGCACTAGCGCCGGATGGGGTTGCGATTGCTGAAATAATTTCGTGCCGAGTTCCCCACCCGTCTCGCTACGCGATCCACCCTCCCCGCAAGCGAGGAGGGAGAAATTATTTTTATCCCCGCATCACTGGAATAGTTACGGTCACAGTGGTGCCCACACCTTCCTTGCTGGCGATGGTCAAACTGCCGCCATGCAAATCTACCAGTGATTTTGAAATAGCCAGGCCAAGGCCAGAGCCGCCTTTGCTCTTGGTGAATTGATTTTCCACCTGCTCAAAAGGCCTACCCAATTTTTCAATATCGCGCTGTGGAATACCAATGCCAGTGTCGATAATCTGTACACTGATGGTTTCACCCCCACCGCTTGATTTAATTGTAACCGTGCCGCCTTCTGGCGTAAATTTCACCGCATTCGAAATCAGGTTGATAAACACCTGCTTTAAGGCGCGGCGGTCGGCCACAAATTCATTGGTTTTGCTCTTGTCTTGCCGAAGTTCAATGCCACCTTCTGCGGCACGCGGGCCAACAAGACGAAGTACCTCCTCAAGCATTGAGCCAAGCTCAACAGGTTCAAGTTCTAAATCCACACGGCCCGCTTCAATTTTAGACATATCTAAAATATCATTGATCACATCCAGCAAAAATTGGCCGCTCTTGCGAATGTCTAATGCATATTCTGAGTATTTTGGTGAGCCTAATTTGCCAAACATTTCTTGGCTCATCATTTCGCTAAAGCCAATCACTGCATTGAGTGGTGTGCGAAGTTCATGGCTCATATTGGCAAGGAATTCCGATTTAGAACGGTTGGCAGCCTCTGCTCGCGTTTTCTCACTGGCATATTTATCAGCAAGTTCAGCAAGGCGTTGTGATTGTTCCTCAGCCAGCTGCCGCTCTTTCTGTAAATCACGAACCGTCGTCATCAAATCGCGTTTGGAATGCTGCAGGTGTTCTTCTTGCTGCTTCAATGCAGTGATGTCGGTTCCCACCGAAACAAAGCCACCATCCTTGGTGCGCCTCTCGTTAATTTGCAGCCAGCGCCCGTCAGCTATTTGAACTTCCATCGAACGCGAACCCGAACCATCATCACCATGGCCCGGCAAAATCTGCCGCACCACCGGCTCTTTTGATGCCGCCGTTACGACTGAATAAGATGTGCCCGGTTGACATACAGATGCAGGAAGCGAATGGAATTGCTGATACTTGGTGTTACACAAAACCAATTTGCTTTCCGTGTCCCACAATACAAAAGCTTCCGATATATTTTCAACAGCATCTTTAAGGCGCACCTCCGCATCACGGTTTAATTTATCAAGTTGCTTCTGCCTTGTGATGTCAAAAACAATGCCCACTAAATGTGGCTCTGTTTCATCATGGCCCGGTGCCAAAGCCGCGCGCGCCCGCAGCCACACCCAATGGCCTTTCTCATGGCGCATCCGAAATTCTTGGTCAAAAATTTTGCGGGCGCCACTGAGCAATTCTTCAATCAAATAATCAAGCTTGGCATCATCTTGGTGGATGCGCGCTGCCACTTCACCATAACTTAAAAATTCTCCGCGCTGCGGCAGGCCCAGAATTTCAAACATTGAATGCGACCAAAATATATGGCCCTCGGATAAGTCCCAATCCCACAAGCCACACTCGCCACCATCCAAAGCCTTATCGAGCCGCACGGTGGCCACTGAAAGCATGGCATCGGCATCAGACGCTTTTGCAGCCTGCCAATGAAACGCGCCAGACAGCATCATCAAAACCAAAAATGTAACCACAAATAAAATCGCAAGCTGCATCACGCCACTGCGCCATGCGGAAAGCACATCGGCGTGGCGTTGATAAACCACAAGGCTGCCGGGCACCGCCCCTAAATCCCGCGTCACCACAACGGCCTCGTCGCCTGATGCTAGATTGGAATATGAAATTGTATCCGCATTCACTTCGGCATCCATGGCAAAATGTGGGCCCATCACCTTTGTAATGGATTGGCCTTGCAATTGTTTTTGCGCGGGCTTCATTGCAGCAATGCTGCCTTGGGCATCAATCAGAATAAATACGCGGTCATCAGCCGCCGCATCGCGCCCCACTGCATCTTCTAACATAGCTGGCGAAACATCGCTGGTGGTTTTGCCTTCAGCTAAAGCAGTGAGTGTTGCTATCTTGATATTTTGCGCCGCGCGGTCCGCTTGCAAAAGCGTCAATCTACTTTCGTTGCCCAAGTTTTGTGCGCGGCTTAAAAATAATTGTGAAATAAGGGCTGCAGCCAAGGTAAGCAAAAACAACGTTGTGAGCACGGTGATAAGAATCCGCATGGCACGTTCGGATATGTTAAACCCCGCGTGCCCCGGCCACGGCATTGGAAGATGCAGTGTGCGTTCTCTAAAGAACAATTCTTTAATGTGTGCTTTGGCCACGGGTGTTCGATTCAAATGTGATGATCTACGAAGTTTACGAACTGCAACGCTGCAACAAACGAATCAGATTCGACTTCCGAGAATCAGGAATAACGCGGGCGAATCTGATTTGGCAATTGAATAGAGCACTAGGGCTTCAGTGTTCTTGATATGATCTCAAAGACATCGCTGGAAAGCTGTGGCATTGCCAAAATGCGCTGCATTTCTGCCTGTGCCTGCGCTTGGCGTGGCGCATCATAAAGCTTCCAACTGCGAAACCCAGTGGCCATGCGCGCAGCAACTTGCGGGTTGATGGCGTTTAGTTTCACGATCACATCGGCCAACACTCGGTATCCTGACCCATCAGCGGCATGAAGCCCGGAAGGATTGCCGCCGGTAAATCCCCCCATCAATGCGTAAACGCGGTTTGGTGTAGAGAATTTGAAATCGGGATGCGTCAACAATTTTTCAATCCGTTGTGAAGCATCAGTCCCGGGGATTACAGCTTGCATGCCAAACCATTTATCAATGATCAATGGATCATTTTGGTGCCTCTCATAAAACGAGCTGAGCAATTCATCGCGCTCCGGCCGCGTGACAGTGAGCAATGCCAACAAGGCACCAGTCTCTGCTGTCATATTGGAAATTTTTACAAGGTCTTTCTGCACCAGCTTAACACCAAGTTCGGCATCAGCAGCGGCAATCAAACCAAGGGCAGTATAACGCAGCGAACGCTGGGCGGTTCCAGCTGTGTCTGGCTTATAGGCTCCCGTTTCTGCGGTTCTTGCGTAAGCGGCCTTCAGGGCCTTTAAAAGTTTTTTAGCAATCAGCTTGCGAACAAGCTCGCGTGCGTGATGCACAATCTCACTGTTTACATCCTTGCCGATGATTGCAGCAATCTCCGCCTCCGAAGGCAACACCAACATCAAGGCTTTAAATGTGTCATCTAATTTTGCATCAGCCAGAATTAA
>JANNBH010000089.1:0-58239 GCA_031385245.1 Hyphomicrobiales bacterium | reverse complement strand
CACGCGCCAAAAGACTTACGGTATCCGTCGCTTCGAGTTGGTAAGTTATATCACCATCGTCCACATTGAGTTCAGTGGCAATGTTAGAGCGGGTATAATCACCCTGCACACCAACCAACCAATTTCCATTCAGCTGATAATCTAAGCCAGCTTCAATCGTGCCAAGCGCACCTTCGCCACCAATGCCATCTAAGCCTAAGTCAATTTCTGGACTATTACCAAAAATCGCATCCTCAGCTAGGGTTGCGCTAATGTCGTGGTCAATCATGCCATAACCCGCACCCAATCCCAGATGAATACCAGTCCAATCAGATGTTGGAACGTCAATGTCTGCCGCATTCGCACCTGCTGCGAACGCCAAAAATAATGCTGCTGCTGAAGCAGAAGAAAGTGCCGCTGCTAAAAATTTGCCCGATTTCATAATTGTCGCCCTGTTTATTTATGCGCCCCCACATGTTTCAAATAATAAACAAATTGTTAATTTGCCAAAAGCTAAATGTGAGGTTTACGTCGGTGTTTTCTATACGTAACTTCGATTTGTGCTACATTAGTCACAGGTGAAGCCTCAACTTCACAACTTTAAAGGATGCTCGAATGTTGCTAAAACACCAAGAAATTGCACTCAAAAAATGAAGCTGCGTTCGGCACTCAAAGTTTCCCTAATTCACGATTCTGCCATTCGCTGGGAATCTGCTGCAGGACTGACTGATTATGCTCACGCAATAACGCACATGGAATCCGAAGTTGCAGCTATTGCCGATGGCGCACCTGAACTCATCTGGCTGGTCGAGCATCCTCCAATCTACACCGCAGGCACCAGCGCTAAGCCTTCAGACTTAATGGAGCCTTCGCGCTTTCCGGTTTATGAAACTGGGCGCGGCGGGCAATATACTTATCATGGGCCGGGGCAGCGCGTTTGCTATGTGATGATGGATTTGAAAAAGCGCGGCAATGATGTGCGGGCTTTTGTGGCGGCGCTGGAAGATGTGATCATTCGCACGCTTGCTGGTTTTAACATTCAGGGTGAACGGCGTGAGGACCGTGTTGGCGTGTGGGTGCGGCGTGGGCCCAGAGAAGATAAAATTGCAGCCCTTGGAATTCGCGTGCGGCGCGGAATTACATTTCATGGCTTGAGTATCAATCACAATCCTGATCTTTCGCATTTTTCAGGCATTGTGCCTTGCGGTGTGGTCGAACATGGAGTGACGAGTTTTGCAGATTTGAGATTGAGCACAACTATGGCAGAGTTGGATGTTGAATTGCAAAAGCAGTTTGCAAAGGTGTTTGGGTTTTAATTAAATTCCATCATCACCGCATCAACACCAAGCGAGTCTCCTTGTTTGGCATTTATTTTTTTAACAACGCAATCGCGCGTCGCTCGCAAAACATTTTCCATTTTCATGGCTTCAACAATGGCTAATGTGTCTCCGGCTTTCACTTCCTGACCCTCAATCACCGCAACAGAAATGACCAAGCCTGGCATGGGGCAAAGAAGTTTTTTTGAAGTATCCGCCAGTTTTTTAACGGGCATCAATCGCACCAACTCAGCTTCGCGCGTTGTATAAACGAAGGCATTGAGCGTGACACCGCGATGGTTGAGGCGATAGCCGTTTGGCAATTTTGAAATTTGATATGTGGCATTGTTGCTGGTGATTGTGTTTTGGTTGGGCGACCAACCACTTGCATCTGCTTGTGCATCTAAATCTGCGGTCACTTCAATCTTATGCCAAGTGTCGCCCAATTTCACTTCTCGCGCTGTGGCAAAATTTACTTCGCGGCCATTCATTTGCCCAGAAATCTTGCGCTTTCGGCGGTTTTCAATGTGATCGAGCAAACTGGCCACGCCCACAAATTTGGCTGTTAATTCTTCGGTGATCGGTGCTCCGGTGAAGCCACCTGGAAATTCTTCTGCAATGAAGCCAGTTGAAAGTTCACCCGATTGCCAACGCCCGTTGCCCATGACGGCACTTAGAAAAGGAATATTATGGCGAATACCTTCAATTTGAAATGCGTCCAACGCATCAGCCATGGCGGAAATTGCCTCGGCCCGCGTTGGCGCGTGGGTGCAAAGTTTAGCAATCATGGGATCATAGAATATTGAAATCTCACCCCCTGCCCCAACGCCTGTATCATTACGAACTGTAACACCATCCGAAATTTGCTCCGTGGGCGGATGATATTTAACCAGGCGACCTATTGAGGGAAGAAAATTTCGGGTTGGGTCTTCCGCATAAATTCGGGCTTCAATGGCCCAGCCATTTAACTTTACTTCTGACTGTTTTAATTTCAGCTTTTCACCATAAGCAACGCGGATCATCTGCTCGACAAGATCAACACCCGTCACCAATTCCGTGACCGGATGTTCCACCTGAAGCCGCGTGTTCATTTCAAGAAAGAAGAATGAACGGTCTTGGCCAGCCACAAATTCCACTGTGCCAGCACTGTCATAATTCACGGCCTTGGCCAGCGCCACAGCTTGCTCACCCATGGCTTTGCGCGTGGCTTCATCGAGCAATGGCGAAGGCGCTTCCTCCACGACTTTTTGATTCCGGCGCTGAATGGAACATTCTCGTTCGCCTAAATAAATCACGTTGCCATGCTTATCGCCCAGCACCTGAATTTCAATGTGGCGCGGATTGGTGATAAATTTTTCGATGAACACACGATCATCACCGAAGGAATTTTTTGCTTCGGATGTGGCCCGTTCAAACCCTTCACGCACCGCTGATTGCGCGTGAGCAATGCGCATGCCCTTGCCGCCGCCACCAGCCGAGGCTTTGATCATCACCGGATAGCCAATGCCATCGGCAATCTTCACCGCTTCATCAGCATCTTTAATAATCCCCATGTAGCCTGGCACCCTGGAAACACCTGCAGCGGCGGCGGCCTTTTTAGAAGCGATCTTATCGCCCATCGCATCAATGGCATGAGGATTGGGGCCAATAAAAATAATGCAAGCATCAGCACAGGCTTTTGCAAAAGCCGACCGTTCCGATAAAAATCCATAGCCCGGATGCACAGCCTCGGCACCAGTCTGCTTACAGGCAGCAATAATTTTTTCAACCACCAAATAACTTTGCGCAGCAGGCGCAGGCCCAATGTTCACTTTCTCATCAGCCATTTCCACATGCATGGAACGCGCATCAGCATCGGAATAAACGGCCACAGTTTTAATGCCCATTGCGCTGGCTGTTTTGATAATGCGGCAGGCAATCTCGCCCCGATTGGCGATTAAAATTTTCTTAAACATCCCCATCCCAACTTTTGTTTTGATAAGTTGTAGGCGATGTAATTTTTTATTTCCAGCTCTTAGCTTTGCGGCTTGCCCAACGAGCCAATGGTGCATTCTGCCATAAAAAATATGCGCGTCATAATATATGAACTGCCTGAATCTTGATCGGCCAATGTAATCCGCGCCAGATATTTCTCGGAGCCTTCATTTGAACTGATGCTGCCATCATTATTGCGGTCAATCTTGTTAAACCAAACAGAGCAACTTTGTGCTGAAAAGGTGTTTCCAGCAAAGGCAGGTTCAATCAATATGGCTGTTGCTGTGGCGGCTAGAATTAAAAATTTCATCATCAATTCCCCATTGTAATGTGTTGTGCTGATGTTTACGCAAGGGATGGGATTTGGTTCACTTCACTGAGCAAAGCCTCTCGCTCTTGAAATTTTAGCTGATTTATGCTAGCTGAAACTAAGGCTTAATGCCGATAATTTTTTGCTGCGGTTATATTCGCGCAATTAACTTATATGTTCCGCAGCGACAACAACCAAGGAGCGTTAAATGACCGCCTATAATGTTGTGCGTTTTAAAGTGAAGCCCGGACAAGAACAGGCATTTATCGACATTCACAAGAAGGCCAAAGCCTTTGCCGGAATGCTGGATGGCGCTTTGATCAAAACCGGCGACCGCAGCTATTGTATTGTTGTGAAATGGGATAATTTTGATAGTATTGCTGCTGCGCGACCAGAATTGATTGCGCTGCTGGATAGTTTCAGGCCAATGCTTGAAGATTTGGGCGGTGGCCTTGGTGTTACAGATCCAGTTTCAGGCTCGGTGGTTGTGGAACTTCCGCACTAGAAACTTTTTATGTGAATGGAGAAAATGATGGCAACGGCAAACCCCATCCACCAGCTTACAATTGCGCCGATGGCAGTGGCACTTCGCAACATGGCCGACATTTTGGACAAGGCCGAACGCCACGCCACCGCAAGCGCCATTCCGCTTGATCGCTATTTGCAGGCGCGCCTGTTTCCCAACATGTTTAACCTGCTGCAACAGATGCAATATATTTGTTATCTTGCCGTTGATTATGCCCGCCATTTTTCCAGCGCAACTCCGCCGCGCGTAGGTTACGACGAGGCCACTTGGACAGAACTGCGCCAAAGCCTGGCAACAGCGGCGGATTATCTGGAAGCCATTTCGCCAGAGAGCGTGACCACGCAAGCTGAAAAAACCCTGCCCACTTTTATGGACGCCAGCAAAGGCATGAGTGCTGTAAATTACGCCGCCAACGTCATCATCCCCGACCTGCATTTCCATACAGTCATCGCCTACGCCCTGCTGCGCCACAATGGCGTGCCGCTGGGCAAATCTGATTATCTGGGGAAGTTGGATACGGTGGCGATGGGGTGAAGGGGCTTTCACCTGCCCTCCTCATAAATTCTAGGCGGCGGTGCTAGCAACACGCCGTGCCTGTTATATTTGCCATAAAGCAGATCAAACTCCCCCAGCCGCCAGCGGCTTTGCATTGCTTGTTGGCGGGCTTTGCGCTGTTCGATCTGATCTATCAGAAATTCACGGCGCAAATCTAAATCACCACGATCAGGCTTTGGCGCAGGTGGGTTTGCGCGCAGATGTTCCGCATGGGAAATATGCGTGCGCTGACAATATAAGTTTTCATGCGCGGCCACGCAAGATTTCACGCGGGCGCAACGCGGCGAAGGGCAGTGGTCTAAAGCTGCGTCTCGCCTGTGCTCATGTGCCGTGTATCCGGCCCATGGAGCACGGGTCAGTTTGGGTGGCGGTACAGATTTGGCGCGGCTCATGGCGGAGGCCGCACGAACAAAAGAGTGGGAGGGGAATGCCCGCCCATGGCTTCAAGCCGCAGAAAAATCGATTTTAAAAAAAATGGTTCGAAGCCACGAAGCAAAAGCGCAGCGATTTTAAATTCGACGTTGATATTAGGGCGATTTTGGCTTTTCATTGAAAAGTCAAAACGCTTTAGCCATTGAAGGCGCTTGAATCCTATTGTCCAAGGTCCACCGCCGAAGCTCTCGGAAACTGCACGCGCGTTAATTCGCACAGCCTGCAAGCGCCGCAAATGAAACCAGCAATTTCGAGACGCTGTCGACACTGTCCCCTCCTTTCCGGTTCCATTGAAGAGGAATATAATACTAGAAAAGGATTTGTCAAGAGGGATAGGAATTTAATTTTAGCTGGCTCTCTTTGTGTAAAGGAGTGCGAATTGAACAATGTCAACTCTTATACCAGCTTATTCAAACAATTGATGATTCTTTTGCAGACCTTTCTCTATCATAAAAGACCCAATAGTCGGTTTCCGACGTCCCCCGAAAGATGTCTTTGTTTCCCCTTGTGCACCTGAAATTTCATGAAAAAAAACTTGGCAAACACGCATTCCAGGAACTATTGCGATTGGCACTTCACCACAGTTGTACAACTCCAAAGTCAAACAACCGGAAAAACCTGGATGTATTCCGGCGGCTGTTTCGATTATGAGACCGCGTCTGCCGAGAGAGGATTTACCTGTGATGTATCCACCGATATTTTTGGGCAAAGAAACCCATTCCAAGGTAGTACCTAAGACAAACCTTCCGGGGTGTATAACGAACTTCTCTTTAAACGGTATGTAGTAGCTTCGTGCTTCTTTGCTCTCAAAGTCAAAAGAATTGTGCTCTTTGCTTAAGTCTATATGTGACGATCGGGATTGATGAGTTAGTAAGAACCAACGTCCAAGACGGAGGTCAATTGATGCAGGTCCTATTTGCCCTTCGCAGTAGTTCAAAGGATTTGGAGCTACTCCAATAAATCCCGACTCACCATTTTCAGTTTTTTTTATTTCTTGAATAATTCTGTCACGAGAAAGCATCAACGCATGTACTCCGCATATTCAGCAATTTCGGCGGATTTCAAGACCAAATCATTCACGAGTTCTTGATGTTCTCTTCCAAGATTGGCGTTAACGGACCCTTTCGAATTTTCGACGTATGTCCAAGCTGCAGATACTAATGATCCGAGTCCTGCTTCGGCACTATACGGAATTCCTCTTTCGAAACTGGATTTAATTTTTTGAACTTCTTGGTCATTCGGCGATTGTATATTGCGTCCCGCCAAATGATTTTTGGCAACTTCGAAAAGCTCGTCAATTGTGCGGTTCGTACCCAAGTCAGCCATATCTTGAAGAAAGTTTTCGCGCTTGTTTTTCCCCTGAGTGTCCGACTTAAAGTTAGAGTCGTAACCTTCAATTGAAATTCCAATTTTGTTAGCAGTTTCAGAAATGATTTTTGCTCTATTTTTATTTTCGGGATATCTATTTGATCTCTGGCCAGAAAGCGTAGGGGCAATCAAATACTCGAAAGCTCTCAAAAAGCTTTCCCCAAAAATGCAGAGACCGACAAAATCACAGTACAATTCCATGCAATAACTCAGTGCTTGAGAAACTGAAATTGAAATCAAATGTTGGGCAAACATATCTGCGTTTAAGTCAGCATTTGCAACTTCTGGAAAAAGCTCGTCTAACTTCGATCTATTTTCAACAAATACTTCTAGAACTCGCCTGTACAAATCGGGTTGAAATTTAGTTTGAAGTCCCTCTTTCGACCAAATTGAATGGCCCAACTCATGGCCAGCCACTGGGAACACCAAAGTGTTATCAGATTCAGACGCAGGCAATCCAATAATTACAAAATTTGGCAATTCTTCGAGGTTTTGAGGAAACGTAAAAGGAGTATAATCCCATTCAGATGATAGAATTAATTTGCAGTTTTCATCCAAAGCTTTTTTGCAAATAGTTAGGAATGGATTATAAAATTCAAATGCATTTCTTGTACTTGATGATCTTACTATTATTCCAAGTATCTGCGTAGTATGAATTGCAACAGAATTTACTTCCCTTAACAAAGCCTCCCTTAATTGCGGAGATCTGCTTTCTAAGTTATCAATTTTGCCTTTGGTCTTATTTATGGATCCCAAAAGTTGTTCGATCGCAATTTCACAATCAGGATAAGAAAAATCCGTCGCTTTGACTATACGTAATTGTTGGGCAATACGCTCTAACTTTGCTTTAGCGGAGTTCTCTGTCTGCAAGTTAAGATACTCGGTTATCTTGAAGGGATCGAAAACGTTTTATCACGTTCGGAAAGAGTCGTGTTTACCAATGCACCGTACATCTCCAAACAAAAATCTCTGAATTCCTCCGGAGAAAATTGGTTTTCTTCTTTTTTAAGATTTGAAGCTTCCACAACATTAACAAGCATATCAATCAAAGACCTAGTATCTTTGAATTTAGCTCCAGTAGTTGAGGAAAGAGCGCTGTAAAATACGGGTACCAGCGTCACATCTTTAAGCTTCTGGTCGCCATTGCTCCCTTCAATGCATTCACGAATTCTGCCGGTAAAATGTTCAATGGGAGTAAGATCAGTTGAAGATTTTCCAGCCATTACATCCTCAACTGTAATAGCAGCATTCAATGCAAGTTCACTAAGCTCTTTAGTATAAAGCACATTGTCTAAATTCATCATCATTTGCATGATACACCCCATTTAAAAATACGACTCTATGCCATCTCTTGCTAACACGAACTTAAGTGGAATAATCTCCTAATATAGTTTTTTTGAAGGACTTAAAGCCTAATAAAGAGAACATATAAAGAACGTTACATTAATTATTTAAAAAGGCAAGTATATTTTCCAACGAGACAATTATGCCTAAATCAGCGCTTCCCTGCCCGATTAACGCCGCTCACCACCGCCTTCAAACTGGCCACTACGATGTTCTTGTCGATGCCCACGCCGAACAGGCTGCTGCCGTCGGCGAGGCGTAATTCAACGTACGCGATGGCTGCGGCGTTGGCGCCGTGGCCCATGGCGTGTTCGCGGTAATCGGCCACATCGAAACTGATGCCGCTTTCTTTGCGGATGGCATCGACGAAACCATCGACGGGGCCGTTGCCGTGGCCTTTTATGGTTTTTGGCTTACTGTCCACCAGCAGTTTTGCGGTGATGGGTTGGTCGCCATGGTCGGATGAGCTGGTGTGTTCCACGAAACTATAGCGGCCATTGCCTTCGAGATATTCGCTCTCGAATGCGGCCCACAATCTTGAGGCTTCGACCTCAACACCTTCACCATCGGCGATTTGCTGCACGACTTTTGAGAATTCGATTTGCAATCTACGCGGCAATTCAATGCCATGTTCGGTTTCCATAATATAGGCAATGCCGCCTTTGCCGCTTTGTGAATTGATCCGCACCACGGCCTCGTAACTGCGGCCCAAATCCATGGGGTCAATCGGCAAGTATGGCACTTCCCACAGCGGCTGGTTGCTGGCCTTCATGTGCTTGAAGCCTTTGTTGATGGCATCTTGATGCGAGCCTGAGAATGCCGTGAACACCAATTCGCCTGCATAAGGGTGGCGCGGGTGGACGGGCAATTGCGTGCAATACTCAGCCATGCGGATGAGTTCATTCACGTTGGAAATATCCAGCTTGGGGGCCACACCTTGCGTGAACAAGTTCATGGCCAAGGTGATTAAGTCCACATTGCCGGTGCGCTCGCCATTGCCGAATAATGTGCCTTCCACACGGTCGGCACCCGCCATCAAAGCCAGCTCAGTTGCGGCAACGGCAGAACCTCTATCATTATGCGGGTGCAGCGAGATGATGATGCTATCGCGATTTTTCACCGTGCGGCAGAACCATTCAATTTGATCGGCATGAATATTGGGCGTGGCCATTTCCACTGTTGATGGCAGATTTAAGATGATTGGTTTTTCTGGCGTGGGGCGAATTTCATCCATCACCGCTTCACAGATTTCCACCGCATAATCGAGTTCGGTGCCCGTGAAGCTTTCAGGCGAATACTGAAACCGGATAGCATCTTCCATGCCGCTCTCTTCCGCCAACTTCTTGATGAGGCGCGCACCATTGACTGCGATCTGTTTGATGCCTTCACGATCTTGTTTGAACACCACGCGGCGTTGCAATTCGGAAGTGGAATTATAAAAATGCACGATGGCAGATTTTGCCCCGCGTATGCCTTCAAAGGTGCGGGTGATCAATTCCTCACGGCATTGCACCAGCACTTGCACGGTCACATCATCAGGGATTTTATTATTGTCGATGAGGAAGCGGCAGAAATCAAAATCCGTCTGGCTGGCCGATGGAAAGCCGATTTCAATTTCTTTAAAGCCCATTTGAACCAGTGCATTCCACATCCGCAATTTGCGCTCGTGGCCCATGGGTTCAATGAGGGACTGGTTGCCATCGCGCAAATCCACAGAACACCAAATGGGTGCTTTGGTGATTTGCTTGCTCGGCCATTGGCGGTTTGGCAAATCAATTTGCGCGAAGGCACGATATTTCGATTGTGGATTGATCATCATAATTTGGGGTCTCTGCTTAGCTGGGTTGGATTTATGTTCGTTTCCCCAAAGAGCCAAGGCAAATGCCCGGCCGGCCCTTAGGGGCAGCTAAGAAGGAGGAGGTCTAACGTGAGCGGCAGTTTTGCGAACATGGCAAGTTATTAAATCAAGACCAATTGATTTGCAATTGACATTCCGCATAGAACAAAGATAGAACTTTTGGAGAAGAAGGTGCCCTGCTCTATGATTGATGAAATGGGATTCGGGGATGGAATGACGCGTACTGTCGATAAATTGCAAAAGCGTCTTCAAGAGGAAGTCTTTCACTACGCACAAGATAGCAAGAAAGCTGCCGGACGCGCATTAGGGACATTGGTTGAGATTATCACTTATTACAAAATGTGTTCTTGGGGCTATTCGGCCAATATAATTATTGAAAAACCAATTCCTGAGTTTGGCCGACAAGATATTACACACAATGTAGAATTTTCACTTCATCGCATTCTCAAAAAATTAGTGGTGTCCTTGACAAATGATGGCTCAACAGTCAGTGCGAAGAAAATTGGCAACGCGGCAGAAATGGTGGTGACACGGTCAACGGAAATTTTGACAAAAGATCGCCTGCTCAGAAATTCTGCGCTGCTTGCTGACAATCAAAATCACTTCATTGTTGCAAACCTCTTGGCTTCGCATCCTCATCAACATGACATTTTGATTTGCCAGTTAGACCACGCACCACTAATAATTTTTGAATGCAAACGCGTTGGTGTTGAAGAAGGGATGAAGAAAGGGCCCCAATCCATTGAGAAAGCCAAACAAGGTGCATATGTTGCCCGCTCTGTATCGTCTTTGCAAAAGGTGATTGGGCGAGACGACATTGTTTACGGATTTCTTCCAGTCGATAATTCAGCACCGTTGATTGGAGTTTACGATGAAATGCTATCCGATATTGTAACTGGAAAAATTCCTGCGCCTAAAAATTTTGTTCTCACGGTTGGAGTCACAAGCAATCATGGCAATTGGTTCACCGCTGAAAATCACAACAAGGAATTGAAAGTTTTAGCGGCTGCTTATGATTGGCTTTTATTTCTGACGGATGAGGGCCTTATGGCTTTTGTAGAGGATTGTATTCTGCACCCCGATCAATCTTGCAAAGTAATCCAAGAAGCATTTATGCAAAGCTACAATGGTGAAAAGAAGAAAACAAATCGGTTTACAAAAACCCGACTAGACTTGAAGGCTGACCAAGCTTTGCGTAAATACTTTGCTGATAATGTGATACAATCTGATCAATGGTTCAATATCATTACGCCAGTGGGTAAGTCATTGCCTGAACTCTCGAAAAATCTCAGCACACTCCTAGGAGCGCCTTAACTCCATGACCGCCGGACGCACCAATAGCGATACACTTTCAAAGGACTGGGGCACGCCACGGAAATATGTGGATGCTGTTCGGGCCGCATTCAGTGGAGCGATCAGCCTTGATCCCTGCTCAAATCATTGGTCAATTGTGCAGGCGCAAACCGAATGGCGATTACCGCGTGATGATGGCTTGCAAAAAATTTGGGATTACCCGACGATTTTCGTAAATCCACCTTACGGAGGAGATGCCGAACGCGGCACGCGCATTAGCCACTGGCTGACCAAATGTGCAGATGCGAATGAAGAGTTTGGCGCCGAGGTGATTGCTTTAGTGCCCGTGGCTGCAAACACACGGCATTGGAAAGAGTCCATATGGGCAAGGGCTTCAGCCGTTTGCTTTCTCTATGATACGCGCCTTCGGTTTTTGGAAAATGGCTTGGATGTTGGGAAAGGTGCGCCAATGGCCTGTGCAACGGTCTATTGGGGCCATAAAATCCAACAGTTTTCGGCAGAATTTGCGAAACATGGAGCGGTGGTTGATTTGAAATCTGTCAAACTGCCGAATGAGAGAAAACTTCAATCGCAAGTTTCAATGCTGCCATTTCGCAAAATTGGTTAACCATGAATTTTACCTTTGGCCGCGACTCAGGCATAGTTTGGTCAAAATTAACGGGCAAAGGCTGGCCCATATTCAATAGGATTTCACATGATCAAGATTCTCAGCGCCACTGCCCTGCTCCTCACATTATCGGCTCCTGCATTTGCTGGCACCTGTCAGGATGATATTGCCAAGATTGATTCAGCCTTGAGCGCAGCACAATTGGATTCAGATCAAAAAACTGAAGTCACTGATTTGCGCAGCCAAGCGGTGCAGCTGTGCGGTGCTGGTAATGAGCAAGAAGGCCTCGACGTGACGGCGCAAGCCAAGGCCATTCTCGGTATCGAATAATTAAGTCGCGAAAGTTAGAACCGCGCAAATAATAGCAGCCACAACTGCCGTGAGCAAAATTTGCGCTAACATGCCAAGGCGCTTGACCAAGGCCATGTTGCCCGTGGCTTTCAGCTGCCGCACCGTTAAGCGCATGGCAACATAAGCCAGTACCCAAATGACCACGAAGATCATCTTGATATTAAAAGCCTGTGGTAGTCCCGTGGGGCCGCCAATGGCCCATAGCAACAATCCACCTGTCACCAAAATAGTAACAAACACAGCGTCGCCATAAGGCAGCATGGCCATGCGGTGCATCATCAGGCCCTTGGCAATATCGCCAGTTTGGGTGCGCGCCACCCGCATGTTTATCAAATTAGTTACACCAATGCCGAGACCCACAGAAATGGCTAAGAGGTGGATGATCAATAAAAATTGTGTCAGGCTCATAATTCAATTTCCCCACTCATTAATCGAATGGCGCTGCCCCCGACACGCACGCTGACGAGCTTGGCATGTTTCACATCGGCCTCCAAGCGCAAATCTGAGGGGCGGCCCATTTCATAGCCCTGCTCCAAGTTCCAAATATGCGTGCCGTCCTTCAATTTTTCAGCAGTGAGAAGTTGTGCCGCGAGCAGTGCCGTGGCAGAGCCTGTGGCGGGGTCTTCAGGAATGCCGCCCGATGGCGCATACATGCGGGCGCGGAAACTTGCATGAGGACCATCGCCGCCGCGCGTGTAAACATAAGCCGCATCAGTGCTGCCGCCCAAGGGCGCTAGCAAATCGGCCCAATAGGGCTGCCGCACTTGAGATTTTTCCAAAGCTGCGCGGGTTTTCACTGGAACATAGAAAAAACTTGGCCCGCCTTGAAGCATGGCGAGTGTGTGGCCATCAAAACCAATATCGTGCGGCGACAGATTGAGGGCACGCGCCGTGTCTTCAACGCTTGGCAACTTTACATTAACATGAAATGGAACTACGGGTGCCGTGAAAATTCCGGCCCCGCCTTTGGATATTTTCACAGGTGTGAGGCCGGCTTTTAATTCAAAGCGCACTTCACTGAGATTCCGCAGGTCAGCCAGTAATACCGCCGTGCCCAATGTGGGGTGGCCCGCGAAAGGCATTTCACCACCGGGGAAAAATATCCGCATTTTTGCGGTGTTGGCCGGATCATCAGGCTTCATCACAAATGTGGTTTCAGAGAGGTTGAACTCTTTGGTGATGGTTTGCATTTGCTCCGTGGACAGATGATCAGCGTCCAGAACAACAGCAAGTGGATTGCCCGCAAATTTGCGAGTTGTGAAAACGTCGAGCGTGTGGAATTTCAATTTCATCATGCGCCACACTATTAACAGCGCGGCGCATTAGGCAAGCAAAACATTGTGCCGATTGTATTAGGGAACGCTGGATTCGTTGCGTACACCAGCTTTAATTTCGTAGTCTTTCTCCGATAATATAACGTCATCAGCACCATGAACTACAACGTGATACGTGCCCACATTGAAGGCTTTATTTATTTCCTCACCATATTCTGTTCCAAGATTAGTGCGTTCACCCGCCAAATCTTTTTCGGCGGTGAAGAACACAAAACTGGTGGCACCGGTGGCCTTGATTGCCAAATAACCCGCATTGAGATTCACGATTAGCTTTTCACGAGCCCCTGATTTTAAATCCACTTTTGCGATGGCCGAGGCATAGTCTTTTAACACTTCAATTTGATACAGACCAGCAGGTGCAGAGAAGCGCGATGGCGATTTGTAATCAGTTGTCATGCGCTCATATTTGCCGTCCAAATCTGGTTCGCCTTTGTGCAATTCCATCGCGGCCCCTTCTGGCACTGGCTTTCCACCTTCTGAAAACACAGCCGACACTTCAATAACGCCTGCACCCAATACAACGTTTTGCTCAGTCGATTGGCCCGCCACAAATTCTACCATTTGTTCAGTGTGGGCATCACCCAAGGTAAGTTCCACTTTATGTTGGCCTGCACTGGCCAAGAACATGTGTTGCCCACCATATTCAGTGGCTAATCGTTGTTTGCCACTAAATAATTCCCATGCGGCATTGGTGTTATCTTCAGCAATTGGTGTGGCTTCATCCATGAAGCCATAAAGCTTCACAATGCCTGCTTCCAAACTGGCTTCAATTTTCGTAACTTTTCCGGCCTCAACTTTAAAGGGTACATCAATTTTTGCTTGGCCTTGGGTTATTCTCACAATGTAGTCACCGGGGTTTTCTATATTGGCCTTCATGTTGGTGTAATACTCAGTGCCAATTTGTTTGCCGCGCTCGCCATTTACTGATTCAAAGAAGGCCCATGTAGAGTCATTAAATTTTTCAGGAAGTTCCACACCCTGCGCCATCATCACATGGCCGAGCACATTATGTTCAATCACTTCAACTTTTTGAGCGGGCTCTGCTGCCACGGTTTTCTTTAGTGCCTTTTGTAACTCATCAGCGTTATTGGCAGTGGAAAATGTGCCACCAGTGTTTTCTGCCAAACACTTAAGTTGCGCCACAGCACCTTTATCATCGATCCCAAACCCCACTGTGTGAACGGTGAGGCCAATGCCTAGCTTTTCTAATTCATCTGCTACGGCGCAAGGATCAAGATCGCAAGTTTCAATGCCATCTGATACCAGAATGACGGTGGCTTTTTTCTCTGTGTACTGAAGAGATTCAGCAGCCATTTTAACAGCAGCAGTCATGGGCGTTTTGCCCTTGGGACTAAGGCCTTTAACGGCACTCATATAGTCAGCAGCATTGAGGGAGCCAGCTTCACGCAGCACTTCAATATCTTCGCATGAGCCTTTTTCGCGGTGGCCATAGGCGATCAGCCCTAGCTCATCTTCCGGCTTCCAGGTTTTAATGATGGAGCCCACAACCTGCTTGGCAATATCCATTTTTGATTTGCCATCAATCTTGCCACGCATCGAGCCTGATGCATCAAGAACCAGAATGACGCGTGAGCCATCTTCGGAATACGCCATTCCGGCAAACGACAAAAATGTGAATATAGCAAAAGCAAATGCGCGCAGGAGCATATAACGAATCCTCAGTTTGAGCCCCCGCTCATATTGTAAATTTGAAAGAAGTTCAGATTTTTGTCAACCCGCTATAGCCATCATAGATCAGCTTTAGCGATAGGAGAAACAGTGCCACCTCCACCAAACGGAAAAATAATTTTTCTGGCAACAGCTTGGTGAAATGATAGCCCGCAAAAGCACCAATCAAAGCAACGGGCGTGAGCCACGCGCACACTTCCAATGATGCTAAATTTATTTGCCCAAGTTGCCAATATGGTGGGAGCTTTAAAAAATTGATGATCGCAAAAACAATAGTGGTGGTTCCGGCATAAGTCATTTTATCAAGTTTAAGTGGCAGCACATACATTTGGTAAGGCGGGCCACCCGCATGAGCCACAAAGCTAGTGAAGCCGGTTAAGCTGCCCCAGAAGGTTGCCAGTGGAATGTTTTCCGTTGCAGGTTTCACTTCGCGTTTCAGCTTGAGCAAAGCATCAACAAAAAACGAAAGTCCGATAAATCCAACAATGAGTTTAACAACATCAGCATTGGTGATGGAGGCTGCGGCCCACCCAATTAAAATTCCAATTGTTGCAGTGACCACCATCAGCTTAATAACCCGCAAATCATAACTCTTGCGATACATCCACAAGCCATACCAATCACTGATTACCAAGAGTGGCAGCAATAATCCGGCAGCCACAACAGGTGAAGTTACCTGCGCCAACACGGGCACACCCAGCACGCCCACGCCGGGCAAGCCACCTTTTGATGCTCCAACTAAAAACGTTGCAACAATTGCGAACACCCAGAACCACAGATCAAGCTGCATCATTAGGTTTCTGGCCCAAGCTTGATCTTTGCAAAATCAATCTTCAAAAATGTGGCAATGGCTTCCGTGACAAAATTATGATCATCACGTTGTGGGATTCCAGAAACTGTGACTGCCCCCACAACACCAGTGCCAATAATATGGATGGGAAAACCGCCACCGGCATTGGCATAATCCATCACATCAAGCCCGCGATTTGCGTCAAAGCCTACGCCACGTTCTTCATATTCACGGCCCACGCGATATGAACTTTTGTGAAAACGCATCACGGTGTTCACCTTGCGGCGCACCCAATCAGGATTTTCCGGTGTGGTGCCGGGCATGGCGAAGTAGAACAATGGCCGAGCGCCAATGCGAATATCCATCACCATGGGCAGGTTTTTAGCATCAGCCATGTTCCGTAAAATCTGGCCCAAGGCCCATGCATCGGCCTCATCAAATTTGGCAAAGCGCAAAACCTCTTCCTGCTGCTTCATGCAGGCAATATCATCAACCAGACTCACTTTATTTTCTCCACCACAGGGTTTTCACCAGTTTGTCTTAAACCGACCACAAATGCAAAAGAGGATTACATGCCAGTGGAGAAACCTATTATGAAAATTATTGTTGCAAGTTTTGCTGCGCTTATGGCGCTGATGAGCACTGCTCATTCCTGCACGGCAGAAAAGGCAAGCTATCGCCATATGGAGGACCAGAGCTTTTCCATATCGTTTTCCAAACAGGCGAACCCGAAAGCCTGGAGCGACATTCAAGCCAGTTTGCATATGCCCAGCCGAAAACTGGATTTTGAATTCACGGCTTCAAATGGCTATGAAGTTTTGTCAATGGTGGTGCTGACGCAAGGCATTGAGCAAGAAAATACAATTGCCGTTGGTTTCTTAAATAAAGATCTTAAATCACAGGGCTTACCGCAATCAGGGTCACCCGCTGCGGAATATCTCTATGCGCCTGAACTTGGGCCATGGCTATGGTATGCTGATTTGCAGCCGCGCGAATATATTCCACCTGGCCTTTGGAAATTGGACAAATGCAGTTAAACGTTTGCCGCCTTTCAAACATGATTGAAAGGTAGTAGTGTAGAACTATAATTATTCTCGACGGGGCATCAATGATGGCACAATTTATTCACACTCCACTCTTAGCCGCAGCGCTTTTCCTGAGTGCTATTCCATTTTTGGCGCAAAGTGCCGAAGCAAAATCTACCTTCATGGCGGAATGCAGCGCTAAATATAAAGCTGCAAAAGCTGATGGCAGTATTGATGACACAACCAAGTGGACTGATTTTATGAAAAATCAGTGCAAAGATTTGCAAGCGGCTGCCGCCGAAGAGCCAGCACCTGTAGAACCGGCGACAAAAGCAAAAACCACAAAAAAGAAAGTTGAAGCGCCGGTGGAAACAATGGCAGCCACACCGAGTGGCAGCTTTATCAAAGATTGCTCGGCCGCATGGAAAACCATGAAGACCAACAACACAGTTCCTGAAGGCCTAACATGGAAAGCCTTTGTTTCTGGCAAATGCGTGGCAACGCCCGTTGCAGCCCCTGTTGAGGCCGCCGCACCTGATGCAACATTTATGGAAAAATGTGCAACTGATTGGAAGGCTATGAAGGCTGCATTCACCGTGCCCGAAGGCCTCACTTGGAAAACTTTTGTTAAAGGCAAATGTGTTGAAAAACCTGTTGTTACCAAAGTGGTGGCAACCAAGAAGAAGGCTGACAAAAAAGTTGCTGCTGTGGAACCTGAAGCCAGCACCGAAACCTTCATTCAAAAATGCGGCACTGATTGGAAAGCCATGAAAGCTGCTGGCACCGTTCCTGAGGGTCTCACATGGAAAGCCTTCGTGATAGGTAAATGTGTGGCAAAACCTGCCGCAACTGAAACTGCTGAAACTGATAACAAGTCCTTCATCAAAAAATGCAGTGATGATTGGAAGGCAATGAAGGCTGGCAACACTGTTCCTGAAGGGCTGACTTGGCGACAATTTGTAACCGCCAAATGCGTTGTTGAAGGCAGCACTGAAACAACAAAAATTGCTGCCAAGAAAACCAAAAAGAAAGCTGCTGTTGAAGAAACTGCCCCTAGCGAACCTTCTGCTGCTGATGAAATCAAACCCGTCAAATTGGTGGATAAGAACGGCAAAGCCTTCACCTCAGGTCAACTTGCGGCCCATGCGAGGGCCCGCACCTGTGGTGCAAAATGGCGGGCTGAAAAAGCCGCTGGCACTTTGGAAGATGGAGCAAAATGGCCGCAATACTGGTCTGCTTGTAACACTGAATTGAAGACAGCAAGCCAATAAGTGCTTCTTTAAAGGGCTCTAGAAAAGGGGGCCTTTTTTATTTTCCACTATTTCTTTAATATGTACTATTGTAAGTTACATATAAATCACTATGTGTTGTGTGTATACAAAACCAACCAAAAGGATTTATCATGTATCTTGTAACCGGCGCTTCTGGCCATTTGGGCCAAGCAGTTATCAACCACCTCCTCACCACTTATAAAGTTCCGGCCAATAAAATTATCGCCGTTAGCCGCGATGCGTCCAAGCTGGCTGCGTTAAAGGCAAAGGGCGTTAATGTTCGCGACGGCAATTTTGATGATGAAGCACAACTCACCAAGGCTTTTGCAGGTGCCACCCGCGTATTGTTAATCAGCACCAGTGCTATGGAACCCGGTGTGCGCGGCAAGCAACACAAGAATGCCGTGAATGCGGCAGCTAAAGCAAACGTCTCTCATGTGGTCTATACCTCGATGCCAAACGCAACTAAATCTGCCGTGCTCTTTGCGCCAGACCATGCCGGAACTGAAAAGGCCTTGGCTGATTCAACACTGTCTGGTTGGACTGTGCTTCGCAATAATTGGTACGCCGAAAATCTGTTCTTCGCGCTTCCGCAAGCCTTAGCTTCTGGCACACAATATAGTGCATCGGCCCAAGGCAAAACGGCCTACATTGTGCGAGATGATTTGGCCCGCGCAGCAGCTGCAGTGCTGTCTTCCGACAAAGCTGAAAAAGCAACCTACACGCTCTCTGGCGGCAATGAATATACAGTTGATGAAGTTGCCAAACTGGTGAGCGCTGCGACGGGAAAACCATTGAATGTGGTCCACGTTCCCGTAGAAGGCCTCGTGCAAGGGATGCTCGGCGCTGGCCTGCCAGAAGGCATGGCCCGCCTGTTTGCTTCATTTGACGCTGCAACTGCACAAGGTGATTTATCCGGCACATCAGCTGATTATAAATCTTTGGTTGGCGCTGAACCACAAAGCTTTGAAGCGTGGGTGAAAACAAATGCCACAGCCTTGAGTGTTCCAGCGGCGCATTGAGATAAAAGCGAATTGAAAGGCCTCAGAGATGGGGCCTTTTTTGTGTAAGCACCTTGACGTTTTGATAGCGCATATGCTATCAATATCTATGATTGTCGTTGTGGACACCAATGTCTTTATCTCTTCTGTAATGAGTGCCAGTGGTGCTTCCCGACAAATCATCCGCTTATGTTTGCAAGGTCGTTTGAACCCACTTATGGGCAATGCTTTGTTCTCAGAATATGAGGACGTTTGCGCCCGAGATTCGTTGTTTGATATGAAACTGATTTCTCGAGAGCAGCGCGACACATTGCTGGATGCGTTCTTTGCGAGTTGTTCTTGGGTTCCTATATACTTTCTATGGCGACCAAATTTGCGTGATGAGGCCGACAATCATGTGATGGAATTGGCCATTGCTGGAGGAGCTGAGATGATAATCACGGCCAATAAGAAAGATTTTCGTAACGCCGAGTTAAGTTTTCCAAATATTGAAATATGCAACCCTGTTGAATTTCTGAACAAAGGAATATTTGCACCATGAGCACACTCACAATCAGACTGCCCGATGATCAACACGAACGCTTGCGTGTTTTGGCCTCGCAACGCGGCGTGAGTTTGAACAAATTATTTGAAGAATTTTCGACTAAGGCGCTGACTGAGTTTGACATGGAAAGCCGCTTCCGCATTCGCGCCGCACGCGGCGATAAGACGAAGGGCTTGGCAATTTTGGATGCGCTGGATGAAAAGCATGGGAGTGTGCAACGTTGAAGGGCCACAATGCGGTGGGGAAGAGTTTGCGGGTGGAGTTAGATTAGATGGGACGCGTCTTAGCAAAACTTACAATCGCCGCTGTGTTTACATTTGTATTGTTCGGACCGGCTTTTGCATGGAGCGATGGTGACTATGGTGGCGGTTGCTGCGACCTCGCAGCGCAGGCACTAAGTGACCAAGACCCTGAAATAGCAAAACGTGGTTTGGACTTTTATGAAATTCTCAAAAAAGAACCAGAAGCAACTCTGGTGTTGTTAGAAGCATTAGATGACAAAGTTTGCAGCCAATATGATTGCAGTGGTCTCGAAAGCCCAGTGGTTCAACGGTTAGTCAAAATCGCTAGAGAAACGGTGAGAAAGGAAACAGAAAATAGCTGGCAACTCTGGAATTACATTACCAACGCGTTCAATGCTCTGCTCGCATTATCCGCCCTTGGTCTAAGCCTTCTCGCATACAGATCTTCGCGAAAATAAAAAGACCACCCTGAAGGACGGCCCTCAATTTTACCTCATGCTGAGGTGTGAGCGCAGCGAGCCTCGAAGCATCGCTGCTCGACCGCCAACCCTTCGAGGCCCGCAAAGATGCGGGCTCCTCAGGGTGAGGGTGTGGGTTAATTCCGCGCCTTATCCACCAGCTTATTCTTACCAATCCAAGGCATCATTTCGCGGAGCTTGGCACCGACCGCTTCAATCTGGTGGTTGTCGTTGTTGCGGCGGATGGCCTTAAAACGAGCAGCGCCAGCGCGATATTCTTGCATCCATTCTGAAGTGAATTTGCCGGATTGAATATCAGCAAGCACGCGCTTCATTTCCGCTTTGGTTTCAGCTGTCACGATGCGTGGGCCTGTAACGTATTCGCCCCACTCAGCAGTGTTCGAGATCGAATAGTTCATGTTGGCAATGCCGCCTTCATAGATCAGGTCTACGATAAGCTTCACTTCATGCAGACATTCGAAATAGGCCATTTCAGGGGCGTAACCGCCTTCAACCAAAGTTTCAAAGCCAGCGCGAATGAGTTCAACCAAACCGCCGCAAAGAACCGCTTGTTCGCCGAACAAATCGGTTTCGCATTCTTCTTTGAACGTTGTTTCAATAACACCAGAACGGCCACCGCCCACGCCAGAAGCATATGACAAAGCGAGATCATGGGCGTTGCCGCTCGCATCATGGTGAATGGCGATGAGGCATGGAACGCCGCCGCCTTTTTGATATTCGCCGCGCACGGTGTGGCCTGGGCCTTTGGGGGCGATCATTACAACGTCTACTGACTTCTTTGGTTCGATCAAACCGAAATGCACATTGAGGCCGTGGGCAAATGCGATTGCTGCACCATCACGAATGTTTGGGGCGATATCGGCCTTGTAAATATCAGCTTGCAATTCATCTGGCGTTGCCATCATCAGCAAATCGCCCCATGCGGCGGCTTCAGCAACTGTCATAACTTTCAAGCCATCGGCTTCTGCTTTTGCAATTGTGGGTGAGCCTGCTTTGAGGGCTACGGCCAAATGCTTGGCACCAGAATCTTTCAAGTTCAAAGCATGGGCGCGGCCTTGGCTTCCGTAACCGACGATGACGACTTTCTTGCCCTTGATTAGATTAACGTCTGCATCCCGGTCATAATATACGCGCATGTGATTGGTCCTTGGTTGAATGTTGGGCTGGGAAATAGCGGGATGGCGCGATTATGGCAAGCCTCAATCACCAATCGCCGTGCGGAACAGGTGCACAGTTTTTTCCATACCAAACATCATGGCATCGGCAATGATGGCGTGGCCGATTGAGACTTCTTTCAGGTTAGGCAAAGCCGCAACAAGGCGTGGGAGATTTTCTCGGGTAAGATCATGTCCAGCGTTTAAATCTATGCCAGCCTTCGCAGCGGCCTTTCCTGTGGCCACGACTTTTGCAAATTCGACCAACATAGTTGCTTCATTTAAAGCTCCACCATAGGGGCCAGTGAAAATCTCGATGCGGTCTGCTCCCATGTTTTTAGCAAGAGCGGGAAGTGCCGGATCAGGATCAACAAACAGCGCCACGCGCATTCCTTGGGACTTCAAACGCTGAATAATCGGTGGCAGGAGGTTGCCAGATTTAGATAAATCCCAGCCATGATCCGAAGTGCTTTGCCCGGGCACATCTGGCACCAAAGTCACTTGGTCTGGCTTATTGGCTTCAACCAATTGCAAAAAGTGTTCATCGGGATAGCCTTCGATATTATATTCGCAAGCCTTAAACTCTTCACGTAAAAGAGCGCGCAGCACCGAGACATCAGCAAAGCGAATGTGGCGCTCATCAGGGCGCGGATGCACAGTGAGACCCACCGCCCCTGCCCGCAAAGCCACGCGCCCAAGCTCGGCCAAATCTGGCCACGGCACATGGCGGCGGTTCCGCAAATAAGCGATGGCATTGACGTTCACGGAGAGTTTGCAAGACATGAATCGCACTATGCCATGAATCCAAGGCCACGCCATGTGCCAGTTTTTCGCAATACAAGTGATACATTGGCAAGTGTTGGGATTGAGTGTAACTTTCCAAAATGGGGGCGTAATTCAGGTGGGAGATTCTTATGAATAATCTTGGACGTAATTATGTTTTGGTAGGCCTCGTGTGGCTCATTTGCGGCATGGCCTTTGGCATTTATATGGGCATGACCCAGCAAATGAACTTCGCCAATTCACATGCCCACGCCAATCTGGTGGGCTTTGTGGCATCAGTTCTGTTTGGCTTGTTGCATGTTAATTTTCCGACACTCAAAAGCTCACGCATCGCTGGTTGGCAATTCATTGTCTATGAGGTGGGCGCCGTGCTGTTGGTGGCTGGCAAAGGCCAAGTGGATGCAGGTGGTGCCGACATGCTGGTGCGCGTGGGCGCATTGGTAGTGATCATCGGCGCTGCCATGATGCTCTATATGTTTGCGAAAAAGACGGCTTAACGAAAAAGCCCAATCGTCATTCCGACAAATATCGGAATGACGATTATTGGTTTACCCCTTCATGCCTTCTGGCCCACGGCTGATCGCGGCTACACCTGTGCGGGCCACTTCTACCAGTCCCAACGGCACCATGAGCGAAATGAACTGATCCACCTTATCGGGCTTGCCTGTGAGCTCAAACACGAAGCTATCGGTTGACGCATCTATAACGCGGGCACGAAAGGCATCGGCCAAGCGCAAAGCTTCAACACGCTTATCGCCCTCGCCACACACTTTTACCATGGCAAGCTCGCGCGCCATGAAATTGCCCTGCACGGTGAGATCAGCCACGGAATGCACCAAAACCATGCGGTCAAGTTGGGCTTTAATTTGGGCTACAACCTTTTCAGTGCCGCTCGTTACAATGGTGAATCGCGAGACGTGTTTTTCATGTTCGGTTTCGGAGACTGTGAGTGAATCGATATTGTATCCTCGGCCCGCGAAAAGTCCGATGATGCGAGCTAAAACACCCGGTTGGTTTTCAGCAACCACGGCAAGTGTATGGGTGTTGATCTCCTGCTTTTGGGTATCGATGAAATAAGCTGATTGGGGAGCGGTTGTGTTCATGTCTCTGTTCCTTAAACCAGCTGTTTGCCCTTGGCATCGATAGCGGTGCCAACTTGTTCATCGGTAACGTTTTCACCCAGCAGCATTTCATTATGCGCCTTGCCGGATGGAATCATCGGGAAGCAATTGGCGAGATTAGCCACACGGCAATCGAACAGCACAGGATGTGGGCTGGCGATCATTTTCTTGATCATGCCGTCCAATTCATCCGGTTTGTCGCAGCGGAAACCAACGCCGCCATAGGCTTCGGCCAACTTCACAAAATCGGGCAGAGCTTCGGAATAGCTTTCACTCATACGATTGCCATGCAGCAATTGCTGCCACTGGCGCACCATGCCCATATATTGATTGTTCAAAATGAAAATCTTGATCGGCAATTTATATTGAATGGCGGTGGAAAATTCCTGCATGGTCATTTGCACAGAGGCATCGCCAGCAATATCAATCACCAGTGATTTTGGGTGCGCTGCCTGCACACCAACGGCAGCTGGCAAGCCATAACCCATGGTTCCCAATCCACCAGATGTCATCCAGCGGTTTGGCTTTTCAAAGCGATAAAACTGTGCCGCCCACATTTGGTGCTGGCCCACTTCGGTGGTGATATATGTGTCCATATCCTTGGTGAGTTCATAGAGCCGTTCAACCGCGTATTGCGGCATAATGACATCTTTGTTGCGGCGATACTTCAAGCAATCAACCGCCTGCCAACTCGCAATCTGCTTTTTCCAAGCGCTGAGAGCAGCTTGATCCAGCTTGTTCTGATTCTTCTTCCAAAGGGCGATCATGGCTTCAAGAGCTGCAGCAACGTCGGCAATAATTGGCACAGCCACGCGCACAACTTTGTTGATAGATGAGGGATCAATATCGATATGGATTTTTTTGGAGTTGGGCGCGAACGCATCCAAACGCCCAGTGATGCGGTCATCAAAACGCGCGCCCACATTGATCATCACATCGCAATCATGCATGGCCATATTGGCTTCATAAGTGCCGTGCATTCCCAACATGCCCAGCCATTCTGGGCCAGACGCAGGATAAGCGCCAAGGCCCATTAAAGTTGATGTGATTGGAATGCCTGTGAGCGCCACAAATTCGCGCAGCAAGGTGGATGCCTTATCGCCGGAGTTGATCACGCCGCCGCCCGTATAAAACAATGGCTTCTTGGCTCCCGCAATCAATGCGATCGCAGCGGCAATGGCCTTATCATCAGGCTGCGTTTTCGGTTGATAAGATTTTACGATAATGCCTTCAGGCCCCACATATTTGCCGGTGGCAAATTGCACGTCCTTGGGAATATCAACAACCACCGGGCCTGGGCGGCCCGTCATGGCCACATAAAAAGCCTCGTGCAGAATGCGCGATAGATCATTCACGTCCTTCACCAGCCAGTTCTGTTTGGTGCAGGGCCGCGTGATGCCAACTGTGTCACATTCTTGAAACGCATCACTGCCGATCAAATGTGTGGGCACTTGGCCGGTGATCAAAAGCATGGGGATGGAATCGAGCATGGCATCGGTGAGGCCGGTCACGCAATTGGTGGCACCCGGGCCAGAGGTAGCCAGCGCAACGCCGCATTTTCCGGTGGACCTTGCATAGCCTTCAGCCATGTGCGTTGCCCCCTGCTCATGGCGCACCAGAATATGCTTCACTTTATCCTGCTGAAAAAACTCATCATAAATGGGAAGCACGGCACCACCTGGGTAACCGAACACATGTTTCACGCCATGGTCAGCAAGTGCGCGCAGAACCATTTCTGCACCGGTCATCATTTCATTTTCAGCAGCAGCCATCTCATATCCTCACTTCTCAAAATCTCTCTAACGTCATTTTGGCCAATAAAAAAGGCCCCTGAGAGGAGCCTGTTTACCGCGCAACACCGAATAGCCCGGAAGGTTAACCTTCCGCGGTGCCACGCGATCCCACGACGATAAGAATGTTATTCATGGGCGCGATTTGTAAGGGGATGGCGAAATTTGTCAAGGGGGTGGGGATTCACTCACAAATCTTATAAGTTCCAGACTTCCCATGCACGCCAGAATCGAAATGAAAATGTTCGCGGTGCGCGTCATTTGAGCCGGGGCCTAGAACTGTGGTGAAGCGTAAACAGGCTGACGCACGGATTGCTTTCAACACATCATAACCCGGCGCTGTAGAGTCGGGCGCGTCATGCACCAGAACTGTCAGGCCATCGCCAAATCGCAGCCGTTCAACATCCACCGCATTGCCGTAAGCATGTTCACTCATTTTAGCCGAAACATCGCCATTGCGTCCGCGACATTCAAAGCCTGGGCCAGTATAAAAATGCGTGAGCGCTGAGCCTTCTTTTTCAAGTGCAGCTGGGCCACCCAAATCTTGCAGCCACGATACAAAATTCAATGCGAAGGCACAATTGAGCGTGGGGTGATCCGGCAGCTGCAAATTTGTGCCGTTTATAAAAACTGATTTCAGTTGCACCGGCTGCACGACAACGCAAGCAGGCAAGCCCTGAGGTTGCGATACAGATTCAAAATCAACATGCTTTGCTTTTAAATCATCAACACACGCAGCACTGCCGCTTTGCGAAAATCCGCAGATTGCAAATATCGAAAATAGAATTCTTAATTTAACCAACCGGCCATTCCTTCATCTGCCCACGCGACCATGTGCTTTGCCGTTTTATATAGTGGCGGGTTGCAATTTTGCTCAAGGAAACCGCCTCGACCAAACTCAACGTTCCGCATAGATAACGCTGCAATTGCGGCACGCCAATGGCTTTCATCAAAGGCATGGTGGAATCAAGATTTGGCAATGCCTTAACCTCATCCAAAGCACCCTGCTCTATCATCGAGTCAAATCTTTTATCGGCCCGCGCATAGAGTTCCTCGCGCTCCACATTCATATAGTATCGTTCAACGCTAACGCCGCTTAGAAGTGAATGTTCTTGCGCTTCTGCCTGCAATTGGCTGAGGGGCTTTCCCGTGCTGTCAAAAACCTCCAACGCGCGGATTAAACGTTGGCGATCAGCGGGGTTTAATTTTTCAGCACTGGCGGCATGGCGGTGCTGGAGTTCAGCGTGAAGATCGCCATCAAAGTTGCGCCAACCTTCGCGTATGGATGGATCAATTGGGGGCACTTTGGCTAAGCCTTTTTCTAACGCCATGAAATATAAACCAGTGCCACCACAGATGATGGGCAACTGAGCATTATTCCAACAGGCTTGAATTTCAATTTCAGCATCATTAAGCCATTGCGCCACTGAATAATCATCCGCACCTGAAACGGTTCCATAAAGCCGGTGTGGCGCAAGTGCCTCTTCTTCCATGCTGGGGCGCGCCGTGAGAATTCGCAGTTCACGGTAAACCTGCATGGAATCTGCGTTGATAATCACGCCATTTCGAGTTTGCGCGGCGGCCAATGCCAAAGCAGACTTGCCGCTGGCGGTGGGGCCTGCAATAAGCAGCACTGATTTTTGTTTTTGTTGGATCATCATGTCATCTGTTCTCGTTCTCATAGCAGCCCCCGGTTCTAACGCAATCACACCTGTGGTCACGGCCTTAGTTGGCGGCGAACCCAAATGGCTGGCCGATGGTGAAGCTGCCGAATTCACGCAGTTTGATGATGAAGCGAAATCGAGACTGCAACCATTTGCAATTGACGTGAACCTGGTGCCTGCAGCCAACCGCCGCAAGAAACTTCTCATCGCCGATATGGATTCCACCATGATCCATCAAGAGTGCATTGATGAGTTGGGCATTATGGCGGGCGTGGGCGATCACATTAAAGATATTACAGCGCGCGCCATGCGTGGCGAATTGGATTTTGAGGGCGCATTGAAAGAGCGCGTTGGTTTGCTCAAAGGTTTAGATGAAAGTGTTATCGCAGAACTCATCCGCACACGGATTACATTTATGGAAGGTGGAAAAACGCTGCTTTCCACCATGAAGGCGAATGGAGCTTATGCAGCTTTAGTATCCGGCGGTTTCACAGCCTTCACTACCCATGTGGCCGCCACTCTCGGCTTTGATGAAAACCACGCCAACACATTGTTAATCGAAAATGGTAAACTCACAGGTGAAGTGGCCATGCCAATTCTAGGCAAAGAGGCAAAGGTTGAATCGCTCCACCGCATTTGCAAAACGCACGGTTATACGCTCTCAGATTCAATTGCAGTGGGCGATGGTGCAAATGACATTCCCATGCTGTTGGAAGCAGGAATGGGCGTGGCCCTGCACGCCAAACCCAAAGTGCAAGAACATGCGCCTTATGTGATCAACCACGGGGATTTGACGGCGCTGCTCTATTTGCAGGGCTACAGTAAATCCGAATTCACATCGGCAGAAACAACATCCACGCTGCCATAGCAGCCATGCCCACGTTTTCAACAACGGTGACTGTGCTCATTGGAAGTTGAAACACGGTACCGAGACAGGCACACTGGATGGTTTGCTTGCTGTGTAAAACTTGCACCGCGCCAACTGTGCCGATGGCGCTGAGCACCAAGGCTATCCAGCTGAGCGTGATCATGTTGTAGCCAAACAGAAATGCAAAGCCCAATGTCAATTCGATAAACGGATAGGCAAAGGCCCAGGGTCTAAATACTTTCGCAATCACATCATACTGTGCATATGAATTGGCGAAAGCTTGTATATCAAGCAATTTGAATGCGCCGAAGACGATATAAAATCCCGCCATAAAATTCATCACCCAACCCATAAAAGAGTTGGCGGAAAGAGAAGCCAGCGCAATCAGGCCCATGACAAGAAAAAGCGGATAATAAATCGTTACAAAAAGCGGCATTCGGAAGGCTGGCGGAGAATCGACAACCCGATATTTTCCGATCTCCTTCAGAGCCGCGTTCATTTTCTCAACACTAACACCCGAAACGCGAACCTGTGGTGGTTCAAGTGATATCAAAGCGTTTGCGGCTATTGCTTTTAGGGCCGCGTCAACCTTGCGCGCGCAACCCATGCAGGTCATTCCAGTGATTGTGTAAGTGTTCATAGGCTTTTATGGCGCTGATGAAAGTTTTTTGCAAGCTGCTGAGGCACAGCAATTGCCAATTGAAAGGTATGTTTTACTTAAACACGCCGCGCAATGCATCCAGTGCATCGATCTGCGTGAGATTCATGTGCAGCGGCGTGATGGAAACGCGCTTGTTAAAGACGGCTGCAATGTCGGTTCCGGCGGGTGGGTTGCCGCGCTCTCTGGCAAAGCCGATCCAGTAATATGGGTTGCCACGCCCGTCTTTGCGCTCATCCACCAGCAGAAAATTCTGGTCGCGCTTGCCTTGCATAGTTACATCGATGCCCGCCACTTCATCTGGCCTGCAATCAGGGAAATTCACATTCATAAAAACGCCAGGGCCAAATTCCATGGCGATCAGCTTGCGTACAATGTCCTCGCCATACTTCTCGGCCACAGCAAAGCTTTCGCCATTGCCATACATGCCGGTGATCTGCGACATGGCAATGGATTTGATCCCAAGCTGGGTTCCTTCCATTGCGGCCGCAATCGTTCCGGAATAAGTCACATCATCGGCAATGTTGGAACCGCGATTAACGCCGGACAAAATGAGATCTGGCAGTGCCGGCATAATTTTACGAACCGCCATAACAACGCAATCAGTCGGCGTGCCCGTCACTTCAAAACGGCGCTTTTCAATTTGACGGTAGCGCAAGGGATTGGAAAGCGTGAGCGAATGCCCTGCCCCCGAACGCTCTTCATCAGGGGCCACCACCCACACATCATCACTGATGGCGCGCGCGATTGCCTCCAGCGCTACTAAGCCGGGCCCGTGAATGCCATCATCATTGGTAACGAGAATTTTCATACTGGTCTCTTGATCACGGTTAAACCGCCCATATAGGGGATCAGCACCTCAGGAATTGTGACGCTGCCATCACCATTCTGATAATTTTCCAAAATCGCCACCATGGTGCGGCCCACGGCGAGGGCTGAGCCATTTAAGGTGTGAACATAGCGCGTTTGCTTGGCATCAGCGGCCTTGCAACGTGCATCCATACGGCGGGCTTGGAACTCTCCAAATTGCGAACACGATGATATTTCACGGAAGGCATTTTGCCCAGGCAACCATACTTCAATGTCATAAGTTTTGCGGCTGCCAAAGCCCATATCACGTGTGCAAAGAACGATGGTGCGGAACGAAAGATTAAGCCGCTTCAAAACTTCTTCAGCACAGCCCAACATGCGCTCATGCTCGGCATCAGCCTGTTCTGGCGTTGTTATTGAAACCAATTCCACTTTTGAAAATTGATGCTGGCGGATCATACCGCGTGTATCACGCCCCGCTGCTCCTGCTTCCGCGCGGAAGCATGGTGTATAAGCCGTCATGCGGATCGGCAATTTGGCCTCATCCAACACTTGTTCGCGCACCAAGTTGGTGAGGGGCGCCTCGGCGGTTGGAATAAGATAATGGCCGCTGGTGGTTTTGAACAAATCTTCTTCAAATTTAGGCAATTGCCCCACGCCATACATCGCCTCTTCACGCAGCATGTAAGGCGCATAGGTTTCGGAATAGCCAAATTCTGCTGTGTGCAAATCGAGCATAAATTGCGCCAAAGCCCGTTCCATGCGAGCGAGCGCTCCTTTGAGAACCACAAAACGCGCGCCCGAAAGTTTTGAAGCAATTTCGAAATCCATCAGACCCAAGCCTTCGCCGATATCGAAATGCTGTTGCGGCTCAAATGCGAAGGATGGTTTTTGGCCCCACACGCGCACTTCCTTGTTGTCATGCTCATCTTTGCCATCTGGCACATCAGCCATTGGCAGATTTGGGATAACGGCCAGCGCATCATTAAGCTGCTTGGTCAGCACGCGCTCTTGCTCTTCACCATCAGTGATCACATCCTTCAGCCCAGCAACTTCAGCCTTCAGTTTATCGGCCAGCGCCACGTCCTTCTTGCCCATGGCAGCGCCAATGTCTTTCGACAACGCATTGCGGCGGCTTTGGGCGTCTTGCAGCTTCTGCATGGTCTCGCGCTTCTGCTCATCAATGCTGAGCAAAGAAGCCGATAAGGGTGCCAATCCACGCCGAGCTAGGCCTGCATCAAATGCGTCTGGGTTTTCGCGAATGGCTTTAATATCGTGCATGGGATCACCTTAAGAAACTGATTTCAGCTTCCTATAGGGCGCTTCGCAGCGGCACTCAAATGGCTTTTACGGAACCAGCTCTTTGGACGCAGCGGCCTTATTGCGGCGGCGCTCTAAAAAGCCAACGGCTACAACCGCAACTTCATAGAGCAGACCCAAAGGCACAGCCATTGCGAGCATTGAAATTGGATCTGGCGGCGTGATCACAGCGGCAATGGCACACACGCCAACAATGGCAAAACGGCGACCCTTCACCAACTGCTCATGTTTCACAATTCCGATATGTCCCAACAATGTGAGAACCACCGGCAATTGGAATGTGAGGCCGAAGGCCAAAATCAACATCATCACAAAATCAAGATAGGCTTCAACATCAGGTGAAATTTCCACGCCTGCGGGCGGCAATGTGTAAAAAAATTTAATCGCGAATGGCAGCAGCATAAAATAGACCAGTGCTGCACCCAACACAAAGAACACAGGTGTTGCAATCAAATATGGAAACAAAGCTTGGCGTTCATGCTTGTAAAGTCCGGGGGCAACAAATTTATACATTTGCGTGGCAATCATGGGGAAAGCAATGAACATGCCGCCAAACATGGCGATCTTTAACTTGACCAAAAAGAAGCCAAGCAACTTGATAGAAATCAGCTTTACATCAGCACCAGTCGCCCATTTAAATGGCAAAATGAGAAGTTGAAACAATTCCGTTGAAAAGAAAAAGCTAACAGCAAAAGCCACAAAAAATGAGCCAACCGCCCACATAAGCCTTGTGCGAAGCTCAAGCAGATGGTCCATTAAAGGCGCTTCTGAGGCGTCAATATCTTCCTTGGTCATGCTTCGGAAACTGCATTGCCCGCCACACGGGTTTCACCCGCCACAGGCGCTTCACCAAAGAATTTATCAAAATCATTTTTCTTCGGTGGATTGATTGAAGCAGCACTCAATGGCTTATTCACAGAACTATTAACGGCGGTTTGCATCCCTTGCAGATCTTTTTTTAAATCGGCAACGCCAGCATCTTTCATGGCCACGTCAACATGGCCTTGAAATTCGCGCGCCATGCCCCGAACCCGTTGCATCAACTGGCCATATTTACGCAGCACCACCGGCAAATCTTTCGGGCCGATGACGACAACAGCAATAACAGCTAACACAAAGAGCTCGGAATATCCGACGCCGAAACCAAAATCCATGATGGAATACGCTTAGCTTTTTACTTTTTCAGCAGCTTGCTTTGCAGCTTCAGTGGCATCAGCTTCCAAGGTTTTTGCATCAACAGGATCATCGGCCAAGCCTTTTTTGAAGCTCTTAATGCCTTTGCCAGCATCGCCCATCAAATCTGAAATCTTGCCTTTGCCGCCGAACACCAAGAACACCACGACCAAAATGATCGCCCAGTGCCAAATTGATAATGAACCCATCACGCTCTCCTCAAATTTATCCGCAGGCTATGCCGCCCACCTTCTGTAAACCCAGTATTACAGAAACGACCTGCCCCTGCAACTTATGCACAGATGGCGATTGCGATGGCCAATGTAAAGGTGAATTTTGACTTTATGCCGCGGCTTGAACCACACGGTTTCGGCCTTGGCGTTTTGCCGCATACAAGGCTGAATCAGCACGTTTCATCAATTGTTCTAATGAATCCGAAACGGAACCAAGCCCTGCCAAACCAATCGAAATTGTCACCGGAACCGATTGTTGTGGCCCAATTAAAAACGGCTTTGAAGCAACTGATTTACGCAATCTTTCGGCAATATGTTCAGCAGGGTCCAAGCCAGTGCTTGGTAAAACCAAAACAAATTCTTCCCCGCCAGTGCGGCAGCACAAATCAATCGAGCGTGTGTTACTTCTTATTCGCGCACCAAGTTCTTGCAGAACTTTGTCGCCAGCGTCATGGCCATAAGTGTCATTGATTGGCTTAAAGAAATCTACGTCTATTGCGAGAATGGACAAAGACTTTCCACGATTGATAAAGTGATCAATTAAGTGGCCCAAATGCGATTCAAGATAACGGCGGTTGTAAAGGCCAGTGAGTGAATCAGTTATAGCAAGTTCAATTGAAGTTTTAACACTTTGACGCAATTGCTCAGTATAACGCCAGCGCTTCACTTGTGTTGCCACGCGAGCCATTAGTTCTTGCTGATCAACGGGCCGCAACAAATAATCATTCACACCCATGTCGAGAGCGCGCAGCAAACGGGCTTGATCATCCTGATCGACCAAAATCAAAATCGGTGTTTGCCGCGTTCCCTCAAATGAACGCAATTGTGAACAAAGCCGTAAGCCATCAAATTTTGTGTCATCCATGCTGATAACAATCAGTTCAAACGGCTTTGCTGCACTAGCCGCAATTTCCACCACCTGCGTTGGATCGCTAACATGATGAACATTATGCTTTTCTGAAAGGAAACTGCTGATACGCTCCGCTGAAGAATTTTTAGTATCCACCAACATAACGCTGCCAGGAAGTTCATTATACTGCGTCACTGATTTTGCAACCAAGGCAATTGAATCACCAGTTTCGGCGCGAATACGCAATTCATCGGTCAACATTTTAAGCCGCACCAAACTTTTGATACGGCTGAACAATGAAATATCATTGACAGGCTTCGTTAAAAAATCATCCGCACCCGCCTCCAATCCGCGAACGCGGTCTTCAGGCTGATCCAATGCCGTTACCATAACGATTGGAATATGCTGTGTTAAGGGATTGCTCTTAATGCGCTTGCAAACTTCAATACCATCAATGCCTGGCATCATCACATCTAGCAAAATAATGTCAGGTTTTGTTCTAACAACAGCATCAAGTGCATCCAAACCGTTCATCGCTGTCACAACTTCAAAATACTCAGCCGAAAGTTTTGCCTCTAAAAGGCGCACATTCGCGAGAATGTCGTCAACAACGAGAACACGAGCAGTCATGCGGATTTCTTTAAGAACTTATCGATAGTTGCCAAGAAACTCATCACCGAAATGGGTTTTGAAATATAGGCTTCGCAGCCCCCTTCACGAATTTTTTGCTCATCACCCTTCATAGCAAAGGCAGTAACCGCAATTACTGGAATGGCGCGAAGTTCATCATCTTCTTTCAACCATTTGGTCACTTCAATTCCTGAAACTTCCGGCAATTGAATATCCATCAAAATCAAGTCTGGTCGGTGCTTGCGCGCCATGTCCAGCGCCGTAAGCCCATCTCTGGTCTGCACCACTTTATAGCCGTGGGCTTCCAGAAGATCGTTGAATAGTTTCATATTAAGTTCGTTGTCTTCAACAACGAGAACAGTTTTCTGCATAGCGGCCACAACTCCCGGCACAGTCTCATTGCTCACAGATTCATATCTGCCAAAATCCATTTTAGTCCCCACCCATTTTTTTGGACGGCCCAAAACCCGTCACTAAAGCCCCTTAAAACAATAGAGCTTCGTTGCATTTTGCGCCAAGTTCTGTAACCAACTCCTTAAAATCAGTCCTTTAGTTGGCTAAACTGGTTAACTGAGAGAGAATTAGACCGTGAAAGCAAGCTCACTAAACGCTATAGAGTCCTCTACTATAGCATTGAATCTAATTACTTATATTGCAGCTGATGAAGAGCGGCTGGAACGATTTCTGGGCCTTTCTGGAATTTCACTAAATGACCTCCAGTCAAGCGCTGCAAACCCAGAATTTCAAGGTTTTGTATTGGATTACGCCCTTCAAGACGAATCTTTGATCATAGAGTTTGCTGAGTCGTGCGGAATGAAACCAGAATCCCTCCAACGCGCACGGTTTGCGCTGCCTGGTGCAACTTATGATTCCTGAATTTACCAAAACCCAGTTGGCCACCCTAAAAATGGATTCCACCAAACCATTGGTGATCTGCGATGTTGACGAAGTAGTGGTTCATTTCACGCGTAGTTTTGAAACGTTTTTGGCGGCGCGCAATTTATGGCTTGAACCCACCAGCCTCGCTCTTGCTGGAAACATTCGAAGCACGAAAGACAACAATTCCGTCACGCCAGAAACCGTGAACCAGCTTATCGATGAGTTTTTTGCCGAATGCACAAGAAACCTGCTCCCCATTGATGGTGCCGTAAATGCGCTGCTCGAAATTGGAAAATCCGCAAGCGTGGTGATGCTCACCAACCTGCCGCATTTTGCTAAAACTGATCGAACTGAAAATCTCAAAGACCTTGGCATCACTTACCCAGTGATCACCAATTCTGGGCCTAAAGGTCCAGCAATCAAAAACTTGGCAGCCAGAACTACAGGACCTGTTATTTTCGTTGATGATAGTCCGGGCTTTATCCAGTCTGCAAATGACTATGCCCCGCATGTGAAGCTGGTGCATTTTCTGCAAGATGAGCGCTTTGCCAAACACACACCACATTTTGATTTTGTGTCCCTTCGCACCCACAGCTGGGAATTTGTAAAGCCTCATATTTTAGACTTAACCAGCTGCTAGATTCTGACACTCGCGCAGCGTAATCTACCGCCATGGACGATGGCCAACACCAACAAGGATTCTGTCGTGACTGCTTGGCTGAAACCACAGCAGACGAGAAGCGCTGCCACACATGCCATTCTCCACGTCTTCTGCGCCATGTGGAATTAAACAATCTTTCAATCGCCCACATTGATTGCGATGCCTTTTATGCGTCCGTTGAAAAACGCGACAACCCCGACTTGCAAGATAAACCAGTAATCGTGGGCGGCCAAACCAGAGGCGTGGTTTCAACCTGTTGCTACATCGCCCGCATTCACGGCGTTCGGTCTGCCATGCCCATGTTCAAAGCCTTGCAGCTTTGCCCTGAGGCTGTGGTGATTAAACCCAATATGAAAAAATATGCTGAAGCGGGTGCCCAGGTTCGCGAGATTATGTTGCAGTTCACGCCGCTGGTGCAGCCGGTTTCAATTGATGAAGCCTTCCTCGATCTCTCCGGCACTAAGCGTTTGCACGGCGCAGCCCCTGCTCTCAGCCTTGCCAAGCTGGTGCGTAAAATTCAAACTGAAGTTGGCGTCACAGCCTCAGTGGGCCTGTCGCACAACAAGTTTCTGGCCAAGCTGGCATCTGATCTCGAAAAGCCGCGTGGCTTTTCAGTGATTGGAAAAGCCGAAGCAAAATCCGTTCTAGCGCCCAAGCATGTATCAGCCATTTGGGGGGTCGGCACTGCCATGCAACAAAAGCTAGCCAAGGCGGGAATCAGCATAATCGGTCAGTTACAAAATTTGGAAAAGAACGATCTCATACGCCAGTTCGGCAGCATGGGAGCAAGGCTCTATCATCTCTCGCGCGGGGACGACACACGCGATGTTGTGGTAGAAAGTGACACCAAAAGCATCAGCGCAGAAACAACTTTTGATGAAAACATTTCAAACTATGAAGAGTTGGAAGCAATTCTGTGGCAGCTATGTGAACGCGTTTCCCACCGCGCGAAATCGTCAGAACTTGCCGGCCACACTATCAACCTCAAATTAAAAACCACTGATTTTAAAAGCCGCACCAGAGCTGTATCACTGCAAGATCCAACCCGCCTGGCCCACCGCATATTTGAATGCGCCAAACCTCTTCTGGTCAAAGAAGTCACAGGCACAAAATTCCGCTTGCTCGGCGTTGGCATCTCAAATCTTGTGGACGCAAAATCTGATGACAACATTAATAGCCTCGACGAGCAAAGTGCGGCCCGCAGCAAAGCTGAATTGGCCATTGATCTAATCCGTAAAAAATTTGGAAAATCAGCCGTGGAACATGGCATTTCGTTTAAGGGCAAACCCTAATCACATCGACAACAGTGCTGCATTACCACCCGATGCAGTCGTATCAACCGAGCACACCCGCTCCACCGCAAAGCGCTGCAAATAATGCGGGCCACCCGCTTTTGGCCCGGTGCCGGAGAGGCCCTCGCCGCCAAACGGCTGCGCCCCCACCACAGCCCCAATCTGGTTGCGGTTCACATAAAGATTACCAACCTTCATCCGCGCCCGCACGTGTCGCACGACGGATTCAATGCGTGTGTGCAAACCTAACGTGAGGCCAAAACCTTTGGCATTGATCTGATCACACGCCGCGTCCAATTTCTCACCGTCAAATTGCACCACATGCAAAATCGGCCCAAACACTTCGCGCTCCAGCATATCAAGCGATGGCAGCTCATAAATCGCCGGAGCCACATAGGTGCCGTTGCTGCAAACCGCTGGCATTGGCAGTTCGAATATCAGCTTGGCCTTTCTGGCTAGTGCAGTTTTGTGTTTCTCTAAACCTACCCGCGCCTCTTCGTCAATCACCGGTCCAATATCGGTGCCGTAATCCATTGGATCACCGATGCGAAGTTCCTGCAATGCGCCTTGCAACATTTCAATCACACGAGGTGCAATATCGCGCTGCACGAATAAAATCCGCGCCGCTGAGCAGCGTTGGCCCGCACTGTCAAAGGCCGAGGCCAAAACATCGCGCACCGCCTGTTCTGGTAGCGCTGATGAATCAACAATCATCGCATTCATGCCGCCAGTTTCAGCAATCAAAACCGCAACGGCCCCATCACGATTGGCCAGAGCGCGGTTGATCAAACGCGCCGTATCATTGGACCCTGTAAAGGCCACACCAGCCAAAGCCTTGTGCTGCAACAATACGGCACCAATACGCGCGCCATCCCCCGGCAAGAATTGCAAGACAGTTTCCGGCACGCCAGCTTGATGCAACAGTTTTACCGCAGCCCAAGCCACCAACGGCGTTTGCTCAGCAGGTTTAGCAGCAACCGCATTGCCTGCCGCTAAAGCCGCCGCAACTTGCCCAGAAAAAATCGCCAATGGAAAATTCCATGGTGAGATGCAGGCAATAACACCGCGCCCATGCAAAGTGAGTTCGTTGCTCTCACCCGTTGGCCCCGGCAAAATTACTGGCGCGGAAAATTGCGCTCGTGCTTGGGCTGCATAGTAACGCAAAAAATCCACAGCCTCGCGCAAATCACCCAAAGCATTGTCAATCGTTTTACCCGCTTCGCGCACCAGCAGAGCCATCAAGTGATGTGTATCTGCTTCAAACAAATCAGCAGCGCGTTCCATAATTTCAGCGCGCGCATCGCCACCCAAAGCATCCCACTCAGGCTGGGCAATCGCGGCAGAATCCATGGCCCGCAAAACGCTGGCATCACTGGCCTCAGCCATCGTGCCGAGTTTCGCATTGCGATCATGCGGCGAATATATCTGGCGCAGTGGCCCGTCGTGTAAAGCCTCACCGTCAACCAAAGCGCTCGCATCAATCACCTTGCCCAAAGCTGTTTCAATTCCTGCATAGACTTGGGCGCGATCACTGCTGCGCCACAGGGGAAGACCCGCTGAATTGATGCGCGGGTGAAACACATCGCGTGGTGCAGCAATGCGCGAATTGGGAATGCTGGTGAGCTTAGAAATTTCCGAAACCGGATTGGCCACAATATCATCCAGTGGTGCATCATCATCGGCAATGCGATTTACGAAGGACGTGTTAGCTCCATTCTCCAGTAGCCTGCGAACCAGATAGGCCAACAAATCCTTGTGGCTGCCCACTGGTGCATAAATGCGAACTGCACGGCTAGGCACCACATCATCATAAAGCGCTTGGCCCATGCCATGCAGGCGCTGAAATTCAAACTTCTGCGAAGGCCCTGCCATCACAGTCACAGCAGCAACCGTCTGGGCATTATGCGTGGCAAATTGTGGGTAAAACGCATCGGGCTGACCTAGCATGTAGCGCGCACAAGCAAGATAACTTACATCGGTTGAGACCTTGCGCGTGAAAACTGGAAAGTTTAACAAGCCAGCTTCCTGCGCCCTTTTAATTTCCGTGTCCCAATAAGCGCCTTTCACCAAACGCACGGGCAACACGCGCCCAGTTTGCCGCGCCACCGCAGCCAACCATTCCAGCGCAGGCTTGGCCCGCCGCCCATAAGCTTGAACCGCCAAGCCCAAACCATTCCATCCGGTTAGGCTTGGTGCTGATGCCAAGCGCCCAAACAACTCCAATGAAATATCAAGCCGCGCCACTTCTTCAGCATCAATGGTCAGGCCCAAATTCTGCGCCTTGGCTTGCTCCGCCAAACCGAGCACCGCTGTATATAATTCCGCCAGCGCGGTGGCCGCCTGCTTTTCTTCATAGCGTGGATGCAACGCCGATAACTTCACCGACAACGAGACATTGGCAAACACATTGTCAGAAGCACCCTGCCCCATCGCCGTGAGTGCATTTTTATAAGAACGCAAATAATGCTTTGCATCCTCCTCCGTCATCGCCGATTCACCAAGCATATCATAAGAATAACAATAGCCAAGTTTCTCGGAAGGCTTAGCCGAAGCCATCGCTTCTTCAATCGTTTGGCCCAAAACAAATTGCCGGCCCATAATCCGCATCGCCTGCTTCATGGCGCCACGCAAAACTGGTTCACCAGAGCGCCGCACAAAACGCTTCATAAAACCCAGCGCATCGCCACTCACGTCTTGGCCCAGCGACACGATCTTGCCAGTGAGCATCAGCCCCCATGCCGAAGCATTTACGAACAAAGATTCTGATTGCCCCAAATGCGATTCCCAATCGCGGCCACCAATTTTATCGGCAATCAATTTATCCGCTGTTTCAGCATCAGGAATGCGGAGTAACGCTTCGGCCAAACACATCAGCACCACGCCTTCTTCGGAGGACAATGAATACTCCTGCATAAAAGCATCAATGCTGCCTTGCGCCTTGCGCTTGCCACGCACCGCTTTAACAAAAGTCTTGGCAAGTTCGGCCACGTGGGCGTTATCTTCGCGGGATAATGTAGCCGCTGCCGCGAGACGTGTGACCAGAACCGTTTCATCTTCAAACAACACGGCGTCTATGGCATTACGGTTTGGAAGATTCATCATATGGCGCTCCAGAGTTAAGGTCACGACCTTCTGCACAACTTGTTGCCACCAACCCTTCGAGGCTCGCAAGGGCTCGCACCTCAGGGTGAGGAAAAATTAGAATTCCCTCACCCTGAGGTGAACGCGGAACGCGGGCCTCGAAGGGTTGCTTGAAACACGTTATTCAGCCTAGTACGACCCTCAAATATGGGGTAAATTGTAGCCAAAGCGAAATAATTTTATTCACTTAATTTGTACTGTATTTCAGCTATTATCACTATATACGTTGCTGGTTTTAATGAATCCAAATGTTTTGGAGAGATGTGGTGGAGAATCTAGACAAGACAGATTTTCAAATACTTGACCATTTACAACGCGATGGCAGGTTATCAGTTGTTGAACTTGCCAAACGCATCAACCTCTCGCCAACCCCCTGCACTGCTCGCATTAGGCGACTAGAAGAGGCCGGCGTGATTAAGGGCTACCACGCCAAATTGGATGCCCTTAAAATGGGCCAAGCCTTAATGGTGTTTGTCACGGTAAAATTGCGCAGCACCGACGAAGCGACTTTGGAAAAATTCAATGCCGCAGTAAAACCCATCAAGCCGATTCTCGAATGCCATATGGTCGGCGGCGGTTTTGATTATCTTTTGAAAATCCGGGTGCGCGACATGAGTGAATATCGAGAAATTCTAGGCGGCGTGATTGGTGCCCTGCCGATGGTTGAAGGCACGCATTCATATTTTGTGATGGAAGATGTAAAAGATTCTGGCCTGCTGCCCATTGTGAAGGATCACAAAAAGTGAAACCCAAAATAGTTCGCACCGTTGAAAGCTTGCGCCGTGAGGTCGCGCGTTGGAAAGTCGATGGCTTGTCTTATGCCATCGTGCCCACCATGGGCGCTTTGCATCAAGGCCATTTGCAACTGGTGCAGGAAGGCTTTCAAGTTGCCGATCGTGTGCTTGTTTCCATTTTCGTCAATCCAAAACAATTTGGCGTGAATGAAGACCTGAGCAAATATCCGCGCGATGAAGAGAGTGATGTAGAAAAATTATCCGAAGCTGGCGTGCCACTCGTATTCGCACCAGGTGCTGATGAAATTTATGGTGAAGGCTTTGCCACCTCAATCCACATGCAAGGCCCGGCCAAAGCTGGCCTTGAAGATAAATACCGCCCCCATTTTTTTGATGGCGTAGCAACCATTGTGTCGAAGCTGTTTATTCAGTCTGGCGCAAATTATGCGATGTTCGGCGAAAAAGATTATCAGCAATTGCAAGTGGTCACTCGCATGGCCAAGGATTTAAACATCCAAACCCAAGTGATAGGCGTTGCTACCATCCGCGATGAAGATGGCATGGCCCTGTCTTCGCGCAATCGCTACCTGAGCAAACTTGAACGCACGCAAGCCACCGCAATCTATAAGTCGCTCAATCAAGCTGCCGAAAAAATCCGCAATGGCACCAATCCGCAAACTGCAACGCGCGCCGCATCGCGCTCGCTCACCACCCTTGGCTTTAAGGTGGATTATGTGTCAGCCCGAAACGCCGAAAATCTGGCCGTGCCAAAAAAATCCAGCGAACCCCTCCGCATTCTTGCTGCAGCTTGGCTGGGCAAGACGCGATTGATTGACAATATCGAAGTCTGATATGGGGTATTGTGGCACCACCCCTGAACTTAGAATGGTGCCTTTACCAACGAGAAACTCGCATCACTATCCTGATGATGCTTTACTCAACTCACGCAACTTTTCTAATTCACCTTCTGGAATAGTAACCTTGTTTGCGGTTGCAAAGGCTTCATAGAAACACAGTTCCAGCATATCTTGCAGCGATTTGATTTCGACCGCTTTAGCTAAATTGCGAAGCTCCAACACCATATCCGAAATGTATTGTGCCGTTTCCCTGCGATCTAATTTCATTTTAGAATTGTTTCCAGCACGCGAATGCGACTTTTGGTTGTGTTCAGAAACAGAGTTTTCCATTATTTGTGCATAGCCCTCGTCTTGCCAAATCAATTCCGGACTCACACCGGACAAACACACCTTATGAGTGTTATATATAATTAAAAGATACTTAAGGTTGTTTAACGGTTGCAAACGGTGGTTTTTCTCTCCATCTGACTGATTTCTTGCCACAGCTTGCCTTTCCGCCTATGAGCGGACGCCATTTCTAATTGGAACCGTGAATGACTGTCGTTGTTGTCGAATCGCCTTCAAAAGCAAAAACCATCAATAAATATCTGGGTCGTGACTTCACGGTGCTGGCCTCTTTTGGTCATGTGCGTGACTTGCCCGCCAAAGATGGCTCGGTAAAACCCGATGACGACTTCTCAATGGATTGGGAAGTTGATTCAAAATCCGCCAAGCGCCTGTCTGATATTTCCGCAGCCCTCAAAGGCAGCGACCGCCTTGTTCTGGCAACCGACCCTGACCGCGAAGGCGAAGCAATTTCGTGGCATGTGCTTGAGGTTTTGAAAAAGAAGGGTGCGCTCAAAGGTAAAACCGTTCAGCGTGTGGCCTTTAACGCCATCACAAAATCTTCCGTGCTTGAAGCCATGGCGCATCCACGCGAGCTGGATGTAGCTTTGGTTGATGCTTATTTGGCCAGACGCGCACTGGATTATCTGGTGGGTTTCACCATTTCGCCCGTGCTCTGGCGCAAACTGCCGGGTGCGCGATCTGCTGGCCGCGTGCAATCAGTGGCGTTGCGTTTAATCTGCGACCGCGAATTGGAAATCGAAGCGTTTCGCTCACAAGAATACTGGTCGATCGATGGTACGTTCGTTACGCCCAAGGGTGTAGAGTTTACGGCAGGTTTGGCCAGCATTGATGGAAAGCGTTTAGAAAAGTTGCAACTGAAAGACGAAGCTTCAGCCAAAGCCATTGAAGCCGCCGTTAAAGGCCAACGCTTCACGGTGGATTCGCTGGAAAGCAAGCCCGCCAAGCGCCATCCGTTTGCGCCATTCCGCACCTCCACCTTGCAGCAGGAAGCCTCACGCAAACTTGGTTTCTCCTCGTCCAAAACCATGATGATCGCCCAGCGCCTTTATGAAGGTGTGGAGATTGGCGGCGAGACAGTGGGCCTGATCACCTATATGCGAACAGACGGCATTGACATGGCACCCGAAGCCATAGCCTCGGCCCGCAATGCAATTTTGAAATCTTTTGGCGAACCCTATTTACCATCAGCACCGCGCACTTACACAAGCAAAGCCAAGAACGCCCAAGAAGCCCACGAAGCCATTCGCCCGACTGATCCGGCGCGGCTGCCTGATCAGGTGAAAGGCGTTTTGGATGGTGAGCAGCTGGCACTCTATGACTTGATCTGGAAGCGCACCATTGCCAGCCAAATGGAAAGTGCTGAGTTTGAGCGCACCACCGCAGACCTTGGCACCACAGGCGCTGACGGCAAACATTATTCCTTCCGCGCCAATGGCTCGGTTGTGAAATTTGATGGCTTCCTCCGCGCTTACAATGAAGACTTGGATGATGGCGAAGATGAAGACGCAAAGCGCCTGCCCGCCATGGCGAAGGGCGATATTACGGGTGTTAAAACTATTGCAGCCAATCAACATTTCACCGAGCCGCCACCGCGTTATTCTGAAGCTTCGCTGATCAAGAAATTGGAAGAACTCGGCATTGGTCGGCCTTCCACCTATGTGAGCATTTTGAAAACGCTTTCCGATCGCGGCTATATGCGGATCGATAAAAAACGCTTGATCCCGGATGATAAGGGCCGCGTGGTAACGGCCTTTATGGAGTCCTTCTTCAAGCGCTATGTTGAATTTGATTTCACCGCCAATCTTGAAGAGCAGCTTGATAAGGTTTCGGCAGGTGAGTTGAATTACAAGCAAGTGCTGCGCGATTTCTGGAAAGACTTCACTGCGAATTTGGCTGATGTGAAAGATCTCCGCATTACGCAAGTGATTGACTCACTCAATGAAATTTTGGGCCCGCATATATTCCCGGTTCCTGCTGGCGGTGGTGACCCGCGCAAATGCCCGAATTGTGAAACTGGTGAACTGTCATTGAAGCTGGGCCGCTTCGGTTCATTTGTCGGCTGCACCAATTATCCAACTTGCAATTTTACGCGGCCCCTTTCCACCAATGCGGAAAGTGCAGCCAATCATGTGCCCGCCGATGGCATCCTTTTGGGCAATGACCCTGAAACTGGAATGCCGGTCACCCGCCGTGCCGGACGCTTCGGGCCTTATGTGCAATTAGGTGAAGCTGTTGAAGGTGAAAAGCCGCAACGTGCTTCAATCCCACAGCGCACTGACGTGAATACACTGGATTTGGAAACGGCTTTGAAGCTACTGTCGCTTCCGCGCGAAGTGGGCATCCACCCCGAAACCAAAACGCCAATCACTGCAAACTTTGGCCGCTTTGGCGCTTACATTAAACATGATGGTGTTTATGCCAATTTAGAATCGCCGGAAGATGTGTTCACCATTGGCCTCAATCACGCCGTTGATAAAATGGCCGAAAAGCGCTCCAAAGGTCCATCGGCTCGTTCTAAACCCACAGCACTTCGCAATCTGGGCGCCCACCCAGATGGCGAGGGCGACATTGAAGTGTTCACTGGCAAATATGGGGCCTATGTGAAACATGGCTCCACCAATGCCACCATGCGCGGCGAACAAACGCCAGAAACCATTACGCTGCAAGAAGCCATTGAGCTGATTGCTGAGCGCGAAGCAAAAGGCGGCGGCAAAAAGAAGAAACCTCCTAAAAAAGCAGCTGCCAAAAAAACTCCCGCCAAGAAGGCTGCAAAGAAATCTCCTGCCAAAAAGGCTGCAAAGAAAGCAGTGAAAAAAGCCGTTGTCGAAACCGCCTAGAGACAAACAAAAACTAACGCAGCCGAAAGGCCTCCCCGCTCGCGATGATATTTTAAAATTCATCGCAGGCTCAGAGGGACCGATCGGCAAACGCGAAATTTCGCGCGCCTTTGGCATCAAAGGCAATGACAAAATTAAGTTGAAATCGCTGCTCAAAGATATGAAGGGCGATGGTTCAGTGGCGGGCAAAAAGCGCCGCATGAATGTGGTGGGTGAATTGCCGCCAGTCACCGTGATTGAAACGGCTGGCATTGACGACAATGGCGATGCTTATGGCCACCCGGTAGAATGGCACGATGACAAGCCGCCAATACTCCTCATCGAATCCCTCACCGGAAAAGCCCCCGCCGTGGGCGACCGTGTTTTGGCCAAAATTGAACACCTGTCTGGCCACGGCCCCTACACCCACAAAGCCAAAGTGATGCGCGTGCTGTCAGATCGTGCTGGCCGCGTGCTTGCTGTGTTCCGCCTTGTGAAGGGCGAAGGTGCGCGCCTTGTGCCCGTCGATAAAAAAGCCCGTTATGACCTCCAAGTTATGGCCAGCGACGAAGGCGGCGCTGTGAATGGCGAGTTGGTTTCCGCAGAGATCATCAAAGATCAAGGCCGCGGTATGCCAATCGCCCGTGTGCGTGAGCGCCTTGGCGACATGGAAAACCCGCGCAACATTTCACTGATTGCCATTCACCAACATGGCATTCCAAATGCGTTCCCACAAAATGTGTTGGATGAATCCGAAGCCCTAAAAGAATTCAAACACGCGGGCCGCATGGACTTGCGCGATGTGCCGCTGATTACGATTGATCCCCCCGATGCCCGCGACCATGATGATGCCGTGTGGGCAGAAGAACTGGATGATGGCAGCTTCAAAATCATCGTGGCCATTGCCGATGTGGCAACTTATGTGAAGCCCGGCTCAGCCTTGGATAAGGAAGCGCGAATCAGAGGCAATTCTGTTTATTTCCCCGACCGTGTTGTGCCGATGTTGCCCGAACGTATTTCAAATGATTTGTGTTCACTGATAGAGAAACAAGATCGTCCAGCTTTGGCGTGCTTTATGAGCATTGATAAATCAGGCCGCAAATCATCACATAAGTTCGCGCGTGTCATCATGCGCTCTGCCGCCAAACTTTCTTATCAAGAGGCACAAGATGCAATTGATGGCCGGGAGTCCCCGAAAGCTGAAGTTCTTCTCGAAGGCGTTTTGAAGCCCTTATGGGCCGCTTATTTTGCGATGAAAAAGGCGCAAGACAAACGCAGTCCGCTTAATTTGGATTTGCCCGAGCGCAAAATTATTTTGGATAAACTTGGCAATGTGGCCAAGGTGATTGTGCCAGCAAGGCTTGATGCTCATAAGCTTATTGAAGAATTTATGATCCAAGCCAATGTGGCCGCAGCTGAGGAATTGGAAAACAAAAGGACACCCCTGCTCTACCGCATCCACGAGCAGCCCTCACAAGAGAAAGTCAAAGCTCTTTCGCAATTTTTGAAAACTGTGCAGCGTGAATTGCCGCTGGGCCAAGTGATGAAGACCGGGCACTTCAACACGCTGCTAAAATCAGTTGAAGGCGAAGATTTTGAGCAGCTGGTGAACCAAATGGTTCTGCGTACGCAAAGCCAAGCGGTTTACCGCGCACAGAATTTGGGGCATTTCGGCCTCTCTTTGCGCCGCTATGCTCACTTCACTTCGCCCATTCGCCGCTATGCCGATTTGATCGTGCATCGTGCCCTCATCAGCGCCTTGCATTTTGGGGATGATGGTCTGTCCACGGATGATATTGCTAGGCTCGATGAAACGGGCGAAATGATTTCCACTGCCGAACGCCGCGCCATGGTGGCCGAACGCGAAACCACAGATCGTTTGATCGCATCATTCCTAGCTCCGCAAATTGGCGCAACCTTCAACGCCCGCATCGGTGGCGTGGTGGGAGCTGGCCTCTTTGTGAACTTAGAAGAAACCGGAGCTGATGGTTTTGTCTCCGCTTCAAGCCTTGGCCGCGATTACTATATCTATGATGACGTGCGCCATGCCCTCATTGGCCAACGAACAGGCGAGACTTTCCAAATGGGCGACATTGTTCAAGTGAAGCTGGTTGAAGCTGCCCCGGTTAAAGGGGGCTTGCGTTTTGATATGGTGTCGGAAGGTCGGGCAGGAAAGAAGCCAGCTCAACGCAGTAAAGTCGATAGAAGTCAAAGGCGCCGTCGTAAATAATTTTACCCCTTTACTCGTCATTCCTGCGAAAGCAGGAACCCAGTTTTCTTCTTCCATCGGCTGTAGCTAAGCTGGGCCCCTGCTTTCGCGGGGGTGACGGTCTTTTTTCATTAGATATCAATCCTTGCGGCGCGTTGCCGCTGCGGCGGATCGTGGATTTGAAAGTCCCAAACAATCAGACCAAATCTAACTAATGTATGAAATTCAACGTTCATGGAAATCAGCAATGGCGCGCGGCTTTTTGTGCCGCTGCCCATCTTGTGGCAAAGGACGTTTGTTCAGAGCCTTTCTCAAAGTTGCTGACACCTGCCCAAAATGTGGAACCGACCTTCACCATCAGCGTGCTGATGATGCCCCACCCTATTTCACCATGATGATTGTGGGCCACATATTGATTCCCGCTGTAGTGATTGTGGAGCGGGTTTGGCACCCTGAAATCTGGTTGCAACTATCTGTTTGGCTGCCGCTCACGGTATTTCTCACAATGGGGCTCATACAACCCGTAAAGGGCGCTATTGTGGGCCTGCAATGGGCTTTGCGGATGCATGGATTTGCCGCCCCGCAACAGTGACCTTGACTTTCTGCGCCCAATCGGGTGTATCCCCGTTCAAAGACATTCATTGATTATTGGAAGAGACACTTATGGCTAAAGGCAACGTTATCAAGATTAAGTTGGCATCAACTGCTGACACTGGTTTCTTCTACGTAACCAAGAAAAATTCGCGCACCAAGACTGAGAAGTTTTCGTTTATGAAGTATGATCCAGTGGCGCGCAAGCATGTGGAGTTCAAGGAAACCAAGATCAAGTAATTGATCGGTTTTTGAGTGTTAAAAAGCGCTGGGAAACTGGCGCTTTTTTTATTTATTCCACACCGTCATCCCGTCGAAGGACGGGACCCATTCTCAGGTCAGAAAATGTAATGAGAATGGGTTCCGGCCTTCGCCGGAATGACGACTAAAATTGATTTTGAAATTTTAGGTGCCGGCCCGGGGTGTTCGGAACGAGGAGGCCACTCGATTCGGCCCGGACCGGCGAGCCTTGAAATCAGGTGATGCGGCGGGCCTGATCTCGAGGCTATTTGAAATGTGCTGGAGGAACGGCTGACTGGTGCTGGCAATCACACCGTTCCTCTGGAGTATTGTCCGCCACCTGGAGAGGAGTTATGCGGACACAACCAAATTCGTGTAAAAGTCTATGCAATATATTCAGCATATTTGCCAGCGTAACCTATGGTAAACGCTGGGCCATTTATAATGAGGGTGAACTGTTAAGGTAAACGTTTACGAGGTTGGCTCGTCGTTAATGGTTGCCTGCTCATCCGGCAAATGCATTTCAAGTGGCAATTGCTCAGTTCCGTCTAGTGGTTCTTCATCGGCAGTTAGCTCATCCGTCACGCGCGGGATTGGAACATCAAAGCCTGGTGGAATGTTGCCATCTAGCAAGCCAGCCGCTTTTAATTCATGCAAGCCTGGCAAATCAGTAAGTTCATTGAGGCCAAACTGGCTTAAGAACATTTCCGTGGTTCCGTAAGTCACTGGCCTGCCCGGTGTCTTGCGGCGGCCGCGCATCCGCACCCAGCCAATTTCAAGCAGATTATCTAATGTGCCTTTGGAAATGGCCACACCGCGAATATCTTCAATTTCAGCCCGCGTGACAGGTTGATGATAAGCCACGATCGACAAGGTTTCGAGCGCCGCTTTGGTAAGCTTCTTCTGCTCAGTGGTTTCCTTGCGGAGGACCGCACTCATATCTTCAGCGGTGCGGAAAGCCCATTTGCCAGCCACTTGGTTAAGGTTTACTCCACGGTTGCTGTAGTTTTCTTGCAGATCGCTCAGCAGACTTTCGATGTCGGTTTCCTGAGGCAGAAACTCTTGCAGTTTTTCGATTGAAACGGGTTCTGCCGATGCAAATAAAATAGCCTCCACAATCCGCAAATGTTGGCTGCGTTCCGCATGGGGATGCATGGTCACCACAGCTTCTTCAGTGTCTTCCATTTCAAAGTCCTGATTTTCAGTCTGAACGGCTTGTGTGTTCACTTGGGTCAATCCTATAAGGCAGCGACGTTATTTTTACGGCGCATGTAAATTGGTTGAAATGCCACGTCTTGACGCATTTCAATGCGGCCATCGCGGGCGAGTTCTAAGCTTGCTGTGAAACTTGAAGCGCGCACGGAACGCCGCGTTTCTTTGGTAGCGAGATAGCGCTCCAACCACATATCAAAGGTGCCCCATTCATCCATGGTGCCCACTAGGCGCTCCAGGGCTTCGCGGGCCTCCTTAATCGACCATGTGGGCTGGCGCTTTACCGTGTATGTTTGGCGAACCACTTTGCGCTGACGACGATCAGCATAGGCTTTCAGAAGATCTATTAAATTATCAGCATGTTCGCGCTGCACATCCACCACGAGCGCTTGCGGCGCACCCCGCACAAACACATCGCGGCCCAGTTGAGCGCGTTCCATAATTTTAGCGCCAGCATCGCGCATGGCTTGCAGGCGTTGCAAACGGAAGGCCAATCGCGCCGCCATATCTTGTGGTGCGCCTTCATCGGTTGAGGGTGGTGCAGGAATAAGCAGCCGCGATTTGTGATAGGCCAGCCACGCCGCCATAACGAGATAATCCCCCGCCACATCCAAACGCATTTTTTGCCAGCGATCAATGAAGGCCAGATATTGATCGACCAATGCCAAAATTGAAACTTGGGCCAAATCCACTTTGTGCTGGCGCGCCAACTCTAAAAGCAAATCAAGTGGGCCTTCAAAGCCACCCACATCAACAATCAACTCATCTTCATTAATGGGCGACGCAACAACACGAAGCGGCTCGGACCCATCGGGCCAAGCTTGCTCTGCAATCATCGCTTCAGGTTCTGACACGCACGCAATCTCCGCGAGGCCGTATCCTATACTGAAAGGATGGCCTCAAGGTCTTTCAGAGCAGCCTTCTTATCATATGGCAAGGGTTTCCGGCGAGCTTTCAACGCTTGTTTTGCACGGCGCATGGCCTTGCCTTCTAGAGCACCGGCGGAAGCCGCAACCTGCTCCATCTCGCTCATATCGCCACCACAATGCAGCAGCATATCGCAGCCGGCATTGAGGGCACGCTCGCATTTTTCGGCAAATGTTCCACCAAGGGCTTTCATCGACAAATCATCGGTCATCAAAAGCCCCGTAAAGCCGATAGTTTTGCGGATAACTTCACGAACAATCTTGCGCGACAAAGTTGCGGGGCTTTCTGAATCCAATGAAGTGTAAATTACATGGGCCGTCATTGCCATTGGGCAGTTAGCAAGGGCAGAGAACGGCATAAAATCAAACTGTTCGAGTTCGGCGCGCGAGGCCGAGACTATTGGTAGCGCTAAATGGCTATCAACCGTGGACCTACCATGACCGGGAATATGCTTCATCACTGGTAATATGCCGCCCTCCATCAATCCAGACATGTGAGCATTGGCGAGGGAAATGATAACCTCCGGGCGCAAACCATAAGCGCGGTTGCCGATAACGTCATGGCTTCCCGGTTGCGGCACATCGAGCACAGGCAAACAGCTTGCAGTGATGCCTAATTCCTCAAGCTCTTCTGCCATCAAGCGGCCTGCGTTGCGCGCAGTGCGGAAGGCCAGAATTGGGCTGCGGCTAAACAATCTCCCGAATTCTTGGGCAGCCGGATACTTACGCCATAAAGGTTGGTTCAGGCGTTGAACGCGACCCCCTTCTTGATCAATAAAAACAGGTGCATCTTTGCGACCAACGGCGGAGCGAAATTTCGTCGTCAATGACCTTATTTGTTCGGGAGATTCACAATTACGCTTAAAAAGAATAAGGCCCCAAGGTTGGTTTTTTGCAAAAAATTTGATCTCTGCGTCATTGAGCGCAGTGGAGGCGCAGCCACTTATAAAAGCACGAATAGACATTTAGATTATCTCTTTGATCACGCGATATCACGAAAACGTTACTTACGATTTACAAGACAATCACGTTCCCCGGCAGCAAAAAGCGACTGGCAAACACCAGTGGCGACATTTGCGGAAGCCATGGGGCCGATATTCAACCGATAGCGCGTGATTCCTGCAACTTTTGTTTGAGTAATAATTGGAGCATAGCGGGAAATTATGGGGCCATGCTTGGCGCTTAGATTCCTATATTCTTGCGTAGCCTGCTCTTTTGTTTTGAACGAAGCAAGCTGTGCCATATACGCCGTTGATGCCGGGGTAGCGGGTGCCACCTGTTGCACTGGCGGCAATAATTCAGGTTGCAGCTGAACGATAGGCTCATTTAGGGCGACATTATTTTCAGCAGTCTTGTTTTCGCCTTTAAACAAATCGAACAGCGATTTTTTCTTTTTGACAGGAGTTGCGACCGCAGGTGGAAGCACAGCTTCGTTTACAGAAGCTGTATCCCCATAGAGACTTTCACCAACAATTGGAGTTGCGTCAACAACATCCACTGTTTTGTTGGCTACTGGTTTTTTGGATGGAGCAACAAGCACGACAGGTTTTACGCCAAGTGTTTTTTCAGCTTTAGTAGAAGCGATCTTTTTGGCCTCGACGATTTTTGGATCAGTAATTTTTTTCGCTATCACTACGGGCTTCACTACAGCGGCTGTTTCTGTTTCAACTTGACTGGATGGTGCTGGTGGTTCCAGCAAGGGCGCATCATTAGGTGATGCAGCCGCAATTTGCTCACCCGGTGCTGGTGCCTCTGGAAGTGGCAAATTGGCCGCCCCTGAAGGCAGCTCTGCCGCCTGGCTTGCGCCGGCGGCAGGAGTTATATTCGCAATTTGCTGATCTGCTTTGCTCGAAGGCTCAAGCGAACCTTGTTGGCCACCACCATCTCCCGGTGGAGGGGGCAAGGGCAAAGGCGTTCCATCATCGCCAGTTCCTAGTGGCTGCAACTGTAAATCGCTTGCAGGTTCAGGAATTGGCTGGCTGTTGTTCACAGGTTGAACAGGCGTTTCTTCGGTTGGAACAATTTGCCCCCCCAAAACTTCACGGTCTCCAACGATGCGATCATATATTTGTTTTTTGCTCGGCGATGCAGATTGACCACTCAAATCATTTGCCGTGCCATCACCTGAAACCTTTGCTGGCGCATCGGGTGCTTTAACAACCGGAACTTTATCGCCACTGGCAATCGTGGTTTGCGGTTTGATATAATTATTATACGCCCATACCGAACCAAAGCCGACCACCAAAGCCAATGCTAGCAAAGCGAGCAATATGCCAGGCCCACGAGAGCGCGGAATTTCATCCTCATAGCCGGATTCAACTTCACGGTAAGATGTTGATAATCACCAGCCGTGGCGCGGCGTTGGCCGCGTGCAGGAGCTTGTTCAAAAATATCGTCTTGCTCTTGGCCACCGTAATTTTGCAATGCCGGACCGCGGCCAGTATTTGGAGCACCCAAACGAGGCGCGCCACGTTGACCTTCATAGCCATAGCCATAATCTTGGCCCTGACGCGCAGGAACCTGCAAGCGCGGTTGTTGTGAGGAATAACCTTGGCGCGGTTGCGGCGAATAGCCTTGGCCCTGATTGTATTGCGGGGCTTGCGGATAACCAGTTGCCGGATCAATTGGGCGATAACCCTGATTGGTATTGTAAGTTGGCTGATAATTCGCAGGCGGCGGCGCAAGAGATTGCCGGGGCTGATATTGGGGGGCTTGGGCGCGCGGTGGTGCGCCAGCGCCAAGCTGAGGACGACCAGGCGGCAAAGCGGGTGCGCGTTGCTGCGGCGCTTGTGCTTGTTGTGGGCGCTGTTGAACAACTGGTGCAGCGCTCCGAGGAGCTTCTTCAGCAAAACTGAATTTTGGCTTTGCAGCCCCATTTGCTGCTGGAGCAGCGGGCGGTGGCGCAATGATGGCAGCTTCGGCACGTTGACGCGCCGCTTGAACGCGTTGTTCTGCCAGTTTCTCGGCAGCATCGCGCTGAGATTTCAACTTGCTCGCCAAAGCATCTTGATCCATCGGAATGCCAGATTGAGAAAGCGGGCGTGAGGCTGTCTGCGCTGACGCCGGCCGGGGTGCTGCACGCGGGGCCATTGGTGCAGGCTTAACCGTTGCCGCTACTCTAGGAGCAGCAGGGGCTGGTTGGAATTCTTCAGAAATGCGCGGCATTTCTTTTGACCCAATGCCGAGACGTTCACGCCAATTGCGTTTGTCCGTTCCGTTGGTTGAGTTTTGGTCCATATTTACATCGTCCGTTTTTACATTTCCTCGACGGGCCTGACGCCGAGAATTCTAAGACCATTACCTAAAGTATAGCGAATCACTCTCAGGAAAGCGAGGCGCGTTAACGTAAGGTTAGCCTGATCTTGCAAAATAAACCTTAATTGCGGCGACTCTTTGCCCTTATTCCACAAAGAATTGAATTCGCTCGCTAACTCATAGAGATAAAACGATATTCTGTGCGGTTCATGGGCCAAAGCGGCAGCTTCAACCTGCCTTGGAAACTCTGAAATCTTGCGGATAACCGCTTTTTCGGCATCATCTGTTAATAAGTTGAAGTCGAATTCTGAATTTTGCTCGGAATCAAAGCCCGCAGTTAAAGCATTACGCAGCACCGAACAGATCCGCGCGTGGGCATATTGAACGTGGAAAACCGGATTGTCGTGGGATTGTTCTGAAACTTTGGCAAAGTCAAAATCCATCGGCGCTTCATTTTTACGATAGAGCATCATAAAGCGCACCACATCTGGCCCCACTTCATCAACCACTTCTCGTAACGTCACAAACTCGCCTGCCCGCTTAGACATTCGCACGGGTTCACCATTGCGGAAAAGTTTTACAAGCTGACACAACATGGGATCAACTTGCACAGAGTCACCCGCAAAAGCTTTGCCCAAAGCCTGCAGCCGCTTCACATAACCCCCGTGATCGGCACCCAAAACATAAATAAGCTGCTTGAAGCCCCGCGAGATTTTGTCGGCACTGTAGGCAACGTCAGAGGCGAAATAAGTAAAGCTGCCATCCGACTTTAAAAGCGCGCGGTCAATATCGTCACCGAAATCTGTTGAGCGGAACAATGTTTGCTCACGGTCTTCCCAATCATCCGGCACTTCACCCTTGGGTGGCGGCAAGCTGCCTTGATAGACATGTCCAGCTTCACGCAACAGTGCAATGCTGCGCGCCACGGCACCCGATGTTTGCAGAGACTTTTCGGAGAAGAAAACGTCCTGTTTAATATCAAGCGAGGCAAGATCATCACGGATCAAATCCATCATCATCGCAATTGATCTGTCTTTGGCAATTGCCAAGGCGTCATTTTTCTCAAGCAGTGTTGCACCGAATTCTGCTTTCAGCGCTTCACCAACCGGCTTCAAATAATCCCCCGGATAAAGCCCCGCGGGAATTTCACCAATCACTTCACCCAGCGCTTCGCGATACCGCAGCAAGGCCGACTGCGCCAGCACATCAACCTGCCCGCCAGCATCATTCATGTAATATTCTTTGGTCACTTCATAACCAGCAAACTTCAGCAACGAAGCCAAAGCATCACCAAATATCGCACCGCGACAATGGCCCACATGCAATGGGCCAGTAGGGTTTGCCGAAACATATTCCACATTGACCTTTTGATCAGCGCCCATGGTGGAAGACCCATAGTGCTCTTTGCTGGCCATCGCCGCCGTTAAAACACGTGGCCAAAAGCTGTCTTTTAATTTGATATTGATAAAGCCCGGGCCCGCCGCAGCAGCAGATGAAACATCTTCGTTTTGAGTCAACAGTGGTAGCAGCAAATCAGCCAATGCGCGCGGATTCATGCCAGCCGGTTTGGCCAGAACCATGGCTGCGTTGGTGGCCACATCGCCATGCGTTGCATCACGCGGTGGCTCAACAGCGAGGCGTGAAAGATCAAGGCCCGTAGGAAGTTTTCCTGCAGCCACAAGAGTTTCAATTGCGGAAAGCACAACCGTTTGAAAATGCGCGAAGAGATTCATTTTATATCCCATTTTCCGTCATCCCGTCGAAGGACGGGACCCATTCTTGTTCCGCGTACTGATCGAAGTATGGTTCCCGACCTTCGTCGGGATGACGGTCTTTAATATGTGTGTGCCCTAACGGAAAAGCGGGTCGAGGTCAAACATGCGCTTGTGCTGATCCAAAGCATAACGATCGGTCATTCCGGCGATGAAATCACACACTTGGCGAGCATAGCGATTTTGATCCGTCCGCGGATGAGTTTCGCGCCAATCATCGGGAAGAAGTTTTTCATCATTCATATAAGCTGCAAATAAATCGCGGATCACCCGTTGTGCGCGGTCCATTATTTCGAGCACGCGGGGGTGGCGATACATGCTTTGCGACAGGAAACCTTGCAGCACTTTATTGTTCTCATGCATTTGCGCGCTGAACGTGATGAGTGGCTTGTGCAAAGCCCGCACTGCATCAGAACTTTTCACTCCGGTTTTCGCGGCAGATTTTGTAGCGTGCGAAAGCACATCAGCTACCATTCCTGAAATCACGCGTCGCACTGTTTCGTGAATCATGCGTGTGGTTTCAAGATCGGGATAAGTCGCCAACACACTGCCCAGCGCCTGCCCCACCAAGGGAATATCACCAAGATCAATCACATTAAAAAGCTTGGCGCGTAAGCCATCATCAATGTCGTGGGCATTGTAAGCAATGTCATCAGAGATAGCTGCCACTTGCGCTTCCGCTGATGCAAATGTGTGAAGCTGCAAATCATGCACCTCAGCATATTCAATAATCGCAGCAGGAAGTCCACGCTCTTTATAATGGCCGAGTGCATGGCCCTGCCCGTCTATCAATGGGCCATTATGTTTCACCAACCCTTCAAGTGATTCCCATGTGAGGTTCAAGCCATCAAAGTCCGCATAGCGGTGTTCAAGTTTAGTAACGATGCGGAGAGACTGTGCATTGTGGTCAAAACCGCCAAAGGGCTGCATTAACTTATCAAGTTCGCGCTCACCGGCATGGCCAAAGGGCGTGTGGCCCAAATCATGCGCCAAGGCCAGAGCTTCTGTGAGGTCTTCATCAAGTTTCAAAGCCCGCGCGATTGAACGCGCAATTTGCGCCACTTCAATTGAATGCGTTAGCCTTGTGCGAAAATGATCGCCTTCGTGAAATACAAAAACTTGGGTTTTATCTTTGAGGCGGCGGAAAGCTGACGAATGGACAATGCGGTCACGATCGCGCGCGAAAGCGCTGCGTGGCGGGCTTTCAGTTTCGGGCACCAGCCGCCCCCGGCTTTTGGCGGCAATGCTGGCATAGGGGGCAAGCTCTAGACTCATATATAGACCATTGACAATTTCATGCTAAACTACAACATCTTCATCATGTCAGACACATCATTCACAGTCACCCCCCGCGCCGCCAAGCGCATCCACGAAATTGCTGCCAAGCAAGGCTCTGCTGCAGCCTTGCGCGTGGCCGTCAATGGCGGTGGCTGTTCTGGGTTTCAATATGATTTCGAATTGAACAGTAAGCCTGAAGATGACGACAAGTTGTTCGAAGTTGATGGCGCAAAAGTGATGATCGATTCGACATCGTTGGGCTTTGTTGCAGGCTCCACACTAGACTTCATAGACGATTTGATGGGCCAATCATTCCGCATTCAAAACCCGCAAGCCAAATCGTCCTGTGGTTGCGGCACCAGCTTTTCGCTTTAGTCATGCGAATTGCCACATGGAATGTGAATTCAATTAAAGCCCATCTCGATTCTGTCACGCAGTGGATCGAAGAAGAAAAGCCCGATGTTCTGTGTCTGCAAGAGTTAAAATGCGAAGATCATGCCTTTCCGGCGGAGCATTTCGCCAATATGGGCTACACGGCCCATGTGCATGGCCAAAAGACTTATAACGGAGTAGCCCTGCTATCCCGTCTTCCAGTTGAAAATATCAGGCGCGGTCTGCCCGGCGATGTGGCCGATGAGCAGGCGCGATTTATTCTAGGCACCGCCATTGATGGCAAATTGGCTGTGAACATTGCCTCAATCTATCTGCCCAATGGCAACCCCACCCCCGGCCCCAAATATGATTATAAATTAGCCTGGATGGAGCGCTTGGCAAACTTCACCAAAGACTTGCTAAAAGACGAGGAACTGCTTGTTATTGCTGGAGATTATAATGTTATCCAAACTGCACAAGACGCCCGCAACCCGCAAAACTGGGTGGGTGATGCCTTGTTCAGGCCAGAAACCCACGGGGCGTTTCGCAAGTTGTTAAATCTGGGCCTCACCGAATCATTCCGCGCCCTGCACCCCGCCTCAACTGAATATAGCTTCTGGGACTATCAGGCTGGCGCTTGGGCGAAGAATAACGGCATCCGCATTGACCATCTTTTGCTCTCGCCGCAAGCCGCTGACAGACTTCAATCCGCCCAAATCTTCAAAGACACCCGCGGCCATGATAAACCATCGGACCATGTTCCTGTGATGATTGATATCTAGCAACTACCAGCTAGGGTCACGGCCTTCCATATCTTCTTCTATTGCAGTCAATGGTTCGCGCTGCACTGCACTGAATGGCGCTAAATAAGCCATTTCAAATGCGCGGGCGATAGCACCTGGCATCTTGGAGATCGCACGGCCCGAGCCAAGTTTTGCAAGCCTCAGCCGTAGCTTCTTTAGGCTGAGCAATTGGGATGAAGTAGTTGCGGCCTTCACTGTCAAAGTATTCATGTTGTTCTCCAATGGCTTTGAGAATGACAGACAGGTTTTGTCAGGTCTTTGGCGCAATCCTGAAAAACCCTGAATAATACGGAAGTTCGTATTCTTAACCAACTTGGTTTATCGTTCAGGCCGCTTTGGAGCTTGTTGAATGGATTTCCATTTTGGAATGTACGAGATAAATGGGGCGACGCGGCTTGTGCAAGGGCCCGACGGACCTTTGCAACTTTCGTCTCGTTCTTTTGATATTCTAACCCTTTTGTTGGAGAAGCCAAATCAGGTAATTGGCAAGGCAGAGATTCTCGATGCAATCTGGCCTAACCAAATTGTTGAAGAGAATACATTGCAAGTTCACATGTCTGCGCTGCGTAAGGAGTTGCCAGCCAGCCTAATTTTGACTGTACATGGTCGAGGCTATAAATATGTAGGACCGCTGCCGACAGCACACAAAGTTTCCACATTGAAACCAAAAACAATCGCAACTCACAGTAAACCTGTGATCGTTGTCTTGCCCTTCGATAATCTGAGTGGCGATCCTGAACAGCAATTCTTTAGTGATGGCATCACTGCTGACATTACGGATCGGTTAGCGCGATTTGGGGTCTTTGCAGTCATCGGCCAACACTCAGCGGCGGCTCTTCGCTCGGCAGCTCTGGACCTGGCAGCGATTCGCGAACGTTTGAAAGTGGACTTTATTGTAACGGGTAGTTTGCGGCGCTCTGGCGAACGCATCCGTTTGGCTATCCATCTCTCTGACGCCGCGAGTGAGGAAGCGATTTGGGGTGAACGCTATGACCGCCCGATCGGTGACCTATTCACACTACAAGACGAGATCAGCGAGTTGGTGGCCGCTGCCATTGCGCGGCATCTTGAAGTTGAAATCAATGTCCGGAGTGTTGGCCGTTCGCAGGAAAATCTATCCAGCTACGAACACCTGTTGCAGGGGTATTGGCATTATAAGAAATTCACGCTCGATGGCGTTGCTGCGGCCAAGCAGTGTTTCGAGCGAGCCATCGCTTCTGACCCTGGCAATGCCGCAGCACTTGCTTGGCTGGGAGTGATCTATTGCGAAGGCTGGTTACTTCATTTCCAACTGGAAAGTGCATTCAAAGGCTTGGAATTTACGACTCAAGCAATCTCCCTCGACCCGTCCAATGCGCACGCCCATGCAGCGCATAGTTGGGCCTCGTTATGTGTTGGTGACCTTGCGACAGCGTTGCGCGTGAGTGAGCGCGGTATCAATCTCAACCCAAGTGATCCCAATGTTTTAGTGCACCGCGCACTGGCGCTTG
>JANNBH010000062.1:0-52723 GCA_031385245.1 Hyphomicrobiales bacterium | reverse complement strand
TGCTTTCTTAATTCGCTCTCCGGAACAGGTGTTGGCGAGTTATACTCAGAAATGGTCAGACGCTTCCTTGCAAGCAATTGGCTTTGTTGAACAAGCCGAAATTTTTGATCAAGTGGCCAATCATTTAGGCTATGCTCCACCTGTGATTGAGGCCGATCAAGTGTTGGCCAATCCGCGCGAAACATTGACTAAACTTTGCGCCGCCTGCGGCATAACATTTGATGAAGCCATGCTGCGCTGGCCCAAAGGCCCTAAATCATTTGATGGGGTATGGGCACCACATTGGTATAATGCCGTTTGGCAATCCGAAGGATTTGCGGCGCCACATAACAAGCCCATCTCATTGCCAGTTTCATTGCAGGCGATTGCAGATGAAGCCCGCCCATACTACGATAGACTTGCACGCTACAAACTACTGACCTGAATTTTAAGTGAGAATCTATAGTGACTATGTCAAAATCATTTTTACAGACGGTGTATTTTGCTTTGGGATTGATTGCTTGCCTTGCTGCAAGTCCAGCACACGCAGACTCTATCCCACAAGGATTTTATAATCACGATTTGAATGCTGGAGGTAATCCAATTACGTCTGAAGGCGTCACAACTTTTACCATTAAGGACAAAGTTTGCAGCAAGAAAAACTATAATGACAGTCGTGGTGAAAACGATTGTTACAATGGCAACGTTAGGCAAGATATTCTTTTCAAAAAAGAAGCTCGCATGGGCGAAACCATGAGTTACAAGTTTGAGATTTGGATCGACCCGTCGTTAAAATACACAGGTTATTCTAACGGCAACGCCAAAGGTTTCTTGAAATACAATCTCGACAGCAGGCTTTTTATTGCCACTTGGCAGGGCCAATACATCCACAATTTTTTATATATTCTAAAGGCAGACACAAGCTTCGGTGTCACGTTCCTGGGCAATGTTTGCCAGCCTCGAAAAGATTTTGGCAATTGGGTTGCATTCGAAATGAAGGTTCACTGGAGAAAGGACACAAAAGGCTGGATCGATGTTCTTTGCGATGGCAAATCCATCTATAGCGCCAAGGATGTGGCCACAAATCAAGCGCCCCATTGCTACATCACCAACCAATGCGAGCCAGATAAAAAGAAAAATGCTAGTCGAATCCTACTTATATTGGGGCCAGTAATGACTGGTTTTGGACGTGAATGGAAAAAATATGGCAAAGAATCGGAGTTCACGCCAATTCAACCTGAAGGTATAACGATCAAAATGCGAAATATCTCAGTTACACCAATCAAAAACTAAAGGCCCACCGCTTGTAAAGCGTGGGCCTTTGTAACCAGAGTTAAAAAACTTTATCTTGCCATCACATGCGCTGAGGTCGCAGCGGCCATCATGCCCACGGGCGCTTTTGATGTTGGGGTTTCTTTTTCCACCAGCATTTCAATCTTGCGTAAATCGCCTTCTGCTTCTTTCAGCTTTTCAATCATGCTTTCGTGCTGATCACGCAATTCAGCAACAGTTTTCAAAATGTTATCGCGACGACCACGCACTGATTTGGCTGCCATCGAATAATTTACATTGTAAATATCAGAAACGCCGGTGCGGTTTTCTTCAAACTTCACATGATTGTCTAAGTCATCATGTTTTCGCATCAGGTCTTGGATCATCAAATCCATATCTGCCACTTGTCTGCGGCAATCTTCCACCCGGAATCGATTAAGCCTTAAAAGGCTATCACGTGAACGCATCTTATCCTCACTTTACTCAACACACCTGGCGAAAAAGCCCCGCCCAAACTTAATACTGACTCTATTCACGATTCCCCGAATCAACTAGCTAAGGGAATGCGTCGCGTCTGTCGTTATGATGAACAGTTAGGTTTAAGACGGAGTAAATTGTGCAAAAATGATTGGGATCCACCCCAGTCGACCATGCAAACCTACCTGTAGTAGGTATGTAATTTAAGCCACCACATGTTGTGGTGCATTGAGTTGCAATTAGATGGCCCAGATTAGGTTTTGTTAACCTTTATAAGGCTATCTTAAGGAACAGAGTTAATGTTTCGTAAGCCAAGGCCAAAAGCCAGAGGCAAGTTTCAATGGCTCACCACACATGGTGGGTCGGCATACAAAGGGGATTCGCAATGCGGGTTTTGTTGATCGAAGACGATACAGCCACAGCACAAAGCATCGAGCTGATGCTGAAGTCAGAGGGCTTTAATGTATACACCACCGATCTTGGCGAAGAGGGTGTCGATCTCGGCAAGCTCTACGACTATGACATTATTCTGCTCGATCTCAACCTGCCGGATATGTCTGGCTATGAAGTTTTGAAAAGCTTACGCGTTTCCAAAGTTGGCACTCCAATCCTCATTCTCTCTGGCCTTGCTGGCATTGAAGATAAGGTCAAAGGCCTGGGCTTCGGCGCTGATGATTATATGACCAAGCCCTTCCACAAGGACGAACTCGTGGCCCGCATCCACGCTGTTGTCCGCCGCTCTAAGGGCCATGCCCAATCAGTTATTCTCACTGGTGAACTGCTGGTGAACCTCGATACTAAAACAGTTGAAGTGGGTGGCCAACGCGTTCATTTGACTGGCAAAGAATATCAAATGCTGGAGCTGCTCTCGCTCCGCAAAGGGACCACCCTTACAAAAGAAATGTTCCTCAACCACCTCTATGGCGGCATGGATGAGCCGGAACTCAAAATCATCGACGTGTTTATTTGCAAGCTCCGCAAGAAACTGGCCAATGCCGCTGAAGGCAAGAACTTCATCGAAACAGTCTGGGGTCGAGGCTATGTGCTGCGCGAAGGTGCCCCCCCCATGCCAGGACATGGAATCGACGAAGAAGAGATGCTCCGCATCGCATAAGCGTTTTGACTTTTCAAGGAAAAGTCAAAATCGCCTTAAACAAAACAAAATAGGCGCTGGTGAACAGCGCCTTTCTTTTTAGCTTGTAAGCAAAGCTTACTTGCCGATTGCAGCGCCGATTGTAGCAAACTTTGAAGTCAGGTTGGTTGTGATTGAAGGCATAGCAGCCAACAAAGCAACTGACATAGCAGCAGCGATCAGGCCGTACTCGATTGCAGTTGCACCAGATTCGTCTTTAAGAAACTTGTTCATTTTAATTCTCCAATTGTTACTAACAGCACACATCCCACCAGACTTTGCTTATGCATCGGTGCCAGCGGGTATGAATTGAAAATAGCGTAGGCGCGTTAAAGAGAGTTAAATCCACTCAGTCCAATTCGATCTATCTCGTGTTTTCACAGGCGCGAATGTTCCACGTCGTTAAAAAACATCTAACCCTCAAAACAAAAAACAAAAGCCCAAGGCTTCCCTTGGGCTTTTCGAAATTCAGTTTAAGCTGCTTAAGCGAATAAGAAATCATCCGCATTGAGTTGTGCAATCGTCACACCTGTGAAGGTGATTGAGTCAAGCCCGCCATTTACACTCAGCACCACACCCGCCGCGGAGTCAGTTGCATGGGAGAGCACTTCTGTGAAGCTGTGTAAATCTGAACCCAACAATTGCACACGGTCTGTGCGACCAAGGCCAAACCAGAAATCGGTAATCGTGTCATTGCCGAACCCAACATCAAACACAAATACGTCAGCGCCAACGCCGCCAGTCAGGCTGTCATTGCCAATGCCACCGAGCAAATAATCATTGCCGCCAGCACCATTCAACACGTCATTGCCTGCACCACCATTGAGGCGGTTGACCAGAGCATCACCTGTAATGTTGTCGTTCCAAGCTGAGCCGAGCACGTTTTCAATATTGATATAAGTATCGCCAGTCGCATCAGTTACACCATTCACGGCGCTATAGCTGCCATCAACAAATGTTGAGCCAAGACCGTCAGCCAAATCATCATCGGTGCCGCGATCAATTGCAGGTTTGATTGGCTGCACGCCGTCTTGGCTTGCATCAGCATTTAATCCGCCACCTGTGGCCAAATTCACAGTAACGCCAGTATGAGTGCTGGCATAGCTCACTGTATCAGCACCAGCACCACCTTCAATCACGTCAGCGCCAGATCCACCGATCAGCACATCATTCCCGTCGCCACCATGCAGCGTGTCATTACCAGCGCCGCCATTCAGCATGTTAGTGCCAGCATCGCCGGTAATAGTATCGTCAAACTTAGAGCCAATGATGTTTTCAACATTTACAAGTGTATCACGCGAAGCTGCGCCATATTGGCCAACGCCTGTTGCCAAATTGATGACCACTTTATCCCAAGAGTCAGAATAACTCACGGTATCAATGCCAGCGCCACCATCCACGGTGTCATAGCCGCCAGCGGTATAAATCATATCGTTGCCGCCGCCAGCTTCCACACGGTCAGAGCCTTTGCCAGCATAAATAACGTTAGCAGTGTCGTCACCGATCAATGTGTCATCACCAGCACCGCCACGAATATTTTCGATATTTGAATACTTATCGCCTTCGGCCAATCCGCCAGTGCCTACGCCTATCTTGAGATTGACGTTAACGGCTGTTGAACTGCGGTAATCGATCCAGTCCTTGCCAGTGCCACCATCAAAGTTGTCACCACCGCCAGAGCCGAAGAAATGATCATTGCCTTCGCCCGATGAAAGAATGTTAGCACCTGCATCGCCAGTAATGGTATCGCCGTATTTGGAACCGATAAAATTCTCGATCGAAATAAGCTTATCAGCTTTGCTGCCAATGCCTGTTGCTGTGCCAGCCACAAGGCTTGCTACAATCGCGCCGGTCGACAGCGCATAGTCGGCGATATCAACACCTTCGCCACCGTTAAGCGTATCGGAACCACGGCTGACTGCCAAAATGTCATTGCCAGCGCCGCCCATGAGAAAGTTTGCACCAGCGTCACCAGTGAGAACATCATTAAAATTTGAACCCGTTAGGTTTTCAATTGAGATCAATGTGTCGCCTTGGGCAAGACCACCAACACCAACACCAGTAGTCAAATTGACAATAACTGCGGCATCAGAGTTACTGTAGTCGGCCTTATCAATACCCTCACCGCCATTCATAACATCGCCGCCGCCACTGCCAACCAACACGTCATTGCCAGCACCGCCCTTAAGGCTGTTAGCATTGGCATCGCCAGTTAGCGTATCAGCAAAGGCACTGCCAATCAGATTTTCAATGCCAACTAACTTGTCGCCTTCGGCAAAACCACTAGCGCCAAGTCCAGTTGCCAAGCTTACTGAAACACCAGCAGTAGATTTGGAATAATCCGCCGCATCAACACCAGCACCACCATCCATAATGTCGCCGCCACCGCTGCCAACCAGCACGTCATCACCTTCACCAGCGAGCAATGTGTTAGCACCAGCATCACCAGTCAGAATATCGTTGAATTTCGAGCCAGTAACATTTTCAATACTCGAAAGCTTGTCGCCCTCGGCGTCACCACCGATGCCAACACCAGTTCCAAGATTAACGGTCACACCTGCGGTAGAGCTCGAATAGTCAGCAAGGTCATCGCCATCTCCACCGACCAAAATATCAGCGCCAGCACCACCGATTAAAGTGTCATTGCCTGCTTCACCATAGAGCTTGTCGTTACCGCCACGACCATCCAACAAATCATTGCCGCCGCGACCCCAGAAGCTGTTTTCGCCATCCGTGCCCCAAGACTTATCATTATTGGCACCACCAATAAGATTTTCGATGTTGGTAAAAGTATCTTGCCAATTGTTTGTGCCAGCAGCGAGATCAATTTCCTGAGCATAGCCATCGAGCACGGCCACATCTGCACTGAAAGTATCAACACCCGTGCCACCATCATAATGGTCGCCAGTATAAGACCATTCAACCAAGAACAAATCGTCGCCAGCGCCGCCTAAAAGCTGATCATTGTTGGCACCGCCCGTAATGGTGTCGTTGCCATCACCACCGTCAATCAAATTAACTGAACCATTGCCAGTCAACACATCATTGAATTTCGAACCAATCAGATTTTCAATGCCCGAAAGTGTATCGCCTTCAGCATCGCCGCCCTTGCCAGTTCCAAGTTCCAGATTGACCGTCACCGCAGAAGTGGAAGCAGAGTAATCGGCAGTGTCAACGCCGTCGCCGCCAATCAATTTATCAGCACCAGCGCCACCAACCAAAACGTCGTTGCCCAAGCCGCCATCAAGCGTATTGGTACTAGCATCACCTGTCAGAACATCGTTGAATTTCGAGCCTGTAACATCTTCAATGCTGGCAATCTTATCACCCTCAGCATCACCACCAGCACTAAGGCCAGTGGTCAGATTTACAGTCACTCCAGCCACCGAAGTTGAGTAATCGGCAACGTCTACGCCATCGCCGCCGGTTAAAGTATCAGCACCTGTGCCGCCAACCAAAAGGTCATCGCCAGCGCCACCGATTAAAGTGTCATTGCCTGCTTCACCATAGAGCTTGTCGTTACCGCCACGGCCATCAAGCAAATCATTGCCGCCGCGACCCCAGAAACTATTTTCGCCATCAGTGCCCCATGACTTGTCATTGTTGGCACCACCGATGAGGTTTTCAACGCTCACAAATGTGTCGCCCCAATTGTTTGTGCCAGTTGCAAGGTCTATTTCCTGAGCATAACCATCCAGCACTGCAATATCGGCACTGAAAGTATCAACACCTGTACCACCATCATAACGATCACCTGTAAATGACCATTCAACTAAGAACAAATCATCACCGGCACCACCAAAAAGCTGATCATTATTGCTGCCGCCGGTAATGGTGTCGTTGCCGTCACCACCATCAATCAAATTAACGGAACCATTGCCAACCAATACGTCATTGAATTTTGAGCCTATAAGATTTTCAATGCCGGAAAGTGTGTCACCTTCAGCATCGCCGCCCTTGCCAGTTCCAAGTTCCAGATTGACCGTCACCGCAGAAGTGGAAGCAGAATAATCGGCAGTATCAACGCCGTCGCCGCCAATCAATTTATCAGCACCAGCACCACCAACCAATTTATCATTGCCTGTGCCACCGTCCAGCGAGTCATTCCCAGAATCACCATTCAGCGTATCATTGCCGCCATTGCCACGGATCGTATCATCACCGTCGCCGCCGCTCAAAACATCATCACCATCTATGGGCGTGCTATAGGCTGCACTATTTGAATAAATAGTCGTGGCAGAAGCCTTCAAGTCAACCTGCAAGCCATTAAATGAAATTTTATGTGCGCCTGCGTTGGTGCTGGTTACCAACATATCGGAATGCGGAGGAATTGTATAAGTAATCGGCCCATAGGAGCCACTGCCAGTCGTTGTTGATTGTAGAACAACAACTTCAGTCACATCAGATGCATTGCGTAACCGCCAAACAGTTTGACCGTTAGCCAAAACACCCATCGAGGTAAGACTTGGCACTAGGGAAATGAGAGGCACTGAGGCGAGATTTGAAAGAGTTGCTGTGCCAGTGTTGTTCACTGCATCCGCAACAGTATAAGCACCATCGCCCTCAATCATATCATTGCCAGCACCGCCATTGATCACATCGGCCCCGCCGAGGCCCCACAGCACATCGGCATTGGCACTTCCAGAAATTACATCAGCAGCATTTGTTCCACGAACAGTTCCGCCGGCACTTGGTGCATTTAGATTCGACACAACGCATTACCCCGTTTATTATTGATCGGGTTGTAAGGCGTTGCGCCTGTAGTTTGTCTTAGCGGATTTGGTTAAATTTTAACAATTCCAAGGGACCAGCTTTTCAAAGTTAACGGCCCTGAAAATAACAAAGTTAATTAAGCGGCAGCAATAGCCAGCGCCGTAACAGCAACAGTGTCTTCGCTCTCCATCACCATGTGCAAAGTTTTGTTGGCTGCAGCAGCTAATATACGCGCATAATAAGGTTGAACCAATCTGGCATCAAGTGTTGTAAGATCAGCAGAACCATCAAGCGCAGCAGCCATAGCTTCGTTAATTTTTGCGCGTTCGCCTTTGGCCCGCACCGCCAAATTTTCACCCTCAGCTGATACAGTAACCACGCCACCACGCGGAATTCCAGCCAGTGCAATCAACAACATATTGAGCAAAAGCTTAACCTCTTGTTTTGGTCGGTTCTCGCGCGGGGCCTGCCAATCAAGCTTAACTTTCTCTTCACCCACAAAAGCTTTGGCCACGTCGCCAGCTTCGGTGAGATCAATCAGAGCTCCAGCAGAGCCAGCAGCGCCAAAGGCAATGCGGCAGAATTTAAGCTTGGCCGTTGCGGTCTTGGCCGAGGAGCGCACCATATCGAGTGCTGTCGCTTTCAACTCGGCATCAGTCTCTGGATCATCCATCAATTCAAGTCCGTTGGCGATTGCGCCTACTGGCGAGATTACGTCATGGCACACCCGCGAGCATAAAAGTGCTGCAAGATCGAGATCAGAAAGTCGCGTTGTCAGTGTCATGGTCCATGCCCCAAAGTGATTCGTGGCATTAGCTATATCAAATTAGCCAAAACATTTCCGCCCAGAAGATTGCACATTGACGAAACACCAAGCTGAGATAAGAACACCTGATGATGACTCCCTCGCCTATGATGCTGAATCTGATCAAGCTTGCCCAAATTGCTGGCAAAGTAATTATGGATGTCTATGCCACCGATTTTGCGGCCCATGCCAAAACAGATGCCTCGCCCGTAACAGAAGCTGACGAGCGCGCCGAAGCGATTATCCTCAAGGGCCTCGCACAATCATTCCCAGACATTCCAGTGATCGCCGAAGAGTCTGTGGCCGCTGGCCGCATTCCCGAAATCTCAACCCAATTCTTTTTAGTGGATCCTTTAGATGGCACCAAAGAATTCATTTCACGCAATGGTGAATTCACGGTCAACATCGCGCTGATTCAAAATGGCGTAGTTTCCTCAGGTGTGGTCTATGCACCAGCCATTAACACACTCTATTGGGGTGAAATGGATTACGGCAGCGCCAAGGCCACCATCACGCCAGAACAAACTTTGCCAAGCACCTGGGAAAAAATCACCGTACGCGTCCTGCCCCAAGCAGGTGCAACAGTGCTGGCCAGCCGCTCGCACCGCGATGCCGCAACCGATGCTTACCTTGCAACCGTTAAAGTGGCCGAGCTCATCGGCGCTGGTTCATCGCTAAAATTCTGTACCATTGCCAGTGGCAAGGCCGACCTTTACCCGCGCTTTGGCCGCACGATGGAATGGGACACAGCCGCTGGCCACGCCGTTTTGGCAGCCGCAGGTGGCACAGTCATAGGTGCAGATGGCCAGCCATTTCTATATGGCAAAAAAACCCGTGGCTTTGACAACCCGGCATTCATCGCCTCCGCCTGATTCTCATTTCGTTAACCAAGCCGAAAGCAAGCTGCCTTAAAACCACAGCATGAGCAGATTTTTGCCCACTTCACGCCCCTTTCTGGGGGCAGAAGCTGGGTCAACACATGGAATAAGGTTGAGAGTATGATGAAAAACCAATTACGCACGATGGCACTAACACTCACTTTAGGCTTGGGTTTCATTGGGTTAGCTGCCGCACAAAACACCAGCAGCACCTCAAAATACGAAAACAATGACACCTATTCCAGTCAAGAAATTATGGCGCAAGGTCATCAGTTTTTTGGCAAAACCACACGTGGCCTTGCTGAAGCAGTTGAATATGTTTTCCAAAATCAAGGCCAACCAACTGCTTATATTGTTGGTGAAGAAGGCTCCGGCGCCTTTGTGGGTGGCTTGCGCTTTGGCGAAGGTACAATCTATTACAAGAATGGTGCGAAGAAACACATCTACTGGCAAGGCCCTTCCATTGGTTTTGATTTCGGTGGCAATGGCTCACGCACACTGACACTGGTATACAACTCGCAATCACCAGAAGATCTTTACAGCCGCTTTGCTGGCGTTGAAGGCTCAGCTTATTTAGTGGGCGGTCTTGGTGTTAACTTTCAACGCAAAGACGATATAGTTATGGCCCCCATACGCACGGGTTTGGGTGCAAGGCTTGGTGCCAATATCGGATATTTAAAATACTCCAAGCACCCAACATGGAACCCCTTCTGATTGAGAAAATAACTTTCGTGTGACATTGAGACAGTTTTTAAAAAATATTTCTTCTTAAAGTCACGCTTAACCATCGCAACAAAACAAATTTCACGCTATGAGTGCAAATCACGGCGTTGGTCTAGCTTTTGCTTTGGGAACAAGCATTAGTTAACAGTTTGTTACTGCGGGGTTCTGCTATGTCTCAATCAGAGACTTTGATGCTCGTTGCTTTGGGTTTTGCCCTTGCGCTGGCTATTGTTCTTCTCGTTGCTCGTGGTTTTTGGAGTATGGCTATGCGTATTGGCGCAAGACGCCATGCCAAACAAATTCCCATCTCCATGCTAGAGCTTCAGGCCGATCGAGATCGACTGCGTGCTGAACACGCCATGATGTCGCGTAAACTAGAGTTACGCCTCGAGGACATTAAAACCCGCATGACTGAACAAATGGCCGAAGTCTCGCGCCACCGCAATCGCTTGCAATCCATGATGTCAGAGATGGAACGTCGTGATGATTCAATCAAAAATCGAGATCGTGAAGTAGGTGCCCTCAATGCCCAAGTTGAAGTTCATAAAGCCGATTTGGCTGCCTGCGCTGATGCTATTGAGCGTTATGCAAATGAAGCAGTACAGAAAGATGCTGAACTGACAAAGCAGGCAGCACTCATAGCAAAGCTTTCATCAAATCTTCGCGACAAAGGTCAGCTTGTTTCAACCCTTGGTACTGAATTGGAAACTGCTCTACGTATTGGCAATGGCAAATCGAAACCCAAGGCAGACCCTACTGAAAATCGCCTGTTACAGCGCGTGGCGGAACTCACATCTATTTCCACACAAATGAGCAACCAGCGCGAGGGCAACCCGATGCTGCCCCACCATGAAGGCAATTCAGCCACGTCAAAAGGCGTTGAAACTCCAAGCCATCAAGCCAATCTTGATCAACAACTTGCTGATACAGAACGTGAAGCCGCTGCGATGGCTGCAGAGTTGCAAGCACTCGACATGATGATGACGGCAAAAGCACCGCCAGAAATTCAAGTGGCCCCTGAAACTCCGCCCAAGAAATCCGGCGCTATGGCCAATGTTATAAGCTTAGCGCAACGGATCAGGGCCTTACAAAAAGGCGCTGAGTAATTAGTTTTCACATTCTAACGCAGATCAGAATACTGGCCGCCTTTTATACATTATAAAAAACGTGAGAAGACAAGAAATTAGCTTCGAAAAAGCCGCGCCATTTTGCAATGACGCGGCTTCGGGCTTGGGAGAACTAACGCCTACTTACATGCAGCAACCGCCCCCGCAGCAACTCCCGCACACAACTCATCCTTGGTCAAAACATTGCCAGCTAAAGCAACATCAAGATTATCCTTCGTGATAGGTGTTGGCGGCAATAGAATTGAATCAACTGCAATTCCTTTTGCACCTTTGTCAAAAGTTGCAACATTTGGAATCTCTTTAAACTTCTTGCCAGCTGCAATCATCACGGCTGCTTCTCCAGCAACCTTGCCCAACTGCCGAACATCCTTCCAAATCGAAACAGTTTGAGTGCCAAGTGCAACCCGGTTCAAGGCTGATTTATCACCATCCTGACCAGACACAGGAACTGCTCCCACCAAACCTTGAGCGGTAAGCGCTGCAACCACGCCGCCAGCCATACCGTCATTTTCTGAAACAACGGCATCCACTTTATTGCCAACTGATGTCAGGCATTGCTCCATGTTTTTCTGCGCGCCATCGGGCTTCCAGCCATCAGTGAAAGTCTCGCACACATTCTTAATTTTACCGGATTCAATTTCAGGCCCAATCACTTCCATAATACCCTTGAACAAGAAATGTGAATTTGGATTGGCTTTGTCACCTTTAATAAAGGCATAATTGCCTTCTGGCTTTGCCTTTAAAATTTCTTTGGCCATCAAGCGGCCAACACCCACATTGTCAAAAGTAATATAAAGTGCGCTTGGGTCTTCAATCTGCACATCGTAAGATATCAACGGAATTCCTTCTTCATTCGCTTTTTTAACAGCGGGCAAAACCGCATCCGCATCAAAAGGAACAATGATAATCACATCTGCTTTTTGGCTGATGAACCCTTCAATATCGGCCAATTGCTTCTGCGCCGATTGTTGGGCATCAGCAGAAATATATTTATCACCCGCAGCTTCAACAACGGCTTTGATCGCAGCCTCGTCAGTTTTCCAACGTTCTTCCTGAAACACCATCCATGAAACTGCAATCGTCTTACCCTTAGCCAATGCCATTTGGCTTGTGCCAGCCAACATTGTGGCACCCAATAGAGCGGCAAATAATTTCTGCATATTCTTCTCCCTTTGCGCGTGCCGGACCATTCCGGACCGCAGCTGGCCCCGCCCCTTTTGCGGGGTCTTCAATTCAGGCCTACCAAACGATAACACAAATGACAGCGCTGTCAATTGGATTGAATTTTCAACCGAAGGCTGATAAAACTAAATTTAGAATTTCAATAAATTAGAATTTACAGGTGCAGCGATAGCCAAATCCCGAAAGACGCTAGATGATGTGGCAAAACTAGCAAACGTTAGCGCCATCACAGTTTCGCGGGCGCTCCGCAATCCAGACATTGTTTCACCTGCTCTGCGCCAGCGCATTGAAGCCGCTGTCGATAAATTAGCTTACGTGCCTAACTTGGCCGCAAGCCGCCTAGCGTCATCGCGCAGTCATGCTGTGGGCGTTATTGTTCCAACACTTTACAACGTTATTTTTGCAGAATACTTGCAAGCCTTGCATGAAGTGTTTCTAGGCTCAGGCTTTCAAGTTGTCGTAGTCAACAGTCGTTATTCAAAGAGTGAAGAAGAACAAGCCATTCGCACTTTGTTGGGCCAGCGTGTTGAAGCCATTATAATTGTGGGTGTTGACCACACACCCATGGCACGCAGATTGCTGAAACAATCTCGCGTTCCCGTTATTGAAACATTTGAACTCTCTGAGGATCCGATAGATATTAACATTGGATTATCTCAAACACGTGCAGGCTTTGATGCCACCCAAACCTTGATTGCCAATGGCCATCAAAAAATTGGCTTCGTTTTAGGCCACCCTGATGTTCGCGCAGCAGCACGGCTGAGCGGCTATAAGCAAGCCATGGAGCAATCAAACCTGGCGTGGGAAGGTTTGGTTACAAGCCTGCCTCAACACAGCACAGTGGCTTTGGGCGCACAAATTATGAACTCGCTTGCCGAACGAAAAAATATCCCCGATGCCGTATTCTGCATCGACGATAACTTGGCCTTGGGCGCACTCATGCAGTGCCGCAAACTCGGTCTTCGCGTTCCTGAAGATATTTCAATACTCGGTTTCCATGATCTTGAGTTTGCAGCTTATACATCACCTTCCCTCTCATCAGTTGCAACCCACCGTTATGAACTGGGCCAGCTTTCTGCCAATGCCGCAATTTCAGCCATTGTCAAAACTCATGATAATAAAGAAAAACAAATTGATGTGGGTTACAAAATAATTACGCGCCAAAGCACAGCCAAAAGCAAAACATAAAATGGTGATCCCTGCGGGAATCGAACCCGCCTTTACAACGTGAGAGGCTGTCGTCCTAACCGATAGACGAAGGGACCTAAACGATTTGTCTTAAAATCGTTGCAAAACTTATTCTCAGACTTTCTAAAAACGATTTTCCTTAAAATCGTCCTTCCTAATCCTGCAACCCATTCACCCGTAAGATAACACGGTTGTTCTTAACATCAATCACATAAACGATGCGACCCGCATTGATCGTCAACCTATCCCCCGTCAGCACCACATCGGTAAACTTCTCATCGGGCGGCAAACCAATTCCCAGCGTTTGCGTCTCAGGCAGCAGCACCTCGGCCTTATTTTTAGCCTTGTAAATGATGCCCGCCACCAGCCCGAAGAAAAGCAGCAATAAAACTACACCCATGATATAGACCAGCTTAAGCAGCCGTTTTGCTTGCTCACTCACAACAGGTATTTCTAAATCCGACATATGACTGACACTCCAACTCTTCTCACATCAACAACCACAATTGCCATGCGCTTAGATAAATTCTTGGCCGCAAGCTTTCCTGATTTCAGCCGCGCGCGCTTTCAAAAGCTCATCGCAGATGGCTACGTCACTGTCGAGGGCCGAGTTGTGGATGATGGCGGCGAGAAATTAAAGCCCGGCCAAACTGCGACGGTTAAAATCCCGCCCCCCGCCCCCGCCATTCCATTGGCCGAAATTATTGATCTCAACATCGTGTTTGAAGATAAGCACCTCATCGTGCTGGATAAGCCCGCTGGTCTCGTGGTGCATCCCGGCGCTGGAAACGAAAATGGCACCATGGTGAACGCGCTGATTGCCCATTGCGGCGATACGCTCTCAGGCATTGGCGGCGTTAAACGCCCCGGCATTGTGCATCGCTTGGATAAAGACACCAGCGGCTTATTGGTGGTGGCCAAGAATGACAAAGCTCATCACGGCCTTTCAGAACAATTTGTGAGCCACGGATTAGATGGCCGCTTGGAGCGCGAATATCTCGCTTTTGTTTGGGGAAAACCCGAACGCCGCACCGGCATGATCACCACCGGCATCGCCAGATCAAACGCCAACCGCCAAAAAATGGCCGTGTCCAATTCCGCCGTAGCCAAAGAAGCCATTACCCATTACGAGATTGAAGAACTGTTCGAGCACGCAACATTGGTGCGCTGCCGCCTAGAAACCGGCCGCACACACCAAATCCGAGTCCACATGGCCCACATCGGCAACCCGCTGCTGGGAGACTTAGTCTATGGCGGCGGCTTCAAAGCCTCAATTTCAAAACTCAGCGAGCCAGCGAAACTCAGCCTATCTTATCTCAGAGGCCAAGCCCTCCACGCCACAGTGCTGGGCTTTGACCATCCGGTGAGCGGCAAACATATGCGGTTCGAAAGTGAATTGCCGAGCGCGCTGGCAAGATTGCGGGTGGATTTAAGTTCGAAATAAAACTCAAGACACCGCCTTGTGCAAGATCGATCCAATCAAAGTTTGATAGGGCATGCCTTCTTGCAAAGCTTTAGATTTCAGGCGCATCAAATCATTGCGAGAAATTCGCAACGTAATTTTATCGCGCACCGGATTCATCGTTGCGCGCGCAATAGCCTGAACTTCTTTTCTTCGCTTGGGCGTAAGAAAGCTCACAAAAACAGCATCATCGGCTTCTAAGGCTTCGATGAGCTCTTTCTCTTCTTCGTCAGTGTAACTTCCAATCTTCGGTTCTTTAGCCATCATGGGCTCCACTCAAATATTTTCGCGTCAGTTTTCGGCTTGGATAAATTGTTTTCAAAAAAATATTTTCGCCGTCGATAACATAAGGCACACAGTAAACATAATTGTTGAACAGCACGATATAGAGACGCTGATGCGGATATCGAGCATCGTTCACATGCTCAACATCGTCCAACAATCCACCATTCTCGATGGCCAGAACGATATCTTCAAAACAAATGGCACGATCAAAGTTTGCCTTTAAAAGATTATTCTTTTCCTCGTTCCAAAGAAAATTGACCATGCTGTCATTGTACAGACAAGGTATGGCAAGTCAAATCATTGGGAGGGGCCACGCCACAGTTGAATCATGCAAAACTTCTTTGACGTGTACTTTGGTGGCATTGAGGTAGGAATAAAAAAATGAGTTTATTACGCTGGTCCTAAATCATTTTTTTCAACACAAATTTGACATGATTTATTAACATTAACTATTGGTATGAAACCTATGAAGTCGTAGTCAAGTTCTATATGCACTCTGCCTGCAGTACTGGCCCTCAGCAAGTATCCAAGAGCTTGGAGTTAAACTAAAATATTTTATTGAAGTTGTTTCGATATGGCAGTTTATCGCAGCACTTCCATCACTATGTTGTACTCACTTGTCGTGAGTATGCGTGGCGCTTGGAGGTTGCATTATGCCTACGAAACGACAAATTGCCATTCAAAAGGCTGCAGAAGTAGTTTACAGGAAACGGACAGAATTCGGGTATTCTTTGCGTGAATTTGCGCGTCTAACGAACATGAAGTTTTCGACACTTCGCAATTTTGAAGCTAATTGCTCAGAAGACGTCAAAGGACTGACGTCAAACTCAGGAAATTCATTTAGGCTTGGTTCATCCGTTTATAAGCCACTTTTGAAACTGAATATTTGGACAGAAATTGAATTTGAAATTCTAGAGGCCGCGATTTACTTTGCTGTCGATTTGAAGTTCGTAGAAAATCGCGAAGAAATCGTCTGATCAGCCTCTGTGCCAAAATTGATGATAAATCGTTTGGCGATTGATCATTATCTGTTCCTCAAACGACACAATCGCCCAATTGGCAATTTTGCAATATGGTTTTGTCTTCAATGGTGAGGACAAAAATTGAGGAATTTCCAATGGCAAAATTTCGACCCCCACACAGCGCCTTGTCTATGGCTTTTGCATCACCAAAGCGCTCAGTGCGCATGAGTCAGTGTAACGACACCTACAGGAAGAGCTATGTAGCTGGCAAAGGCTACAGAGACGGTTCACGTTAAACGCATCAAAAAAAGGGGGCGAAACCGCCCCCTCACTTTCCAAGCTCTTCAAACGAATCAAAATTGAAAAGGTTAAGATAATGGAAAAACCGTATGAAGTTAGCCGAGACACATGGCAATGCCCAAATCACGACCACTGCGGTGCTTGGGCAGAATTAGTCACCTATAATTGCGGATGCGTCCGGGTTAAATGGCAGGATAGAGGCAGTTACGACCCTAACCGTTGTGCGCACAACCCGGAAGACGAGTACGGGCCTAATTATCCAAACTGCTCGTCAGACGACTGATGCTCAAAACTAAGAGGCTAAGCCTTCCATGCCACCGTGCTGGGCCTCGATCTTCCCGTAAGCGGCAAACACATGTGGTTTGAGAGTGAGTTGCCAAGCGCGCTGGTGAGGCTGAGGGTTGATATGAGTTCACAATAGAACTTTAGACAAGGCCAAATACAAAATCGAACCAATTCTCTACGTTCTTAAAGTAGCAAGATTTTCGCTTGACTCGGGCCAACATACATTCAGGCTGGGTATGGTAGGTGAAAGTATCATAGGAAAGAAAATGTGATGACCTCCGACAATTCAGACTTGGCCGACCTCCGCAAAGTGGTTTTCACGCGGGAAGTCATATATTTTGGCGCAGGCGAGAAACTCCCTAAGCCTGTAACTCGATCGCTAGCAGCGGCTGTGGTCCTCAATCCTTTTGCAGGAGCTGGCTATGTTGAAGATTTATCCATCCTCTTTGATTTAGGGCGACGCATTGGTGAGAAACTTATGCCCGAACTTGTTTCCATGCTGTCCAGCACCCGCCCGACAAGTTATGGTAAGGCGGCCATTGTTGGAACCTCGGGCGAATTGGAACATGGTGCAGCACTGATCCATCCTTTGCTTGGAAAGCCGATGCGATTAGCGGTGGGTGGCGGAGAGGCAATTATCTGCTCCACTGCAAAAGTTGCAAGTGCTGGGGCAACAATAGATGTGCCGCTCGCCAACAAAGACAATATATGGGCTTTTGATTATCTTGACACGTTGACGTTCAGCATGGCGGATGCTCCTCGTCCCAATGAGATCATTATAATATTGGCCGTGGCCGATGGTGGGCGACCTAATGCTCGAGTTGGCAAAGGTAAATTAGTTTAAATCCTGAAGTTAGCGAAGTGCGCTGGCAAAGTTGCTGGTGTATTTGATGGGATAAGAGTCGACGCAATAATCGAATTAAATGCAATGATACCGGAAAGCTGCTTGGATATAGCAATTCCAGAACCTATCAATCAAAGTCATTAAACTCCCCATCACTGCTCTAGCTTGCTGACTGTTCCGTTCGACTCCAACCAGCTGGAAATTCCCTGCGCCATTTCCTCCCAACCAGGGGCGGCGATTAGCCAATGGCTGCGGCTTGGAAATTCCAATATGCTAACTGGCCGTGGCGACTTCTTATGGCGCCGAAACATCGAGCGAACCATCGATGACGTTGCAGTGCGGTCTTCGCCACCCGCAATCAGCAGCAGGGGTGCGCGGCGTGCATTAGCAAAATTTAGCCCAATGCCGAGGCCAAACGCGGCTTGAAAATAGATGCGTCCCGGAGCTTGGATGATGTGATTGTCATATGCCTTTCGCATCTCTTCTGGTGAGAGACCATTGGCAAAGTTTTCGCTGAAACCTTTGAACGACATCGTGTGCAACTTCTTCCACCCCCGCCAGGATAAAAGCACAGGAGCCGCAGATTTAATCGCGCTCCAACTCGGCAACACGCCGCGTGGAGGACCTGCATCAATGGCCACACCAAGTTGGCCTAACCCACGGTCAAGCAAGAGCTGAACAATCAAGCCGCCAAATGAATGACCAATTAAGATTGGTGGTTCTGACATGGCCTCAATTTTTGCAGCGTAATGGTCAACAATAGCTTTGACTGTGACATTTGCAAAGCCAGGGTCAATTCGCTTTTTCAATTCGGCAATGGGGCGATCTAAATACGGCCAGGGCGGCGATACACAATTGTAACCCAGTTCTTCAAAATAAGTTTTTAGCGGTTGCCAGCTCGAGGGGGTAACCCACGCGCCATGAATAAGCATGATGGTTTTTGACATTTCAGTTTCCTTTGTTGTTTTATGTATTGCCTTATCTCAGCGCGCACTTAAAGTCAGAAAAGTTCAAATAAATGTGCTGAGAATCCAAAACCATGACAAAATCACCTGCCACATTAAGCCATGCACTCAACCAAGATGCATTTTCAAACGTGCTTGACATGCTACGACTGCGCGGCACATCTGTTGCCGTTGGCACACTCAGCGCCAGAGAGAGAATGAGTTACTCCAAAAGCGCGCCTTGCATTTACGTCGTGCAAGCTGGGCAGTTCAATTTGACCACTGCGCCATCTAAAATAAAGACTAGAGCACAATCAGGCGATGTTATTTTGATTGTGCACGGGGCACCGCATCAGCTGGTGAATGTGAGTGGGGAACCTGCCCACTACATAAGGGGCGAGTTTGATTTTGACAGCATTTTTGCAACACGATTTCTCGGCTCGCTGCCCAGTGTTATTTCGTTGAAAAGACCCAGCCACAAAAACCACGAATGGGTGGATGTTTGCTGTGCCTTTATGGCGTTTGAAGCCGCTCACGGATATGCTGGATCCACAGCAATGATTTCGCGCTTGCTGGATTTGTTATTCATTCGAACATTACGCAGCTGGGCCAGTGAATCCAGTTTGGGCCAAGGTTGGGTTTCTGCTGCCGCGGATCCACGCATTGGACGAATTCTTGCGGCGATACAAGATAGTCCATCGAAACCATGGAGTTTGCTACAGTTTGCAAGCGTTGCGGGCATGTCTCGCACTGCACTTGCCAGCCGCTTTTTGGAGGTGATTGGCCAAAGCCCCATTGCTTATCTCAATCAATGGCGGCTTGATGTGGCCGCAGACTTATTGCGGAGCCAAAATCTTTCAATCAGCAACGTAATTGCACATGTGGGATACACTTCCGAATCCGCCTTCGGTCGAGCCTTCAAAATCCGCCACGGCCAATCTCCATTGCAATGGCGGCGGTCTCTGTCGTCTACTTATTCACGGCCACAGCCGCCTTTATCAAAGCCTTAAACGCCGTTTCATCAATTTCATCCGTCTCTCGTATATCAATCGCCCGCCGTGCATTGCCTTCTAGGCTGGAGTTGAACAGGCCCTTGGGGTCTGCCACCGAAGCACCCTTCATAAAGGTGAGCTTCACTACAGCCTTATAAGTCTCGCCAGTACAAATAATACCGTCCTTCTCCCACACCGGAACGCCGCGCCATTTCCAGGTTTCCACCACATCGGGCACGGCCTGTTTGATCAAGGCTCGCACACGCGCCAACGTAACACCGCGCCAGTCACCCAGTTCTTTAATCCGCGCATCAATCAGTGCTGCAGCAGTTTCCATTTTTTCGTCCTCAGCCAAAGTCCCATCACGATGAGCGGCAAGCCCCAGGCTATCCAAGCGTCCAATGCATAAAATGTGTAAAAGTATTTTGGCACCCCAAAGTATTTCCACATGCCTAGATAAAGCCGAAAGAACAGTGCCCCTGATGTAACCGCCGCCAACATTAACATGCAAGCGCGATGCGCCGCCACACGACCGCTACGAATATGCCAAATGCCCGCCCCCAGCAAAACCAACCACGTAATCCCTTGCGCCGCAAAGCCTGCTGCGGAAATTTTCGTGACAGGCAACAGCACCGCCACCGGAATTGCGGTGACACCCGCGACCAGAATATCAACCGCCGCAATGCGTCCGGCAATCTTATGCCACCTCGTGCCACGCAAATATAATACCAGCGGCACCAGCAGCAACGCCAATCCGCCCGTCACCATATGCAGCGGAAAAATAACCGGCAGCAGCTCCAGCTTCACCAAAAGCGCTTCAGGAAAACCATCGTTATAATAACTTTCCGAAATTCCGCGTAAGCCAACAAAAGTGACAAACAGCCCTAAAGGCGCTAATAAAAGCCATCGCCAAACCGCCATAATTCTAAGGCTAACTTTGCTCAAACGGAGTTCATCATGTTCCATCGCACACTCTCTATCGCAACAGTAACACTTGGCCTAGCCCTCAGCTTGGGCGGAAATTTGGCCAATGCCACCACTGAGCAATATTATGGCCGCTGGACCGTGAGCGATGATAAGCCTGCTTACTCGTCTAAGGGCATCATATATAAAACCATTGACATTGCCCCCTGCGGTAATGATTTCTGTGGCATCTCCGTGGCCGATGATAATTCATGCGGTATAACCCTGTTCCGCTTTTTCACCACCCATGCATCTGATGAAGAACTCACCGGCCACGGCAAGTGGGGCGAGGCCAAGAAAAAGCTGCAAATGGGCTATGCCAAGCCAGACAGCCAAACGCCCTATATGTATGTGGCCGTAGGTTCTGACGATATGGATATCACCGGCCGCGAAGGCAGCATTCCCACATTCCAAGCAAACTACAAAAATCTGGGCCAAGCTTCCTGCACAGCAGAGTAATCACTAATCTGTTACTTTAAATGATACTTTTAATTTCGAAAACGCTTCCTATATGTGATGGAAGCGGGGCCACCTAGAGATGGCTCGAGAGAAGGGGAATAATGGCTAAGTCTATGAATGTGCCTATGATTTCGGATGCTGAAGGCAGCCTCAACAAATATTTGCAGGAAATCCGCAAATTCCCAATGCTTGAGCCGAATGAAGAGTTTATGCTGGGCAAGCGCTGGAAAGAGCATGGCGACACCAAAGCCGCCCATAAACTCATCACCAGCCATCTGCGCTTGGTGGCCAAAATCGCCATGGGTTACCGCGGCTATGGCCTGCCCATTGGCGAAGTTATTTCCGAAGGTAACATTGGCTTGATGCAAGCTGTGAAGAAATTTGAACCCGACAAAGGCTTCAAACTGGCCACCTATGCAATGTGGTGGATCAAAGCTTCGATCCAAGAATATGTGTTGCGCTCATGGTCGCTGGTGAAAATCGGCACAACCGCCAGCCAGAAAAAACTATTCTTCAACTTACGAAAAATCAAAGGCCGCATTCAAGCCGTTGAAGAAGGTGACTTGAAGCCGGAGAACGTGAAATACATCGCCAAAACTCTTGGCGTGGAAGAAAAAGACGTGATCTCCATGAACCGCCGCATGGGCGGGGATTCATCGCTCAATTCGCCATTGCGTGCGGATGCTGATGGCGATGGTGAGTGGCAAGATTGGTTGGTGGATGACAAAGATAGCCAAGAAACTATTCTGGTTGAAAATCAAGAAAGCCAAATGCGAAACGGCCTGCTGGGTGATGCTTTGTCCAAACTGAACGACCGCGAACGCCGCGTCATCGAAGCCCGCAAGCTTCAGGATGAACCAGCAACGCTTGATGACCTCTCAAAGGAATTCAACGTGAGCCGTGAACGCATCCGCCAGATTGAAGTGCGGGCGTTCGAAAAGCTGCAGAAGGCGGTGAAGAATGCAGCGCAAAAAGCACTAACCTCTAAAGTGCGAGCACTCACGGCGGAAGCCAGCGCCTAAGCTTAGTCGCGCCACCAACTTGCGCCCCAGTGCAATGCCCGGAGCTTCAATAAGTTTGTTAGCAATAAAGGCCATGGCAAAGGCCACCGCAACATTGAGAATGAAGAACACTAAAACTTGGAAGTTAGGATTGGTGGGTAAAACCGCGTCCCATTTACGCACCAACACCGGCTCCAAAGCCTCGGTGCAAATGAAGTGCAAAATATAAATCGAATAAGATAACACGCCAATCTGGCGCAACAACTTTGGAAAACTATGGAGTTGCGATGCCAGCACGGCAAGACCACCAAACGAAGCGCCTGCAAGAGTTGGCACTAACAAAAATGAAATTGGCCAATCCAGCACCCACACACTTGCTGTCAAAAGCAAAAATCCAATAAATATAGCCGTTGCCAAACCAATAACAGTGGACCGATTTTCAATCCCTGCTCCATCGCGAACAATGCTGTAGACCAACATACCAATCAGAAACACTGGCAAATGATTGCCCAAAAAATAATAGGCAAAACTTTGGTTGGCAATCGAATAGTCAAAAGTTATCGATAGAAAATAGTTGATCCCGACATTCAGCAGCAGCAATGCAAAAATTGCAAAAAGCAAAACATCCCTTTTAAAATTAAGTCTGTCGAAAGCTGAAAACAATATCGGAAATAATGCATAAAACGCCATTTCAACGCCAATCGACCAGCCGCCGGGAACTATATTATTTTGCGCCCACGGCAAAAAATCATGGATAAAAAACACATTGCTGGCAATTGCAGAGGTTGTGTATTGCACCGGAACATGCAGCTCTCCAGTCAGAAACAGATCTTTAACGGCATACAAAGCTATATAAAGCGGGATGGCCAAATAATACAGCGGCGCAATGCGAAAAAACCGCTTGATCGCAAAAGCCAATACTTGCGTGTTGCGATTTTGATCAAGTGAGGTTTTATAAGACAGGCAGAGTGTCAATGCCGAGGCAACAAAGAACAGCTGCACGCCCAATTGGCAATACGCCGCAACACCGGACAGACTTGGGCTGAGGTTTTCGATATGTTGAGATGTATGCACCAGCACAACCATCAAAATAGCAATCCCGCGCAGCGCATCAATATAGTCAAATTTTTTGGCAGTTGTTAACACAAAGCCCTCCGGCTCTTGGCGCAAAAATACAACCGAGGAATACAGGCCAGTAAAATTTTCACAACATCCAAACACAATTTGAGTTAATGTTTGTCCTCCAAAAAGAGAACAACAGTAAAGCGCAAAACATGGCCCTTCTCTTTGGAGAGGGTGGCCGAAATAGGCATTTTTTCAAGAACAGCTAGTTTGATGTCTAATATATAAAAGTTGCACACCCCACCATGCAAATTCATTTTTTTAGAATGTCAGCCGCGCACCGTATTTGAATCCTGCATCGCCTGTTACTGCACCAATATTGCGGCGATCTTCGCGGTGCACTTCCATCACTGCGTTCCCCTGGTTCCATAAGGTATCAACCACAATGGCCATCGATGGTGAATAGGCCTTAAAAACGGAATCGCCCGAGGTTCCACTTACCCAGAGCTGCTGTTCTGGGAGATACATTGCGCCATCAAATTCAAGTTTTGCACCACCAAGCATTGTTGACCATTCCTCTTGAAATTTTGACTTCGAGAGATCTCGGTCTGAAATGAACTGCATGTTCTTGTATTCACCGGAAGTGGGTGAGGTTATTTTAACTTCTGAATCCGATCCAAAGTAAAGGTAGCTATCCGCCCCAACAAAGGCAAAAACAACTTCGTCACCCATCAGCTTTGCACCTGAATCTACGCGCAATTGCCCATCCAATATGACATAGATTCCAGGGTTCAATGTGACACTGCCACCCGCTTTAACATTTAGGCCACCACAATAAGTGCCTGGGTCAAGCGTGCCAGATATTTTTTGAATCTTAGTGTTCGTGGCTGTGCAAGCACCAGGTGTCGGAGCTTTCAAATTTGCATAGGGATCAACAATCGGAGTCGTTCCAGTAACAGGAGGTGAAGACCACCCATTTCCAGACACTCCACCCGTTACTCCAAACATCGACGCTGAAGCTTGAGATTTGTTGCCAGATATTTCCATTGCCGAATTCGAATTAGAGTTGGCTTGTACAGCGCAATCCGCGTTAAATTTGGCGTTGCCATAAACATAAAAATTGCTCGGATTAGATTGATTAAGTGTCAAAACACAAACCGGGTCAGAGTCCAACTTCTCAGCAGAAGCATTAACATTAACCGCAATTTCAGAGACACCAATTATTGTTCCAAGAGAGTTTTTTTATTTTTGCAGACGATGTACCGGAGACTTCGGTGCCGTTTACTGTAAATATCGGTGCAGGTTGGCCTTGAGCAGCAAATTGGCTAGAAAGTGAAGCCCCCTCCATTTTGATGTTGTGGTCAAACAATAGCTGCGCAGCTGCAATCCTTTGAAGATCTGTTGCGCCATAACCAAGACTGGTCCCAGCCAAAACAGCGGCATCAACGCCAGCTTGCAAGTGATCTCTTGCGTCATTCCCCTGATTAAATATGACTGCTGTTCCAACGACCCCCGTCAACCCGGCCGTAGCGAGGGCAGACATGACAGCAATATTTCCAAAACAGTTCTGCCAAATATTTTTCATTTTATCTCATGGAGCTCAAATTTCAAATTGGGCACGTAAATACTTGGACAGTATCCTCTAAAACTTGAAATATTTGGCAAACGGTTTGATTAAGATTTTAAGAAAATTGCTCGATTCTACATAGAGCCCTTTACCTCAATATATACTCCCGCCCTCAGCCTGCCCCAAATTCGTCTTCACTTCCGGCCCAGTGAAAATCTGATCGGCATAGAGCAGTCCGCCTTTGCTTACTGCTCCCACGGAAAGTTTAACAAAATCACGGCTCAATAAAGCCTTTCTATGGGGTGCACTCTTCACCCATTGCTGAAACAATTTCCCCGCCATCGCCGCATCAACCACACCAGGCTTGCTCACCCGCGCTGCATTCTCACCCATGGCAGGCAGCACCAACATGCCGCCGCCGTGCAAGGCCCGCATTCTGGCCATAAAATCTTGGCCCCCGCTGGCCACATGGCCAACGCTGGCCTGTTGCAGCATATCCAAAGCGTGTGCACGCGCATCGTCCAACATCACATCATCTAAAGCTAAAGCCCGCACGCCCTTAGCTTTGCGATAATCATTCGTCAGCCTAAACAATTCCGCCTCTAAATCAGCTCGCACTAACCCTTCAGCCTCGGCCTGCGCCGCCAGCCTTGTCGAGGCCTGCACATAAGTTTCCCGCGCTGAGCATAGCGCTGGGCTTAGCGCCACAACCAAGCACACCACCAGAGCGCACAAAGCACGAATTCGATTGAAAATCACCGGCATTAACCTTTCAGCAAGTGGAATAACTTTACATCAAGTCTTGTTTCCGGCCTTATAGCCGAATCACTTTGAAGCGGCAAAATATTGACCCAAATTCTGCCAGAGAAATCCTCCGAGATTGAGCTGATGCAAACGCGCATTGTTCAGCTTGAGCGCGATATTGCCCATTTGATCCGCCATGATCAACTCACCGGATTGATGAACCGCGCATCATTTGTGCAAGATGTTGATCTCATTATGCAAAATGCGGATCATGGCACCAGCAAAGGCGCTATGATTGAAATCAACATAAAAGGCTTGCCGCGCATCACAGGCTCACTCGGTCGCCATGTTGGCGAATATGCAGTCTCAGCCTTGGCCGCGCGCTTAAACTTGTGGCGCGCTTCAGATAGCCTGTGTTGCAGGCTTGATTACTGGAGCTTTGCAGTTTTCATTCCAAAAATCGGCGAGCCATTGGACGCTTTAACTGCAGCCAAAAATATTATTGAAACGCTCAGCCAGTCAATTGATTGGGTGGACCGTAAATTAAATCTCGAAGTTTCAGCAGGTGTGGCCCTCACCTCTGTTGAAGATCGTGATGCTGCAAGCCTTCTGCAAAACGCCGGGCTCGCTTTAAAAATGGCTTTAGACCGTTCAGGCGCTGGCTATGGGTTCTATAATCCCGCCATGGCCCAAGCCACTAAGCGCCGCGGTGATGTGTTAGCAGCCCTGCATGATGCTATTGAAAACCAGTATATGCATCTCAACTTTCAACCGTTCTTCAAATCTTCAACCGGAGATCTGATCGGTTTTGAAGCGCTTATGCGTTTAACCCATCCAGAAATGGGAGTCATATCACCGGGAGAGTTTATTCCGGTTGCAGAAGAATCTGGTCTCATCAACAAACTGGGTGCTTGGGCCTTAGCGGAAGCTTGCCATGTGGCTTCAAGCTGGCCAGCCCACCTCACAGTGGCGGTGAACATTTCGCCAGAACAATTTTATACCGGAACACTTCTAACGGATGTTCACAATGCACTCGAACTTTCCAGTTTCCCAGCTTACCGCTTGGAAACCGAAGTGACTGAAAGCACTATGCTCAAAGACACTGAAATGGTGTTGCAGCAACTCACCGCTTTGCGTGATATGGGCTCGGCCATTGTGCTTGATGATTTTGGAACTGGCTATTCCAGCTTGAGCTATCTCTGGAAATTCCCATTTTCAAAATTGAAAATTGATCGCTCATTTGTACAAGCCCTGGAAACCACCCCCATGGTGCGCGGCATGTTGCAATCCATTATTGGGCTGTCACGCAATTTAGGTTTAAAGATCACCGCTGAAGGCATAGAAACCCAAGGCCATGTTGAAGCTTTGCGCGAATATAACTGTGATTATGTGCAAGGCTATCTCACTGGCAGGCCAGCCAGTGCCACTGATGTTGCAGCCATCATCCTCAAAAACTTCGCCGAGCAATTGCTCCCGCAAAGCAAATCGAACGTAACGCCAATTGAAACTTCGTTTTCGCTAAACCGTTAATCCGCAAACGGATCTGTCATCAAAATTGTGTCTTCGCGTTCGGGCGAAGTAGAGAGCAGCGCTACCGGGCATTCAATCAACTCTTCTAAATACTTAACATATTTTACCGCCTGAGCAGGCAAGGCCGACCATGAACGAGCACCTGCTGTGGTGCCATTCCAGCCTTCAAAGCGTTCATAAATCGGCTCCACGCGGGCTTGCGCTTCTTCGGCAGCAGGAAATAATTCAATGCGCTTGCCATCCAGCATATAGCCGGTGCTCACCATAATTTCATCAAGCCCGTCAAGCACATCAAGCTTCGTTAAAGCAATGCCCGTGATACCCGAGGTCTTAATCGCTTGGCGCACCAGCACTGCATCAAACCAACCCACACGGCGCTTGCGGCCCGTAACAGTGCCAAATTCATGGCCGCGCTTGCCAATCCACTCACCCACATCATTCAACTGCTCAGTGGGGAATGGCCCAGAGCCAACGCGCGTTGTGTAAGCTTTGCAAATGCCGAGTACATAACTCACGGCAGATGGACCTAAACCAGAACCCGCTGCCGCTTGCCCAGCGACTGTGTTGGACGATGTCACATAGGGGTAAGTGCCATGGTCAATATCAAGCAGAATGCCTTGCGCGCCTTCAAACAAAATGCGCTTGCCCTCGCGTCGCATATCATCAAGCCGCGCCCACACCGCATCAGAGAATGGCAAAATCTTTGGTGCCACTTCCGCCAATTGTTTTAAAACATCGGAAGCCAAATACTCCGGCTGGCCAAGGCCACGGCGCAGCGCATTGTGATGGGCCAACATGCGGTCAATCTTCGGTCCAATCGTGGTAAGATCAGCAAGATCATTCACCCGAATAGCACGCCTACCAACCTTATCTTCATAAGCAGGGCCAATGCCGCGCCCCGTAGTGCCAATCTTGCCAGCCCCTGCGGCCTCTTCACGCATCCGGTCCAACTCGCCATGAATCGGCAAAATCAAAGTAGCATTGCCCGCAATACGAAGGTTCTCGCGCGAAATGGAAACGCCCTGCTTGGTGAGTTTTTCAATTTCAGCAATCAGAGCCCAAGGGTCAATAACCACACCATTGCCAATGACCGAAAGCTTGCCCGGCCGTAAAATGCCCGATGGCAACAGTGATAATTTATAAGTCACGCCATTGATAACAAGTGTGTGGCCCGCATTATGCCCGCCCTGAAAGCGCACCACCACATCGGCGCGTTCCGATAACCAATCGACAATTTTCCCCTTGCCTTCATCGCCCCATTGCGCGCCGACAACTGCCACATTGGCCATGATATATCCCTCTCAGACATGACAACGGCCCCGATGCACAATCGCGTCGGAGCCGTTGCAGGTTCATACACCATTTGGAGTGCAGCGCAACCGAACTTTAAAGGGCTGTGGATGAGTCTGTTTTCCGATTTCTTTATGAAATGCAAACGCGTAACAAATGTTTCTTACGCCTTCTTGTAACCCAAAACGGCCATTTGCTTGTCGTCCGTTTGCTCCCCTGTGGAGTGAGACCGACATCTTGCTCAACCAAAAAAAACCGTGCAAACTCGTGTATCAACTCAACACCATTCAAGTCGAAAGGCCAAATCGTGAGCCAAATAACAGTGATCGGGCTTGGGATGATGGGTTCCGCATTGGCCCGCACAATTCATCATGCGGGCCATGATTTGACAGTTTGGAATCGGTCGCCCGCTAAAATGCAAGCCCTCATCAATGATGGTGTGGCAGGGGCATCTGATTTGGTTTCGGCCATCGCTGCAAGCCCGGTGATTTTGATCTGTATCGACAACTACGCGGTGACCAATGCCATGCTGCAAACGGAAGGTGTCGCCCCTCTCTTGGCAGGTCGCACGGTTGTGCAACTCAGCACTGGCACTCCGAAAGAGGCCGTTGAGTTATCAGCAGGGATAACAGCACATAACGCTTTCTATTTGGATGGCGCAATTCTTGGTGGGCCAAAAAATATCGGGACCCCCGAAGGACAAATCCTGCTGTCGGGCGACAGGGCCGCACATGATCGTGCCGGCGGTTTACTGGGCTGCCTAGGCGGCAACTTACGCTATTTAGGCACGAATGTTGGATCCGCGTCTACGCTGGATCTGGCGTGGTTGACCACCTGTTACAGTCGCTTCGTGGGCATCATCCATGCCGCAAACATGTGCCAGTCTGAAGGTGTTGGGGTCGATGAATTCATCGCTTTGTTTCCCGGCCAGCCGGATATTCAGAATTATGCACAAGTGATTCACAGTGGTCGATTTAATGAATGTACTGCAACGCTTGAAGTGTGGGGAGCAGCTCTAAAGCGGATCCAACATCAAGCCACTGACGCCAATATCAATTCCGAAATCCCTGATTTTTTCGCAAGCTGCTTCAAGAAAGCCATCAGCGCAGGGTTTGGTCAAGAAAACGTAATGGCCCTGTTCAAAGTCCTGCGCGATTCTCCACCGTCTTTTGCATAAGCTTCAACAGCAATCTACAACTTCAAGGTCGTATTTAGCTGGCACCCAAAATGACCAGAAGCTCGTCGAGCTGTCCGAACTGCTCGCCCATCGCATCCGCCGCCCCGGTGCCAGCAGCGTCGAGAGCTTCCTTCGAGGAATAGAGTTCGTGGAAGGTCAGCAGCGTCCTGCCACCCTTTTCCTCGAAGGTCACCGTGGTGATCGGTCCACCGTCACCACCTTCGTCATTGGACCACACGAGGCGCGAGTTCGGTATCACTTCGATATACTTACCGAAGAATGCCATAGAGTTTGAGGCATCCTGTCCGAATTCGAGACGGTATCCGCCCCCGACACGAACATCCATCTCGCAGGAGCGCAGGAACATGCCCATCGACTTTGGCACCCACCACTGCTTGAACAGTTCGGGCGTGGTCCATGCCTCGAACACAATGCGCGCTGGAGCGTTGAAGCTTCGCGTAACAACGAGTTCACACTCGGACTTCCGCTCAACTGTCGTGCCGTTCTCACTTTCTTTTGATGCGTCCATCGACTTTCTCCTTCCGTTTCAATTCCTCGATAACCTTGTCTATCGCGTCAAAACGCGCCGCCCAAAGCTGGCTATACCTTTTGATCCATGCCGCCTCTTCCTCAAGTCGGCGCAGACCAAGCTTACAGGTCCGCACGCGCCCCACTTTTTCCGTGGTCACAAGCCCCGCTTGCTCCAACACGCCGACATGTTTTTTCATGCCTGTGAGGGTCATATGAAACTTCGAGGCTAGGTCCGTAATCGAAGCGTCCGCCCGCCCAAGCTGCTCCAAAACGCCACGCCGTGTTGCATCCGAAAGTGCTGCAAACGAGGCATCAAATCTGATTTGAGAATACTGAACCATATGGTTCAGTGTGTAGCATATGAACCAAAATGATTCAAGAGCACAGATTGAATAAATGAACACTTATGGTACTATGACTTATGCCAAACCTTGAGTTTCACGAAGTAGACGCCTCGCGTTGGCAAGATTTTGAGCTTTTGTTTGAGAGCCGCGGTGGCCCAAAATCTTGCTGGTGCATGGTGTGGAGGCAAGGGGCCAAAACCTCGAAGGGTCCTGATCGTAAAGTTACAATGCGAAGGCTTGTTGGCGATGGCACCCCCATTGGTTTGCTTGGTTATTCTGAGGGCAAACCCGTTGCATGGTGCTCAATTGCCCCAAAGGAAACATATCGGGACTTTGGCGCTCCTGAACATACCAGTGGCAATTTAGAAAACGTGTGGTCGCTGGCTTGCTTTTTCGTACGTCGCGAATTGCGTGGGCAGGGCCTTGCAAAACAAATCATCGAAGCGGCTGTGCAGCACGCTGGGAAGTGCGGAGCAACTGTCGTTGAAGCCTATCCCGTTGATCCAAGTTCCCCGAGTTATCGATTTATGGGATTTGTTGAGACATTTTCAGCAGCTGGATTTCAAGAAATCGGGCGAGCCGGAACTCGTCGGCATGTGATGCAACGAAAATTGCACTGATGGGTTCCGCAAATGCCCCACAACGGGAGTGGGTCATCCTGATTTGCAACTCGAGTAGACCCGCTGACGTTTACTCATTATGCTGCTGTTCACAGCTCACGCGAAGTCACCTTATAGCCACGCACAGCTCAGAGCCTGATGAAAACTCTCGTCCGATGTCGCAGGCATGAAGAATTCTTGGAATTGGAAACTAACCTAAAGCAAAAGGTTGATCAGGCGCGCTCCATTTGCAATATTATGGTTTCACAGCCTAGGGTTTTGCTGAAATTCAATCAACCAACTCCTGGGGAACTTAGGCAATGTACCAACGATTTTTAGTCGCAGTACTTTTAATAGGTCTCCCACTCAACTTCGCCAATGCAAGTTGGGAGTCCAAGATGCCATTTGTCGACGGTCGCTGGAATGGAGGCATCGATACAAGTCCAGATAGCAAAGGCCTTGAAGAGTGTTGGGGCCGCACGACATTTAGCGATGGCACCACGTTTACGCTAGCAAAAGAAAACAGCGGGAGCTGGCACCTAAGATTGTCAAATCCGGGTTGGCAGCTGCCATCTTCCCATCAATACTCCATGGTCGCGCTGGTAGATTTTTATCCGCAACTTCATATTAAAGCAAAAGCCAAGAGCCAAACACGCTTAGAGATTAGAAACATTGACCAGATCACTCTCTTGGGACTCATCGAGAATGGGCACACGATAAATCTCACGTCTGACGGTTTCAATGGAAAGTATGACCTTGAAGGCAGCGCTAAGGTTATCGAGAGGATCCGAAACTGTTTGGCTGATTAGCTTTCTACTGAAACGCAGCGACGGTCTTCATACCAACAATGTCGGTTGTCACATAAATATGGACTTCTTACAACGTGATTGCATGAAGAATTTGCTGCATGTGGATTCTCATTTTAAACGGCCTTCTTGCGATGATGCAAGAGTCGTTTTTATAAAATGCCTTGGGCTTTGCCGAAGTACTCATCTGCAGGTGGCTGACGTCGATGAACTAACATGATCATGTCTCGTGTTGGCCCATCTTGCCAATTTGGCTAGTTCAATTGTCTGACAGCATTTAAGTTAAATCCAGACGCGGCAAACAGGTTGGTCAGCCCGATTTGCCAATCGAGCTGACCTATTGCCTCTTATTCATTCATGCTGATATTTACAGCTTCAGGCGATGTGACCCTGTAACCTGTTTTGATCGCCTTTTCGGTCTTAGGCTCCAGATCGAAACTCCATGCCAAAACTCCGCGCCGCTTTTCATAGTCTTTGATTGTGGCGGGTGTAGAATCCGGCAGGGTCGCAACCGTCACATCTTCCTGCGTTGAAAACGGAGCGCGATCAATCACTGTGACGGGGATCAGCACATCATGCAGATTGGTGACAGAAATATCCCACGCCAAAGTTTGCACATGAGAGGTGGTGAGAATGCCTTCATCACCAGAATTGCGCTTCACTTCCGCGCGTTTCACTTTGATCATATCATCAGCACCAAAGCCCAGCTTGCCATCTTCACCAGCGCTCAGCAGCGGCAAGGAACCCTGCCCCATAAACATGCCATCGCGATAAAGGTTCACAAGGCCCGGCAAAATCGGCGCATCACCTTTCACTGTGAATGAAGCTGTGAGATAGGCAGTGGGATCAAGGCGCGGCACGGTGATGGCTTGCAGCTTCGCCGCAAAATCATCGGTGCCAATTCGCACTTTTTTTGCTGTGCCTGTATTATCAACATTCACGCGGCCCGCGATGATATAATTCGCATTGAAACCCGCCATTTGTATAATGGCTTGGCGTTGCAGCGCTGGCTTATCGGCAACTTCTTTGCCCAATTCTCCAACAAAATTTTCATCCTTCTTTGCTTCCATAGGAGCAGCCGCCGGAGCAGCTCCACCATCTGCATAAGCTTTGCTTTTGAGATCATCATAAATCGCAACTTGAATTGGATCTTCACCCAATTCCGGCGCAGCCGTTGCACCCAAGGGCCGTGCAGTTGAAAGTGTCAGCGCCACATCATTCCAGCTTTCACCAGAATATTGCACCACCTCAGCCCGCCGCACGATATTCAGCTTCGCTGCTTCACCTTTTGTAGGCAGTGTCATGCGCGCATCATAAAACGGTTGCCAACCAGCTTCTTGAATGCGGTAGCTGAGTTTGAATTTGCCTACTGTCTGCGCCGCAGCAGCAATATGCACAGATACTTGCACATGAGCCACATCACTTGGTGCAAGGGCTGAAGCCTTGATTTGCAAATCAGCAATCAGCTTATCAATGGCGCGTTGGCGCAATTGTGCATCATGCGTAGTCTTTGAAATTGCACCAAGCCGTGCTCCCACCAAATCCACCAACCCACCAAGCTCGGTGGCATTCACGGTTTTGATTGTTTCAGTAGAGGTGGCAGGCATCAATTGCTTATCAGCCAGTGAGAGCAAAAGTTTGCGTTGATAATCTGCATCAGAAATCACTTGGTCCAAACCCGAGCGTTCATCATTCAAAATTTCAATTTGGCCATCAAGTGCTTTGCGCTGAACATCAAATTCAACAGAAGAAAGTTGCACCAGTTTTGAATCAACTGACGAAATCTCCAAACCCTCGCCACCAATGCCTTCAACACGAATGGATTGCGCGTCAATGGTGCCCGGCAGATCATCTAAAATCAGGGTGTGCTCACCAGCAGGTAATGTGGCCTCCATCAAGCGCACCACATCAGCTCCTTGTGGAAACACGGTCACGGCATCCACATGCGAAGTGGCCTTAAGTTCATCGGCAAATGCCGGAGCCAAAAATGTTGTCGATAGCAATAGTGCTGCAAGAGTAATTTTCATAGTGTTCCTCCAATTGGGTTTGAATCCCCTTGCATGAACGAAAGGACAGACTGCGGGCGGCATAAAGGCATAAAGGTGGCAAATGAATGAATTCATTAACAAACCTTTAATGATGGTGAACGAATCCACTGCTACCTGCCCTCAAATCACTTTAGAATCATCACACAAACACGATTTCTGACAATGCGCTGATAGACCCCACACACCGAATGTCAGATCAAACCGAATATAGCTTCAACCACTATAACCATTTGGGAGAAATTTGATGACCGACGAAACAATCCTTTCACGCCGTTTGGCCTTGGGCCGCATTGGGGCAATTGCCCTTGCAGCATTTTCAGTGCCAACAGTTTTAACCGCCTCAACAGCCTTTGCTGATGATGGCAAAAATGGTGAAGGCGATTCAGGTGGTGAAGGTGGCGATGATAAGAATGGCGGCGACGACACTGGTGGTGAAGGCGACACCGATAAGAATGGTGGCGATGATGAAACTGACGACACGCCTGACACCTCCGACGATTCAGATAGTGACCATGGCAGCGACGATGGCGATGATGTATCGTCAGCCAAGAGCATTGCTTCATTGTTCAAAAGAAAGCGCAAGAAGTCCAAGTAAGCCCATTACAATTCAAGAATTTGAGGGCTGGGAAACCGGCCCTTTTTATTTAACTTTTAATCAACCATGAAATGCCCACATTTAAAATCCAGTTTGACCGCAGCATTGATTGCCCCGATAATCAAACTCCCTCAATCGACTAACAAGAGTGTGCCCCCATGAAAACCCGTTTCGGCTTCCTCCTCTCACTTCCTTTGTTGCTCTCAGCAAGCCACGCGGCTTTAGCCGCTGCCACGCCGGAAGAAGCCGCCCGCCTCACCACATTGTTCCAATCATATCTTGGTGCCGAACCTGGCGTAGTGAAGGTTGAATCAGACGGCGATGATTATACTGTAACGCTCGATATTGCCCCGCTAGCCGCAAAAGCCGCAGCCTCCGGCCTGACCATATCAATGACCCCAACTGAACTTACACTCACCCCAGCTGGGGATGGGAAATGGAATGTGAGCCAAGAAGGCCCGATGAGTTTTGGTTTGAAAGCCACCGACAAAATGAGCGCCGACGTAAAAATCGAAAACTATAATTGGGAAGGCGTTTTTGACGAAAAACTGGGCACATTCTCAGAGGCCACAGCTGAAGTTAAAAACATCTCGCTCGCCGAAACTGTCGACGATCCCGCTCAGGGCAAGGTGGATATTACAGCCACAATCAAAAGCATAAAGATGGAGCAATCAGCCCAAGCTGGCGCTGCTGGCGGCACTGATATGACCGCAAAATATGAGCTAGATTCAATGTCCGAAGCCATCAACATGGGCGGCAACCCCACAATGGGCACGCCACCAATGAACCTGTTGATGACCGCAGCCAACGGCACCTATGACACCTCAGCAACAGGAGTGAAATCGAAATCGGTTTTCGATCTTGTTGCATTTTTTGTGTCTCATCAGAGTGAAGAGCTGATCAAGAAAGATCAAGTCGCACTCAAAACCATGTTGGCCACAGCACTGCCAATTTTTGAAAACGTGCAGGGCTCAGGCACTTTTAAAACTGTCAGCATCGCCACACCCATGGGCCCAGTAGGTGCAGACTCCATGACTTTCGGTGCCGATATCAATGGTGTCGTTAAAGAAGGCAAATTCCGCGAAAGCTTTTCAATAGCGGGTCTAACGGTTCCAGCAGCCATCGTGCCTCCATGGGCCGCAACCTTGGTGCCCAAGAATATAAGTTTTGATTTTACCGTCTCAGGTTTTGATTTGGCAGCGCCAGCGCAGCTTATTTTGGCTGCACTAGATCTCACTAAAACGGATCCACTGCCAACTGGTTTCGAAGCTACTTTGCTGCCAGCTCTTTTGCCAAGCGGCAATGTGAACATCACGTTGAACCCCACCAGCATAAGCAATGATCTCTATTTTGTAAGTGCTGAAGGTGCAATGACAGCTGGCCCTGCAGCAATGCCAACAGGTAAGGCAACGATCAGTGCCAAGGGTTTGGATGACGTTCTAAAGGTAATCCAAGCCGCCCCTCCAGAAGCAGGCGTACAAAGCGGTGTTGCAATTATTATCGGCGCCAAAGGCATGGCAAAAGCTGCTGCCGATGGCACTTTAACGTGGGAAATCGAAAGTGCTGGTGATGCCAAAGTTCTGGTCAATGGCATCGACGTGAGCAAAATGCAGTAATAAGTCGCTTAGAGTCCCAGCGTGTTATAGCGCTGGGCAATGGCGTTAATGGCAATCATGTAAGCGGCATTCCGCAAACTGATTTTATTATCGTGGGCTTTCCGCATTTCCACTATCTTACTGAAAGTCAGCATGATGCTGTCTTCCAAGCCCGATTCAACCAACCGCCGTTCGGTTGGCCCTTCCAACATAAATTCACGGAACTTGCTATCCATGGCGCCGCCGCCTTGGCGTTCCAGCTCGGCCACTAATTTCATATTCAAAGCTTGTTCACGGCGTTTTTGTAAATGGCCAAAGCGCATATGCGACAGGTTCTTCACCCACTCAAAATAAGACACAATCACGCCACCTGAATTGGCGAATAAATCTGGGATCACCACAACACCGCGCCGCTCAAGTTCAGCCTCAGCTTCTGGCGTCATTGGGCCGTTGGCCGCTTCAACCACCATCTTGGTGTCAATCTTGCCAACATTGTTAGCGGTGATCACACCTTCCATGGCTGCAGGGATAAGAATATCGCACGGCACCGAGAGAATATGCTCCGGGTCTAATATGGTTTTGGCATCAGCAAAATTGCGGATGCTGCCCGTGGCCTGAAGGTGTTGGCGGAGCGCTGCAATATCAAGGCCATTTTCGTTGATCACACAGCCATCATGTTCGCCAATAGCAATAATTTTGGCACCATCTTGCGCCATAAAAACCGCCGTGTGCGCGCCCACATTGCCAAAGCCCTGAATGGCCACGCGTTGCCCTTCTAATGAACTCGAAGCAAATTTCCAACGATCAGCAATGTCGGATTTTAGATAAGCCAAGACTGCAAAATAAACCCCCTGCCCCGTTGCTTCATTGCGGCCCTCAATGCCGCCATGGCTCAAAGGCTTTCCCGTTACACACGCCGAAGCATTTAAATCGCCCCCATTCAACCTGCGATATTGATCTGCAATCCATGCCATTTCCAAAGGCCCCGAACCCATATCAGGGGCCGGCACCACTTGCGCTGGCCCCAACAAACCACGGCGGATTAGTTCAGATGCAAAGCGCCTAGTGATCACTTCTCGCTCAGCCACTGTCCATTGTGAGTTGTCAATTTTCAAGCCGCCCTTGGCACCACCATAAGGCAAATCAGCCAGCGCACATTTCAAGCTCATCAAAGCCGCCAGCGATTCAACTTCATCGCGCGTCACCGCCATAGAAAAGCGAATGCCACCCTTGGCTGGTTCCACATGATCAGAATGAACAGCTGAGTGGCCCTCAAACGTGTGCATTTGCCCACGCAACCGCACGCCAAAATTTACCGTGTAAGAGGAGTTACAAACTTTAATCTTATGAGCCAGCGCCGCATCAAGATTGAGATGGCTAATAGCTGAATCAAAGTTCTGGGCAACGGCGGCACTGAAATTGAACATGGGCGTAAAGCTCCTGATCGAAAACCCGATTGTTTTGCGTAAGATTTAATGTATACCCAATCACAAATTGCGAAAAGTTAAAATTTGGCACCATATGGTGCAAAAAGGGGTTAAACCACATGGCCATTGCTGCACCTTCCACCTTACCAGATTTGCACGAGATTATAGCGGAACAATTTCCAGTGCTCACCACGCAAGAACAACTTGTTGCAAAATTCATCGTGGAAAATCCAGCTAAAGTGGCTCTGCTTAGTATGCGTAAGCTCGCCGCACTCTCTAACGTATCGCCCTACACCGTAATCAGGTTTTTTAAAAAATTTGGCTTTACCAAGTTTGATAATTTGAAGGAACTCTCAGCAAGCGCCCTCACGGTCGATCCCATTGCAACCCTGCAAAAAGCACAAACGCAAGCCGAAACCACACTGGGTGTAGAGCCTGGCGGCATGTTGGCCACCCAGCTTGGCCTCATCCTCAGCGCCATCAATAACCCCGACGCAGATGAACTGGACCGACTTGCCAGCATTCTAACACGCGCCAAAGTGAACTATGTTTTGGGCTTTCGTGCTTCGCAAGCCATGGCGCAACATTTCCATTATTGCGGCCAACACGCCCACAAAAACATGCTGTTCATTTCTGGCTCTGAAAGCTATGCCATTGATCAGGTGGCAGGCATTGGTTCGGGTGATGTGATGGTGGCACTTTCGTTTAAGCCTTACGCGCAACTCACTGTGAGACTCTGCCAATTTGCCAAATCACGAGGCGCACGCGTGGTAGCCTTTACCGATAGCAAACTTTCCCCTCTGTTTCGCCTTGCCGATGAAAGTGTTTTTGTGCCGGCTGATGGCCCGTCTTATTTTAATTCTATGGTGGCCCCCACCATTGTGCTGGAAAGATTGCTCGTGCGTATGCACAAATTAAATGACGATCAAGCAGCCCACCGCTTGATCGCCCATCGTAACTTGCACAAATATCTAGATCGGCAGCGTTAAGTTAAAACCGCAGCGCCCGCACCTGCACCACATTGGGCACTTGTTGCACTTGGTCCATAACTGCCTGTGGAACCGCACCATCGGTTTCAATAATGCTGATAGCATCGCCACCTTCAGCAATGCGGCCCAGATGAAACGTGCCCATGTTGATGCCCGCATTGCCCAACAAGGTGCCAACACGACCCACAAAGCCTGGCCGATCATTGTTGGTGATGTAAAGCATATGCGGCCCGAAATTGCATTCAAGTTCAATACCCTTGATTTGGATAATGCGGGGGCGACCATCACCAAACACCGTGCCAGCAACGGCGCGTTCAAACCGATCAGTTTTCACGGTGATGCGAATATAAGTTTCATAAGCACCGCGTTTGCTTTGCTTCACTTCATCAACTTTAATGCCGCGCTCGCGGGCAACAACTGGAGCAGACACCATATTCACCATGCCAATCTGCGCTTGTAAAATTCCAGAAAGAGCAGCGGATGTTAAAGCCCGCGTGTTGAGGTTTCCAACTTCGCCTGCATATTCAATAACAATTCCAGTGAGCGGCTCTTCCGTCAATTGCCCAGCAAAGCTGCCAAGCTTTTCAGCCAAAGCCACATAGGGCCGCAAGCGTGGCGCTTCTTCAGCGCTGATCGAAGGCATGTTGAGCGCGTTGGAAACTGCACCCTTCACTAAATAATCCGACATTTGCTCAGCCACTTGCAAAGCCACATTTTCCTGAGCTTCACCCGTGGAAGCACCCAAATGTGGCGTTGCCACCACGTTTTCGAGATTGAATAACTTATGTGTTGCAGCAGGCTCCACTTCAAACACATCTAAAGCTGCACCCGCCACATGCTTTGAAATTAGAGCATCGTAAAGCGCATCTTCATTCACCAAGCCACCGCGCGCGCAATTGATAATGCGAACCCCCTTTTTGCATTTGGCAAGCGCCGCCGCATCAATCACATTGCGCGTCTTCTCAGTCAGTGGTGTGTGCAGTGTAATAAAATCAGAACGCTTGAAAATCTCTTCAAGCTCAACCTTTTCAACACCAATATCTAGCGCGCGTTCAGCTGAAAGAAACGGATCAAACGCAATCACTTTCATTTTCAAGCCAAGCGCACGATCAGCCACGATTGACCCAATGTTGCCGCAGCCAATAATGCCGAGTGTTTTGTTGAAAAGTTCTACACCCATAAAGCGGTTCTTCTCCCACTTGCCAGCGTGCGTAGAAGCATTGGCTTCTGGAATTTGCCGTGCCAAAGCCATCATCATCGAGAGCGCGTGTTCAGCCGTGGTGATTGCATTTCCAAATGGCGTATTCATCACCACAATGCCGCGTGCGGTGGCGGCTGGAATATCCACATTGTCCACACCAATGCCGGCACGGCCAATCACTTTTAAATTCTTTGCGGCCTCCAAAATTTTTGGCGAAACTTTGGTGGCCGAGCGAATGGCAAGGCCATCATACTCACCAATTTTAGCAAGCAGTGCATCCTTGTCTTTGCCAAGATCAGGCAGGTAATCCACCTCTACTCCCCGGTCACGGAAAATTTGAACGGCGGCTTCTGACAACTTATCGGAAATAAGAACGCGTGGGGCCATGATGGCTCTCCTTTGAATTGAAAATGAAATTAAATGGAAGCTTGGGCGTAAGCCCAATCAAGCCAATGGGTGAGCGCTTGCACATCGGAAGTCTCCACCGTGGCACCACACCAAATGCGTAAGCCCGCCGGAGCATCACGATAAGCCCCAATATCATAAGCCACTTTTTCGGCTTCCAGCAGCTTCACCATTTTCTTCGGTACATCCTCAGCGCCATCTAAGGTCAAACACACTGAGGTGTTGGAGCGCGTGTTCTCTACCTTGGCCAAATGATGCGCGTGCGGTGTTCTGGAAATCCAATGGTCAATAACAGCAGCATTAGCATCAGCGCGTTTTTGCAAACCCGCCAACCCGCCAACACTCTGCGCCCACTCTAAAGCCAAAATATAATCTTCAACACACAGCATCGAAGGCGTATTGATGGTCTCGCCTTCAAAAATGCCTGCAATCAACTTGCCGCCGGATGTGAGCCGGAAAATCTTTGGCATGGGCCAAGCTGGAACATAAGATTCCAAACGCGCCACGGCACGGGGCGACAATATGAGCACACCATGAGCACCTTCTCCGCCCAAAACTTTCTGCCACGAGAAGGTCACCACATCCAACTTCGCAAAATCCATGTCCTGCGCGAAGGCCGCAGACGTAGCATCGCAAATCGTCAAACCTTCACGCGCCGCCGGAATGAAATCAGCATTGGGAACCCGCACGCCAGATGTGGTGCCGTTCCAAGTGAACACCACATCATTATCAAAATTGATCGAAGCTAAATCTGGCAGCTCGCCATAGGGTGCAATAATCTTCCGTGCGTCTTTAAGCTTCAGCTGTTTCACAACATCCGAAACCCAGCCTTCGCCAAAACTTTCCCACGCCACCATATCAACAGGCCGCGAACCTAACAGCGACCACAAAGCCATTTCCACAGCGCCCGTGTCGGATGCAGGCACAATGCCAATGCGGTAATCCGCAGGAACCTGCAAAACCTCGCGGGTTAGGTTGATCGCCTTCTTCAGCCGCGCCTTGCCCAAAGATGAGCGATGCGAACGGCCTAAAACAGCATTCTCTAATTTTTGCGGGGTCCAGCCAGGAAACTTCGCGCAGGGGCCAGAAGAAAAGTTAGCGCATACAGGGCGTGTGCCCGGTTTATGATCTGTCATGTTTATCTCCATCCTTACAGATGAACAGGCCTTCATTGGGGAAGGCTCGCCCGAGGGCGTTAATGACGGAAAGACGGTCGCAAATCAAGAGGGAATGTGCGTTGTGAGTAATTCAAACTTTTGAAGTTCAAAATTTAAGTGAGAATATGTCTTGAAACATTAGGAAGTTCCACTAATGTTCCAGTGACGTCTTTGAGCAAAAGATAAACACTTGGAGGAAGTCTTGGCCAAAGACAAATCTAGCGCTTCAGCACAGCACAGCACAGCACAATTATACTCAAAATGCTGAGAAAAACCAACTTTTTTACGGTGATAATCTTGATGTGCTGCGGCGCAAGGTTGCGGCTGAAAGCGTTGACCTTTGCTACATAGATCCACCGTTTAACTCCAAGCGCAACTATTTCCAAATTTACAATAACCAAGGCGGCGAAGATCGCGCCCTTGCCCAAGCATTCACCGACACATGGGAATGGGGCGACGAAGCCAGAGAGGGGATCGCTTACATCTTAGATGTAGCCAATTTGCAGAATGGCAAATTCACCGAGCAAACCGTCGAATTGATCAGAGGGTTAGAGAAAGTTCTAAAACACGGGGCGTTGATGGCATATCTCGTACACATGACATTACGGATCGTTGAAATCCATCGTGTGTTGAAACCCACAGGCAGCTTTTATCTGCATTGCGACCCTACGGCTTCGCATTATTTGAAGCTGGTTCTGGATGCTGTGTTTTGCGGACAAGGCGGAGATTTTGTAAATGAAATAGTTTGGGGATATAGCCACGGCGGTAAAAGCAAAAATCACTTTGGAAAAAAGCACGACATTATTTTTTACTATACGAGGTCGTCTGCTTTTGCATTCAATGCGAAAGACATTAGAGTCGAGATGAAAAGCGGTAAAACCAGCTTTGGCGGTCGCTTGGAAAAAGACGACGATGGCAGGGAATATCGGCTAGTTTACGGAACCAAAAATAAGAAAGGTGAAACCAAATACTACAAATACTATCTTGATGAAGGAAAAATCCCGGAGGATCATTGGTCTGACATTGAGGCCTTAGAAGCACACGACGCATACGAAGAAGATTATTGGACTGATATAAATTCTCTTCAAGCATCCACTGCCGAGCGCCTCGGTTACCCAACCCAAAAACCCGAAGCTTTGCTTGAACGTATAATCAAAGCCTCATCAAATGAAGGCGACACGGTGCTTGATGCTTATTGCGGATGTGGCACCACTGTTGCTGTAGCACAGCGTCTAAATCGCCAGTGGATTGGCATCGACATTACCTATCAGTCCATCTCACTCATTCTCAAAAGGCTACAAGATAAATACAAAGAAAAATGGGTTGAGATCGAAGCCAATATCAAATTGGATGGTGTGCCGCGCGATATCGCGTCGGCTGTCGCTCTTGCCAATCGCAAGGATGATAAGACCCGCAAGGAATTTGAAAAATGGTCCGTGCTCGCCTATTCCAACAACCAAGCCCGCATCAATGACAAGAAAGGCGCCGATGGCGGCATTGATGGTATTGCCTATTTTATGATGGACAAGAACGAAAACGGCAAAGCCATTCTGCAAGTCAAATCCGGCGGGGCTAACCGCGCCACCATCGCCACCTTGAACAGCGACAGGCAACGCGAAAAAGCTGAGTTCGGGATTCTGCTCACGATGGACAAACCAACCAAGTCGATGCTGCAAGAAGTGGTGGCCGCTGGCAAATTCAAACACCCGCTTCTCAACCGCGAAGATGATCGATTACAAATCGTCACAGTCGAGGAAATCTTAGAAGGCAAGCGCCTTGATCTTCCCATGGCGCGGAAAGATGCAGTTAAGTCTGCAAAAGCAATTGGTGATGCTGATCAACAAGTAAACCTGCTCTAGAGGACAAAAAAACGCGCCCTCCACTTTCGTGGATGGGCACGTTCAAATAATATCGCTTAACTTAGAACTTGAAGCGAATGCCCGCAGTCACTTGATGCTCCATCGGATCATCAGAAGAAACCACGATATCACGGAAGCGGTAGCCCACATCAAGAGAGAGATTGCTGCTCATATCAATGCTCACACCCGCAGCAAGACTATAAGCCAAGCCTGAACTATCCACATATCCAGGGCCAGAAGCCCAGCCATAACCAAGACCAGCACCCACATAAGGCGTGAACATGGAATTGTTTTTAAAGTCGAAATAGGCATTGCCAAGAACAACTGTGGTATCAAGCGTGGCACCTGGTGCAATGTCATAACCACCAGCCCAATCAACAGTCAGATCGGTGCGGAAATTATCATTGAACTGATAGCCAACGCCGCCGCCAGCAACCCATGCCGTATCATCGTTGCCGCCACTCCAATTCAGGAATGAAGCACCAACGTCACCACGTAGATAAAATCCAGTTGTAGTCGAAGCTTCGCTTGGCACATAAGCATCATTATCCGCAGCTTGCGCTGCCGCCACCAGTGGCAAAGAAACTAAACCCGCCCACAAAATTATTTTCAACATCTTCATAATCGTCACCTCTCAAAACAAACCATCCCGTTTGATGAAACCAATTTGAATGAGCGATGTGTTCCAAGGCGGGCAAGAAAAAGGCACGATTGTGACTGTTCGAATCTGTTGCAGGAATACAACGATTTTTGTGTTGAATTGAGACAGGTTAGAAACGCGGCGCTGACCTTAAATCTAAGCAGCCGATTTTGAAATCACACTGCACAGATCATCAACAATTTTGCGAACCATTATTTCGTCTTGGCCTTCCGCCATCACGCGGATTAAAGGTTCCGTGCCTGAAGGGCGAATAACCAAACGGCCAGAATTTCCCAACATGCCTTCAGCATCTTTAATCGCCGATTTAACATGAGCATCTTCCAATGGTTTGCCACCGGAAAATTTCACGTTCTTCAAAACTTGCGGGAATGGCGTGAACATGTTGCACACTTCACTCACTGGCTTTCCTTGACGCACCACTTCAGCAAGCACTTGCAAAGCGGCCAGCAAACCATCTCCCGTAGTGGCAAAATCATTCATCACAATATGACCAGATTGTTCACCGCCCACATTAAAACCGTGCTCTCGCATATGTTCCACCACGTAACGATCACCCACTTTAGTGCGCGCCAAGGTGAGGCCCTTGGATTCCATAAAGCGCTCTAATCCAAGATTAGACATGATCGTAGCAACCAACCCACCACCTTTAAGTTGGCCACGCGCCGCCCAAGATGACGCAACCAAAGCCATGATTTGATCGCCATCAATCACCCGGCCATTTTCATCACAAATAATTACGCGATCTGCATCACCATCTAAAGCAATACCAATATCAGCACGCGTTTCGCGCACACGCTGGCACATGGTTTCAGGATGCGTGGAGCCACATTTCTCATTGATGTTAAGGCCATTGGGTTCATCCCCAATTTGAATTATTTCGGCTCCCAGTTCCCACAGCACAGGAGGAGCCGTGCGATAAGCAGCGCCATGGGCTGTATCAATTACAATGCGGAGCCCATCTAGACCGCCATCGCCCACATAAGTGCGTTTGGCAAATTCAATATAACGCGCACTGGAATCTTCGACGCGCTTGGCCCGTCCAATATGATCAGAGCCAGCAAGCGTGATTTGCGATGGGTTATCAACCAACGCTTCAATTTTTAATTCTTGCTCATCCGAAAGTTTATAACCATCGGGACCAAAAAATTTAATGCCATTGTCGTAATAAGGATTATGCGAAGCGGAAATCATCACCCCCAAATCAGCCCGCATCGAGCGCGTGAGCATCGCAACAGCAGGTGTGGGTGCAGGCCCAAACAAAAACACATCCATGCCAGCAGATAAAAGCCCCGCCGTTAACGCTTGCTCAATCATATAACCAGAAAGGCGCGTATCTTTGCCAATCACCACGCGGTGTCGGTGCCCACCACGGCGGTGCAGCTGGCCTGCCGCCATGCCAATTTTCATTACAATATCAGGCGTCATAGCACCTGTATTTGCACGGCCGCGAACTCCATCAGTGCCAAAATATTTGCGAGTCATAATTTAATCTTCCCCTAAATCCCGCCAAATAATCTAGCACAAATTCCTAAACACCCGTTGAAGCCGGGTCCAGCGCACCATTAAAAACCGCTAAGGCATCAACAGTTTCTTTAACATCATGAACGCGGAGTATATGCGCTCCCATCATGGCAGCCTGCAAGGCCCCACCTACTGATCCAGCACCACGCTTTGCCGCCACCTTTTCGCCAGTCAAAACCCCCACCATATTTTTGCGTGAAAGCCCAACGAGTAATCCAACACCTAATCCGTGAAACAAGGTGAGTTGCCGCAGGAGATCAAGATTATGCTGAAGGCTTTTGCCAAAACCAATGCCGGGATCAACACAAATGCGCGATTTTTGAATGCCCGCAGCCATGGCCATTTCAATGCGCGCCGCCAGCCAATCATAAACATCTAAAGCCACATCATCATACTTAGGCGCTAATTGCATGGTTCGCGGTTCGCCTTGGGCGTGCATCAAAATAACTGGTAATTGCTGCTTGGAAACCAACCCCACACTGGCCGCATCAAATCCCAAAGCTGAAACATCATTGATAATTTTAGCGCCGGCCTGTGCAGCATCACGCATCAATTCAGATTTGCGCGTATCAACAGAAACAACGTGATCTTTGCTCAAAGCCGCAATCACCGGAATAATTCGCTGGCGTTCATCTTCCAGCATAACTTCATTGGAGCCCGGCCTTGTAGATTCACCACCCACATCAAGAATATCCGCCCCCTGCTCGGCCAATTGCAAGCCATGGGCAGTAGCGGTTTGCTCTTCAGCATACTCACCACCATCAGAAAAACTATCGGGTGTCACATTCACAATGCCCATCACCAAAGCACGGCTCAGTTGCAATTCAGCAAAGGTTTCGCGCGACCTCGTAATTTCATCCGTAAGCGGATGATTTTTAAGCTCGATGAAGTTCTTGATCTCACGATGAACGGATTTACCATCACGCGTAATTTCTTCCACCTGTGTGAACGCAATATGCCCCATGCCACCCAAGGCACCAGCAATGCCAGACGAAATCATGGCACGCGCATCAGGGCCATATACAATGGAAAGTGGACGGAGATAGGTTTTGGGCATCTGGCTTTCCTTAAAAAAAGTGGCCCACGAAGGGCCACTTTTCTATTTACCCTTGCGTCTGTGGCTCTAGTCCACCGGCGCGCTTACCAGCACGCGGCACACTTGGTGTGCTCGAAGAAGTTGGCCTCGCTTTTGGCTTGTCGTCACGGTTCAAAACCTTGCCGTCAAGAATAAGCTTCACTTCTTCGCCATTTAGCGTCTCATATTGAACCAAAGCTTTTGCCACATCATGCAGACCTTTGCGATATTTCGCCAAAATCTTCTTGGCTTTGGCTTCACCCGCTTGAATAAGCTTGCGGGTTTCTTCGTCAATCAAACGCGCGGTTTCTTCTGAAATGTTTTTGCTCTGGGTCACACTGTGGCCCAAAAACACTTCCTGCTCATTAGCGCCATACCGAACGCGGCCAAGCTTTTCGCTCATGCCCCATTCCATCACCATGGCGCGCGCCAACGATGTAGCCATTTGAATATCGCCAACGGCACCGTTGGTTACATTCTTTTCGCCACCATGAATAAGCTCAGCTTCGCGGCCCCCAAACAACACAGCAAGGCGCGATTCACACCATTCCACTGTGTAGCTATGGCGGTCCCCTGCTGGCAGGTTCATCGTGAGACCAAGTGCGCGTCCGCGCGGCACCACGGTTACTTTATGTAAAGGATCATAAGGAACGATGATGCCAACAATCGCATGACCAGCTTCATGGTAAGCCGTGTTGAGCAATTCTTCTGGGTTCATCACCAGCGAGCGGCGCTCAGCACCCATCATCACTTTATCTTTGGCATCTTCAAATTCACCTTGCGTCACCATGCGCTTGTTGCGGCGTGCGGCGAGAAGAGCGGCTTCGTTTACAAGATTGGCAAGATCAGCACCAGAGAATCCAGGTGTGCCCCGCGCCAAAACCTTGGCATCAATATCTGGAGCCAGCGGCACATTCTTCATGTGAACCAGAAGAATTTGTTCACGGCCCTTCACATCAGGATTGCCAACCGTGATCTGGCGATCAAAACGACCGGGGCGCAACAAAGCAGGATCAAGCACATCAGGACGGTTTGTAGCCGCAACAATGATCACACCTTCATTGGCTTCAAAGCCATCCATCTCGACGAGCAACTGGTTGAGCGTTTGTTCACGCTCATCATTGCCACCGCCAAGGCCCGCACCACGGTGGCGGCCCACAGCATCAATTTCGTCGATGAAGATAATGCAAGGCGCATTCTTCTTGGCCTGCTCAAACATATCACGCACGCGGCTTGCGCCAACGCCCACAAACATTTCCACAAAGTCTGAACCAGAGATCGTGAAGAACGGAACACCTGCTTCACCAGCAATGGCGCGCGCCAGCAAAGTTTTACCCGTACCTGGAGGACCAACGAGCAAAGCACCGCGCGGAATTTTGCCACCAAGGCGTTGGAATTTTTGTGGGTCTTTCAAAAACTCCACAATTTCTTGCAAATCATCCTTGGCTTCATCCACGCCAGCCACATCATCAAATGTCACGCGGCCTTGCTTTTCAGTGAGCAGCTTGGCTTTCGATTTGCCAAAGCCCATGGCCTTGCCCGAACCAGATTGCATTTGGCGCATAAAGAAAAACCAAACACCACCCAGCACAATCATCGGCAACCACCAAATCAGGAAGTTGCTCAGCAATGAGTCACCCTGTGGCGGACGGAAATTCATTTCAACGTTTTTGTCGCGAAACAACTTCAAATCAGCATCGCTAAGTGGGCCATAAGTCACAAGCGTCTTGTCGCCTTCCTTGGCTGTAATCGTGCCGCTGGAATAGCTGAAGCTCTTAACGCTACCATTTGTAACTTTGTCGAGGAATTCGGAATAGGCAACTTCCGTGGACCCTCCGCGCAAGGTTTGGCTTTGAAACAAGCTAAACAAAGCCACCAACAAAAGAGCGATGACAATCCAAATGCCGAAATTGCGAAACTGGTTCAATTTTCCCTCGAATCTGCTGCAAAACCACGAAAGTCTGCAAACATGCTAATTACTTCCACACTACATAAGCCCTGCACTCTACAATTCCAAGGCTACGCAATCCTTAATGCCGTAAAAACTTAATCTCCACAGGCTGACCAAAGCCAAGATGCGGAATCGACCAAATCTGGCCGTTTTGTACAATGGCCGGAAGCCCATCCTGCACGAAAGCTGGAATATCGCGGCGGCGCGCCACCGGCCCCACATCGCTCAGCGGCACAATTGCGGCCCCAATGGGTCCACGCACCTGAAACCGCCCATCCCAAACTAACGCGCCGTCGGCTCCAAAAATCTGCGGAACATTCGAAATCCGCCCCGGCTCTCGCGCCGCGATTATCACGTCTTTGCGTTTTGCAAACATCGCTCCACTTAAAGTGCGCCGACCAGTTTTTTCTTGCGCCAACCAGCTTTGCAATTTCAATCGTGCTTCTCTCTCCACTTTACGCAGCGAGTGCCCGCAAAGATCAATCATCCGCAAAATTACCAAATCAAAATCGGGCTGATCAAGTTTGGCGAGCGCGGCGCGTTGGAGCGTCAAAAATCCAGTCTCGTGAATATGAATATGTTTGTCGCACCAATCCTTATTGGCCCGTGTTGCCAGCTCCATATATTCTTGTGCAGCATCGGCCTGTGCATCAAAACCATGAAGTTCGCCAGCAAGAGACTTCCTAACCCGCACGCGCTCAAAGCGCTGGTCAACATTGGAAGGATCATCAATCCAAACTTGTTCAATAGTCTTCAGATAATTTTGCAAATCAACACGCCGCATTTTAAGCAAAGGCCGCAAAATCAAAACACCCTTCCACTGAAGTTCTGGCCAAATGCCCGCAATACTACTGGGGCTATCTGTGCGCTCCAATCGCATATAAACAGTTTCGGCCTGATCATCAGCCGTGTGCGCTGTGAGCAAAATCGAAATGTCGTGTGCCACACACCACGCTGCCATCAAATCATAGCGTGCAGCACGCGCCTTAGCTTGAATGCCGCGTGTAACGCCGTCATGTTGCCACTGCAAAATTTGGTGCGAAACGCCAAGCTCTTCACACCAGCGCGCCATTTGTCTGGCCTCATCAGCAGCAGTCTCGCGCAAACCATGATCAACAGTGAGAACAAAAATTTCGGGAGCTTGCTGCAACCCTGCCGCCCACTCATGCACCATCCGCAACATGGCAAGCGAATCTGAACCACCAGAAACTGCCAGCGCCACGCGGGCCAATCCGCTTAACTTTATAAAAATTTGATCGAGCTTAAATGGCTCAGCAACCAGCACGCTTATATTCCGCTTGCGCGCGTTTATTGGCTTCCACAGCTTTCGGAAATTCGCTTCCAACTGAACCAAGTGCCGCACAGCCTTGTTCTTTTTGACCAAGCTTATTCAGCGATAAACCAAGCTTCAATAAGCTATCAGCGGCCCGGCGGCTTTTTGGAAATTGCTTATAGCCTGTCAGATAATTCTGCGCGGCATCGCTATATTCTTGTTGCGCGTAATAAGTTTCGCCCAACTTATATTGGGCGCTGCCCGCCAAATTATGATCGGGATATTTAGCGAGAAATTCTTTGAAACCTGTTTGTGCATCAGCATATTGCAATTGCAGTAAAGCTTTTTCAGACTTCATAAACAAGTCATCTGGCGTTTCCTGCAACGAAACAGCTTCAATGCCGGTTCCTTGATCTTCTAAAATCGGAGCAAGTGCTAAGTCTTCGCCACCTTGAGGCACCAAAACTTTGCCGGCAAAACCGCCATCGCCAGTTTGGGCAGCCTTGTTGCTCATCGCACCCAAAACTGTTTCTTGCGGAGCCGTGCCATCTTCAACACCACCATATAGTGTGCCTTGTTGAGCAGGCTGGCTTGCATCCCCAGCCAAAGGTGTTTCTTGAATGATCTCAACGCCACCATCGCTGGTCTGGCCAGAAATTTGTGGAACCACCGGTTGTTGCATAACCAGCTTCTTTTTAGACGGAGGCGCCACTTGCACAGGCTGCTCAAGAGCACCCATTTTTTGTGGCGCAGCACCCTGCTGTGCTTGCATTTGCTTGATGATATAATTCATCTCTTCAATCTGGCCCACCAACAGACGCACCTGATTTTCTAGCGCATCTACGCGGTTGCTCACATCATCGGCACTGGCCGGAAGAGTGGAAACACTCATCATCAGTGCAAAAACGAAAAGACTTTTTTTCAACATGGGATAGAATCCAAAAAACTGATTTTCCCTGATCTGAAACCAAATCGCGTTAGAATTGAGGCTGGATCAGGAAGATTTTGAATTGTCAGCAGCTGTTGCGTAACTGCAACAGCCAGCAAACTCAATTGGCACCACCCGTTATCACCGTAACTGCGCGGCGGTTCTGGCTCCAGCATTGTTCTTCATCACAAAGTGCCACCGGGCGTTCTTTGCCATAAGCGATGGAAGCCACTCGGCTGCCAGCAACACCTTGGCTGATCAAGAAACCACGCACTGTGGTCGCACGGCGAGCGGAAAGCGAAATGTTATATTCGCGGGTGCCGCGTTCATCGGCATGGCCTTCAACTTGAATTGTCACATTAGGATATTGCTGCAACCATTGCGCTTGCTTGGTTAAAATATCGGACGCTTCTGGGGTGAGCGATGTTTGATCGTTCAAGAAATAAACCCGGTCACCAATTTCAGATTCAAACTGAGACTTAGAGCCAGGCGTTGCAGAGCTCACGCCATTGCCAGCCCCGCCCAAACCAGCATCAAGGTCTGGTTGATTTTTCTTGGAACAGGCTGCCAAAGCCAAAAAGCAGCAGCTAATGGCTGCCATCTTGAAACTTGCTACGCGCGTCATCATCGTCGTCACTCCTAAAGCTTAGCTGTTCTGCTCGCCCGATGGCTTTGCAGAATCGCTCAAATTAACTGCGCCCAAAAACGGGCAAATGGCGCAAAATGCCACCGCACGCAAGTGTGGTGGCACATGGTTAACAAACCGCAAACATAAGCTAAAGCCCTAACTCGCGTTCGCCCCGCCTGTAATAACGGTAACAGCACGGCGATTTTGTGACCAACATGACTCCGCATCACATAATTTTACCGGACGCTCTTTTCCGTAAGCAATGGTAGAAATCCGTCCACTTTCAATGCCTTGGGCGATTAAGAAGGCGCGAACCACTGTGGCTCTACGGGCCGAAAGCGATATATTATACTCGCGCGTGCCGCGTTCATCGGCATGGCCTTCGATCTGAATCGTCACACCATCATATTTTTTCAGCCAATTGGCCTGTTGCAGCAATGTTGAACTGGCTTCTTCGGTTAAATCAGTTTGGGCGTTTTCAAAATAAATCCGGTCGCCCACATTTTGCGCCAGATCAGCAGCAGAACCCGCCAAGGCCGAGCCTGCCATTTGTTCGCCACTCAAACCAGAATTCATGCCACTGTCCAAACCAGCGGCGGTTTTGCTTTTCTTGGTGCAGGCCGAAAGTGCCAACACAGAAGCCAAAGCAACAACAATTTTAAAACTAATAGAATTACGCATACTCAAAACTCCACACACTAGTGCGTTTTGACTTTCCATAGGAAAGCCAAAACCGCCTTTAAAGGCCACCCAGCCTCATTCATTAAAATTGTAATGACCGAACTTAGTTAAGAAGAGGTGACCATGCGGGGTCTGATGAAAATTCTGGCGTAGGCACAACCTGCTCATTGTATCCGGAAATATCCACCGAATAAAGTTGCGGGCCACCACTCTCACCACCGCTTTCGCGGAAGAACATCACCACGCGAGAGTTAGGCGACCATGTTGGCCCTTCATTATGGCGACCTTCCGTGAGAATGCGCTCGCCAGAACCATCTGGGTTCATCACTCCAATTGAAAATTTGCTCTCGCCTTGTTTGGTGAATGCAATCCATTTGCCATCTGGCGACCAGACCGGCGTTGAATAGCGCCCCTTGCCAAAGCTGATGCGGTGTTGATTGGAGCCATCGGAGTTCATCACATAGGCTTGCTGCGTGCCGCCACGATCAGACTCAAAAGCAATCTGCCCACCATCGGGAGCATAGCTTGGTGCGGTGTTAATCGAGTTTTCGTTGGTCAATTGCCGCACTTGTTTGGAGCGCAAGTCCATTTCAAAAATATTTGAATTTCGGCCATCATCACTTTGCAAACTCATAATCACGCGCTGCCCATCAGGCGAAAAGCGCGGCGCAAAACTCATGTTGGGAAAATCACCCACAATTTCTTTCTGGCCAGTGTCGATGTTATAAAGATAAACCCGCGAGGCCTCTGTGCCGATTGCAGCATAGGTAATTTCTTGAGAGTTGGGAGAAAAACGCGGCGTGAGCAAAATTTCATTGCCCTTGGTCAAAGTGCGCGCCCCAAACCCATCTTGGTCCATAATCGCAAGCTTCTTAATGCGCTTATCTTTGGTGCCAGATTCATCCACATATACTACGCGCGTATCGAAATAGCCGGGATAGCCGGTGATCGATCCATAAATAAGATCAGCAATTTTATGAGCAATACGCCGTGCTACTTTTGGCGTGGCCGTAAAGCTTGTGCCAGTTACCAATTGGCCGGTGTTCACATCATAGAGTTTGAAGGCAACTTGCATCTTGCCGCCCTGCATCACAACTTGGCCAACC